>CAZNWZ010000294.1:0-2509 GCA_964576455.1 uncultured Lysobacter sp.
CCGCGAGCGCCTGGCAGCCCGTGTTGCCGGACTGCCCCGCGAGCACGGGCAGGAAGGTCGCCAGGATCACGAGGCGGTCCACCGTCCCCTGGAACAGGGCCACGACGCCGCCGGCGGCGAAGGCCGTGAGGAGGTTCAGCTGCAGCCACGGGTGGCGGAACTTGAAGGCACGGGCGAGCGACGTGGTGACGCGCTCCTCCTTCTCCACGCCGACCATCGAGCCGGGCTGCGCGGTGATCTCGAAGGCCTGCTCCTCGAAGATGGCCGCGCCGCGCACGAGCCCGAGGAGCCGGCCCGCCTCGTCGCACACCGGATAGACCGGGTAGTGCCGGTTGAGGGTGAGCTTCATCGCGTCGGCGACCGGCGTGTCCGCCCGGAAGGAGAAGGCGTCCTTCAGCATCACCTCGCCCAGCTTCGCGCTGTCGTCGCTGAAGAGGAGGTCGCGCATGGTCACCAGGCCGAGGAGCCGGCCCTCGCCGTCCGTCACGTACCCGTAGGTGACGAGCGCCGTCCGCACCACGGCGCGCAGCTGCTCGATGGCCTCGCCGACGCTCATCCCCGGCGAGAACACGGCGTTGGGCGGCTCCATCAGGCGCCCGACCACGCCGCCCGGATAGCGGGCGTTGCGCAGCCATTGCCGGGCGAGCTCGGGGCTCGCCGCCTTCGACACCGCCGAGAGCGCCTCGGGGGACATCTCCGCGAGGATGTCCTGCGCGATGCCGGGGTTGAGCGCGGTGAGGGCCTCGACAGCGCGCGGCGGCTCCTCGGCGGCGAGCATCCGGGCTGCTTCGCGCGGGGGCTGGGACTTCAGGCGGGCGGCGAGGGACTGGCGTTCTTCGGCGTTCGTCTGGTTCACGGCGGTCTCCGGGCTGTCGCCTTGGAGCCGCGATTCTACCCTCCGCCCCGGACTACAGGCCCAGCCGCTGCCAGATCGTCGTCGTGGGCCCCGCCTGGTTGAGGGTGTAGAAGTGAAGCCCCGGCGCCCCCAGGCGAAGGAGCCGGTCGCACAGCTCGGTCACGACGTCCAGGCCGAAGGCCTTGATGGAGGCCGTGTCGTCGCCGAAGCTCTCCAGGCGCAGGCGGATCCAGCGCGGGATCTCCGCCCCGCACGCGTCGGAGAAGCGCGCGAGCTGGGAGAAGTTGTTGATCGGCATGATGCCCGGGACGATGGGCACGTCCACGCCCAGCGCCTCCACCGACTCGACGAAGTGGGCGTAGGCGTCGGCGTTGTAGAAGTACTGCGTGATGGCGGAGTTCGCGCCGGCGTCGATCTTCGCCTTGAAGTGGGCGAGGTCGTCGGCCGGCCGTCGCGCCTGGGGATGGAACTCCGGGTAGGCCGCCACCTCGATGTGGAACCAGCCGCCAGTGTGGTCGCGCACGAAGCGCACGAGATCCGCGGCGTAGCGGAACTCGCCGGCCACCGCCATGCCCGAGGGCAGGTCGCCCCGGAGGCAGACCAGCCGGCGGATGCCCGCCTCGCGGTACTGGTCGAGGAGCGAGGCGATGCTCTCGCGCCTCGACCCGATGCAAGAGAGGTGCGGCGCGGCGACATGGCCCTCGCGGTGGATCTCGAGGATCGTGCGCAGCGTGCCTTCCTGCGTCGAGCCGCCGGCGCCGAAGGTGCAGGACATGAAGGCGGGCCCCAGCTGCGCGAGCTGGGCGCGGGCCTTGCGCAGCTTCTCCTCGCCCTCCGGGGTCTTGGGGGGGAAGAACTCGAAGCTGAAGAGCTTCTGGCGATCGCGTTGCGTCTGCATGGTGGGGCCGGGGCGGCGGGCGCCCCGGGGATCCGGACCTAGTAGCGGTACTGGTCGGCCTTGTAGGGGCCTTCCTTCGCCACGCCGATGTAGCGCGCCTGCTCGTCGGTGAGCGTGGTGAGCCTCGCGCCCAGCTTCGAGAGCTGCAGCCGCGCCACCTTCTCGTCGAGGTGCTTGGGCAGCACGTACACGCCCACCGGGTACTTCCCGGTGCGCGTGAAGAGCTCGATCTGCGCGAGGGTCTGGTTGGCGAAGGACGAGCTCATCACGTAGCTCGGGTGTCCCGTGCCGCAGCCCAGGTTCACCAGGCGCCCCTCGGCGAGCAGGATGATGCGCTTGCCGTCCGGGAAGATGACGTGGTCCACCTGCGGCTTGATGTTCTCCCACTTGTACTGCTTCAGGGAGGCGACGTCGATCTCGTTGTCGAAGTGGCCGATGTTGCACACGATCGCCTGGTCCTTCATGCGCTTCATGTGCTCGTGCGTGATGACGTGCAGGTTGCCGGTGGCGGTGACGAAGATGTCGGCCTTGTCGCAGGCCTCCTCCATCGTGACCACGCGGTAGCCCTCCATCGCCGCCTGCAGCGCGCAGATGGGGTCGATCTCGGTGATCCAGACCTGCGCGGACAGGGCGCGCAGCGCCTGCGCCGAGCCCTTGCCCACGTCGCCGTAGCCGCAGACGACGGCGACCTTGCCGGCGATCATCACGTCGGTGGCGCGCTTGATGCCGTCCACCAGCGACTCGCGGCAGCCGTA
>CAZNWZ010000295.1:0-2498 GCA_964576455.1 uncultured Lysobacter sp.
GCGGCCAGAAGTTCATCCAGGTCGACATCTCGCCGCAGGAGGCGGACAGCAACGTGCGCATCGACGCCCCGGTCGTGGGCGACATCGGCTCGTGCGTGTCGGCCCTGCTCGCCGGCATCGGCGAGGGCTGGCCCCGGCCGCCGGCCGAGTGGCTCGACGCCGTGGCCGAGCGCAAGGGAAGGAACGTCGCGAAGATGGCGGAGACGCTGGCGAAGAACCCCGTCCCGATGAACTTCCACAGCGCGCTCGCCGTCGTGCGCGACATCGTGAAGGCCAATCCCGACGCGATCCTCGTGAACGAGGGCGCCAACGCGCTCGACTTCACGCGCAGCATCGTCGACATGTACAAGCCCAGGAAGCGCCTCGACGTCGGCACCTGGGGCGTGATGGGCATCGGCATGGGCTTCTCCGTCGCCGCCGCGGTGGTGAGCGGCCAGCCGGTGATCGCGATCGAGGGGGACAGCGCCTTCGGCTTCTCCGGCATGGAGGTGGAGACCATCTGCCGCTACGACCTGCCGGTTTGCGTCGTGATCCTCAACAACAACGGCGTCTACCGTGGCGACGAGAAGAACCCGACGGGAGGCAAGGATCCCTCGCCGCTCGTGTTCGTGAAGGGCGCGCGCTACGAGAAGCTCATGGAGGCCTTCGGCGGCGTGGGCGTGCTGGCCACGACCCCGGCCGAGTTGCGCGCGGCGATGGAGGAGGCCCTGCGCTCGCGCCGGCCGACGCTCGTCAACGCCGTCATCGACGAGGGCGCGGGCACCGAGAGCGGGCGCATCACCGCGCTCAACCCCACCGCGAAGAAGAAATAGCGCCTGGAGCGGACGCGAATGGCTCGGGAAATCTAGAATAGCGATTCGGGCGCGCCGCTCAGGCGGGCGTCCAGACGAACGGACGCGGAAGGCGCCGTTCACTGTCCGCCGGGAAACCGCATCGAGAGGAATGACATGGAAGCACTGAAAGGCGTTCGAATCCTGGACATGACGCATGTCCAAGCCGGCCCCACCTGTTCGCAGCTGCTCGCCTGGATGGGCGCGGACGTGATCAAGTTCGAGCCGCCGCAGGGCGACGCGACGCGCGGCCAGCTCCGGGACGTCCCCGGCGCCGACAGCCTGTACTTCACGATGCTCAACTGCAACAAGCGCTCGATCACGGTCAACATGAAGACCGACGAGGGCAAGCAGGTCTTCGTGGACCTGCTGAGGAAGTCCGACATCATGATGGAGAACTTCGGCCCCGGCGTGCTGGAGCGGCTGGGCTTCACGTGGGAAAGGATCCACGAGATCAACCCGCGGATCGTGGTGGGCTCGATCAAGGGCTTCGGCTCCTCCGGCCCCTACGCCGACTTCAAGGCCTACGAGAACGTGGCGCAGGCCATGGGCGGGTCCATGAGCACCACGGGCCTGCACGACGGGCCGCCTTTCGTGACCGGCGCGCAGATCGGGGACTCCGGAACGGGCCTGCACCTGGCCATCGGGCTGCTGGCCGCGCTGCACCAGGCCAACCGGACGGGCGAGGGGCAGTACGTCGAGGTGGCGATGATGGACGGGGTGATGAACCTGTGCCGCGTGAAGTTCCGCGACCACCAGCGCCTGACGCGCCAGGAGCTCGCCGAGTACTCCGTGCCCACCTACCAGGGGATGGGCGACGTGCCGCGCGCGGGCAACGACTCCGGCGGCGGCCAGCTCGGCAACGCCATCCACTGCAAGCCGCACGGCCCCAACGACTGGATCTACGTCGTCGTCCAGGAGGCGGTGTGGGAGGCGCTGGCGAAGCGCATCGGCCCCGAGGTGCACCACCCGGACCTCGCGACCGACCCCGACCTGGCGAAGATCGCGGACCGTCGCCGCCACCAGGCCAAGATGTGGGGGCTGCTGGGCCAGTTCGCCTCGAAGTACACGAAGCGCGAGTTCATGGCGATCCTCAACGAGATCGACGTGCCCTGCGGGCCGATCATGTCCACCGCGGACCTCGCCGACGACGAGCACGTGCGCGGCCGGGACATGTACGTGGAGCTCGACCACCCGCAGCGCGGCAAGTGGTTCAACGTCGGCATGCCCATCAAGCTCTCGGCCTCGCCCGCCAGGATCGAGCGGAGCCCGCTGCTGGGCGAGCACACCGACGACGTGCTGAAGAACGTGCTCGGCTACGACGAGGCGAAGATCACCTCCATGAAGGCGGCGGGCGCCTTCTCCGCCCCTCCCAAGAAGGCTGCTTGAGCGCTGCCCGTTTGCAAACCCATTGGAACCGCAGATGAACGCGGATGAACGCAGATGATTCGGGGATGTCGACGCGGCGTGCCGATGGCCACGGTCGCCTCCATGCCTAGAGCCATCTGCGTTCATCCGCGTTCATCTGCGGTTCCCCCCTCCCAAAGGAAGCGAAGCGCATGGAAGCTCTCAAAGGCGTAAGGATTCTCGACATGACCCACGTCCAGGCGGGTCCCACCTGTTCGCAGCTGCTCGCCTGGATGGGCGCGGACGTGATCAAGTTCGAGC
>CAZNWZ010000296.1:0-2490 GCA_964576455.1 uncultured Lysobacter sp.
TCGGCAAGATCTCGCGCTTCGGGCTCCTGGAGCTCTCGCGCCAGCGCCTGCAGCCCTCGCTGGAGGAGACCACGCACTCCGCCTGCCCGCGCTGCCACGGCACCGGCTTCATCCGCGACACCGCCTCCACGGCCCTGCACGTCCTGCGCATCCTGCAGGAGGAGGCCATGAAGGAGAGCACCGCCGCCGTGCACGTCCAGGTGCCGGTGGACGTCGGCACGTACCTGCTCAACGAGAAGCGCTCGGAGATCATCAAGATCGAGGCCCGCTTCAAGGTGGGCGTGCTCCTCATCCCGAACCCCGCGCTCGAGACCCCCAACTACCACGTCGAGCGCCTGCGCCACGATTCGCCGCTGCTCGACGCGCAGGTGCCCAGCTACGAGATGGTGGGCATCCCCGAGGAGGAGGAGGAGGAGCGCCGGCCGCAGCGCGGAGGCGCCCCGTCGAAGGACAAGGACGAGAAGGCCGCCCGCCCGGAGCCGCTCGTGAAGGGCATCACGCCCGAGCAGCCCGCGCCCCAGGCCGCCCCCGCGGCTCCCGAGCCGGCGATCGCCGCGCCGGCGGCGCCCGCGGCGCCGGCCCCGGCCCGCGAGGAGCCGCGCGGCGGGCTCATCGATCGCATCTTCGGGTGGTTCCGCAAGCCCGAAGCCGCCCCCGTGGCCGCCATCCCGGCGCCGGAGACGGCCCCCCCGAAGCCCGCCGAAGGCATCCTGCGCAAGGAGCGCGACGATCGCCGCGGCGGCCGTGGCGGCGAGCCGCGCCGGGGCGAGGGTCGTGGCGGTGAAGGCCGCCGGGGCGAAGGCCGTGGCGGCGAAGGCCGTGGCGAAGGCCGCCGTGGCGAGGGTCGTGGCGGCGAGGGTCGTGGTGGCGAGGGTCGTGGTGGCGAAGGCCGTCGCGGCGAAGGCCGTCGCGGCGAAGGTCGCGGCGGCGAGGGCCGGCGCGACGAAGGCCGTCCGGAAGGCCGCGGTGGCGAAGGCCGCCAGGAAGGCCGAGGTGGCGAAGGCCGCCGCGAAGAGGGCCGGCAGGAAGGCCGCGGTGGCGAAGGCCGCCGCGAGGAAGGCCGGCAGGAAGGCCGCGGGGGTGAAGGCCGTCGCCGGGGGCCGCCGCAGGGCGAGCCCCGGCCGCCCCGCGAACCGGCCGTTCCCGGCGCGGGGGCGGACGAGCCCGTCGCCGCGCTCACGTCCCCGGCCGCCCTTGCGCACGCCGAGGCCCCGGGCGGTGAAGGCGAGGCAGGAGGCCGTCGCCGGCGTCGCCGTGGCCGCGGCCGCGGCGAGCGTGCCGATCGCGTCGCCGAGACCGCCGACGAGGCCGTCTCCGACGCGCGCGCCGAGTTGTCCGCCCTGCAGGAAGCCGAGCAGGCGGCCGAGTCCGCGCCGGCGGCGAGCGAGGCAACCGCCCGGTTCGTCGCCCCCGAGCCGCCGCCTCCCGAGCCCGTTCGCGAGGCCGCGCCCGAGCCCGAGGTGGTCGCCACGCCCATCCCGCACGCGCCCCAGGTCATCGCTTCCTTCGCGGCACCGCCCGCCACCTACCAGGTGGTGAGCGAACACGAGAAGGTCGCGGAGGAGGAGCCCCACCGGCCGGTGCGACGCCGACGCCACGAGAGCGCGACCCCGGCGCCCGCCGAGCCGCTCCAGCTCGTGGAGACGGCCGCGGACCGGGTCGCGCCGCCGCCGGCGCCGGAGGAAGAGGCCCCCCGCCGCCCGGTCCGCCGCCGCCGTGCCGGGGCCGCGACCCCGGTGGCGCCGGAACCGCTGCAGCTGGTCGAGACGGCCCCGGGCCGTTCGGCCGCCGAGGGCGGAACGCCCCAGGCCTGAAGCGATGCCCTCGCCCATCGAGTTCTGGTTCGACTTCTCCTCGCCGTACGGCTACGTCGCCTCGGAACTCATCGACGACGTGGCCGCGCGGCACGGGCGCGGCGTGAACTGGCACCCGATCCTCCTCGGCCCGATCTTCAAGGCCGTGGGCACCGCCCCGCTCACGATGCTGCCCATCAAGGGCGAGTACTCCCGGCACGACTTCGCCCGCATGGCGCGCTACCACAAGGTGCCGTTCCGGCTGCCCGAGAAGTTCCCCGTCGGCACTCAGGTCGCGGCGCGGGCCTTCTACCTCATCCAGGACGCCGATGCGGCGCAAGCGCGCGATTTCGCGCACCGCGTGTTCCGCGCCTACTACGCGGAGGGTCGCGACGTGGCCGACCCCGCCGTGGTCATGGCGCTGGTGGCGGCGGCGGGCGCCGACCCTGCGGCGATCGCCGAGCCCCTCAAGGGCGAGGCCGTCAAGGAGCGGGTGAAGGGGGAAGTCGAGGCCGCCATGAGGGCCGGCGTCTTCGGCTCGCCCCACTTCGTCGTGGACGGCGAGCCGTTCTGGGGCGTGGACCGGATCCCGGTCATGGAAGAGTGGATGCGCACCGGCGGCTGGTAGCCCCGGGGAGGAAGCCATGCTCGAATCGATCGGCCAGATCGCGATCAACGTGAAGGACACCGCCCGGGC
>CAZNWZ010000297.1:0-2488 GCA_964576455.1 uncultured Lysobacter sp.
AGGGTCGTCGGCTCGCGGGCCGGCTCGGTGGAGGGCGCCATGACGATCTCGAGGGAGGCCGCGTGCAGCCGCCCGATGCGAAGCTCGCTTCCGAGGAGCGCAAGCGGCGACCAGTCGAGCGCGAGCCGCCGCGCGCGCACGCGCACCTTGCCCGTGGCGATCTCGAGCGCGTCCACGGATATCGGACCGGCGAGCCGGCCCTCCACGCCGGCCACGCTCCCGCCGGCCAGCGCGACCGCACGCTCCAGCACGAACGCCGCGCCCGATGCGGTCGCGAGCAGCCAGAAGGCCACGCCCGCGACCGCGGCCAGGAGGGCCGCGGTGGCCCACGCGCCGCCGGCGAGGATGCGCCGCAGCAGGGAGGGCTTCACGCGCGCGCCGTTCGTCGCCATGTCAGAAGGCCACCGCCACGGAGAACACGAGCCGCACCTTGTGGTCGCGGTCCGCGTAGGCCACGTCGATCGCGAGAGGGCCCGCCGGCGTGCGCCAGCGCGCGCCCACGCCATAGCCCCAGTTGGCGCGCAGGTCGCCGCGCGCGTCCGCCGCGTCGCCCACGTCGGCGAAGAGCGCCCCGCCCCACGACGGCGAGAACCAGCGCACGTACTCCATCGTGCCCGTCGCGAGGTAGCGGCCGCCCACGACGGCCTCGCCTTCCTTCGCGCCCAGGCTCTCGTACTTGTAGCCGCGCACCGAGCGCGAGCCGCCGGCCCGGAAGAGGAAGTCCTCGGGGATGCCCTCGCGGCTGGCGGCGATCGTGTAGCCGCCCTCGGCGCGCAGGATCAGCTGGTCCACGGGCGAGATCGGGAACCAGTGCTGGTACTGCGCGTAGGTCATCAGGAAGTCCTGGTCCGAGAGGACCGCCTTCGCGCCGCCGGCGAGCTTGAGGGTGAGCACGCCTCCGCGCCTCGGGTTGAGCACCTCGTCCACTCGGCGCCAGGTGAATTCCGCGATGGGCGCCAGGGCGCGGCTGAGCGTTTCCTGGGCGCCTTCCGGCAGCTTCTGCTCCGCCTGGAACGAAAGCCCGAAGCGCGTCTCGATCTTCTCGTAGAAGAGCTGCCGGTACGCCGCCACCGCGGCCCGGCGCGTGTCCAGCCCCTGGTTCGAGGTGTTCTCCGCGAGGAAGCCCACGCTGTCCTTGGCCACCACGGCCCCGAAGAGCGGGATGCCGAGCGTGCCCGGGGGGAGGTAGAAATCCGCGTAGCCGAGCTGCTTCGTCTTGTCGGCCTGCAGGGCGGAGAGCATCTCGTAGCCGCGGTCCAGGACGTTGCGGTGCCGCAGCGACAGCTCGCCGCGCGCGCCCACGTCGGTGCCGTAGCCGGCCGAGACGCCCACGTCGATCGTGGGGCGCTCCAGCACGGCCACGCGCACCGGCACGCGCGTCGGCGTGGCGGCGTCGCGGTCGATCTCCACCGTCACGTTCGCGAACCAGGGCGCGCTCTGCAGCTTCCTCTGCAGGTCGAGCAGGCGGTCGCTGCGGTAGGGCTCGCCCGGGTCGATGTCGAGCAGCCGGTCCACGAGCGCCCTCGGATAGCGCGAGAGCCCCGACACCTGGACTTCTCCCAGGGTGAAGGCCGGGCCGCTGTCCACCGCCAGCGCGAGGTGCGCCCGCGCCGCGGCGGCGTCGATGCGCGCCTCGCTGAAGGCGAGCTCCCCCGCGGCGTAGTCGTCGCCGGCCAGCGCCTCGACCAGGCGCGCCTTCGCCTCGTCCCACGCCGCCTGCCGGAACACCCGGCCCTCCGGCAGCAGCCAGGCCTCGCGCAGCGCGGCGCGGCGCGCCTCGCGGAAGGCGCCCTCGCCGGCGAGGTCGCCGCGGAACTCGATCTGCAAGGACGCCACGGTGGCGCGCTCGCCCGGCGCGAGGACCGCGCGCACGCGCCCCTCCTCGTACGCGACCTCGACCGTGGCCGAGAACCAGCCCTCGGCGGCGGCGATCTCCGGCGCGCGGCGGCGCACCTCGCGCTGCCAGCGGCGCATCGCGCCGCGGTCCTCGCGGGCCTCGGCGGGCGGCCCCGGCAGGTGCTTCTCGAGGACGGCGCGCAGCTCGGCGGGCGCCTCCCACGTCACCGGAATGACGGCGGGGTCCTTCTCCTGCGCCGCGGCGAGCCCGGCGGCGAGGAGCGCGACGAACGCGATGGCTGCGCGCGCCTTCACCTAGCGAAGCGGGAGAGGGAGACGGCGGACATGGGAGCGCGGGAGGATGACCGGGGCAGCCCCGATTATCCCATCACCGGGACATCGCCCGCCGGGCAAGGCACTGGATCAACGCGCGGTCCCCGGGGCCGAGTTCGCCCGCGGAGTCGCCGGGCGCGAAGTGCCGCTTGAAGGCGCGAATCGCCGCATCCGGGTCGGCGACGTCGTAGCCGATGGCGCGCAGCCCCGCGAGGGCGTCGAACGCGTCCGGCGCCGGCGGGTACGGCGGCTCGCACCAGAGGCCGAAGCCCTGCTGCGCGAGGGTGCCCCACGGAAACGCCGGGCCGGGATCGATCTT
>CAZNWZ010000298.1:0-2487 GCA_964576455.1 uncultured Lysobacter sp.
TCGAGCTCACGGGCAAGAAGGAGCCGAAGGACGGCCTGCAGGGCAAGTTCAGCGTGTACCACGGCTTCGCCGCGGGGCTGATCTTCGGGCAGGCCGGGGAGGGGGAGTACGACGACGCCATCGTCAACCGCGCGGACGTGGTGGCGCTGCGCGGCAAGGTCCTGGCCACGGTGGACGATTCCGTCGACGAGGCCGCGGCGGACGTGACGGCGGTGCTGAAGGACGGGCGCCGCGAGCGCGTGTTCGTCGAGCACGCCATCGGGTCGCTGGAACGCCCCATGACGGACGCGAACCTCGAGGCCAAGTTCCGCTCGCTCGCCGAGCCGGTGATCGGCGCGGAGCGCGCCGGCCGCCTCATCGCGGCCTGCTGGGCCCTGGGCGGCGCACCGGGCGTGGCGGACGTCGTCGCTTCGGGGCGGCCGTGAGCGCGCGCCCGCGGATCGTCGTCCTCGACGACTACGAGCAGGCCCTGCGCCGCTCGGCCGACTGGTCGGCCATCGACCGGGCGGCGGACGTCACCGTGCACCACGAGAAGCTCCGGGGGGAGACGCTGCTCGCGGCCATCGCGCAGGCCGACGCGATCGCCGTGGTGCGCGACCGCACGCCGTTCAAGGCGGACCTGCTCGGGATGCTGCCGCGGCTCAAGTACCTCGTCTACACGGGGGTGCGAAACACGCAGCTCGACGCGGCGGCCTTCAAGGCCCGCGGCATCCCGGTGAGCCACACCGAGCGCGACTTCGGCAAGGAGAGCACCTGCGAGCACACCTGGGCGCTCATCCTCGCGGCCTCGCGGCGCCTGGAGGCGCAGATGGCGCTGGTGCGCGCAGGCCGCTGGCGCGACGGCGGTCCGCTCGCCGTCATCCTCAAGGGCGAGCGCCTGGGGCTCGTGGGCTTCGGCGAGATCGGCCAGCGCGTGGGCGAGGTGGGCCGGGCCTTCGGCATGGAGGTGGTCACCTGGAGCCCGCACATGACCCCGGAACGGGCGGCCGCGGGCGGGGCGACGGCCGTGTCGCTCGAGGAGCTGCTGGCCACCTCGAAGGTCGTGAGCCTGCACCTGGTGCCGTCGGACGCGACCCGCAAGCTCGTCGACGCGCCGCGGATGGCCACGATGCGCGAGGACGCGATCCTCGTGAACACGTCGCGCTCCACGCTCATCGACATGGCCGCGCTCCCGGCGGCGCTCGCGGCGGGCCGGCCGGGCACCGCGGCGCTGGACGTGTACGACGAGGAGCCGCTCCCGGCGGATGACGCCCTGGCTAGGCTCCCCAACGTGGTGCTCACGCCGCACGTGGGCTTCGTCGCGCAGCCCGTCTACGCGAAGTTCGCCGGCGGCATGGTGGAGTGCCTCGAGGCCTGGCTGGCCGGCAGGCCGCTGGTCCGCGTCCTCGCTTGAAAAGGCGGACGTTTCCTGGGGAACTGAAAAAGGGGACGGTTCCTGTACCCGTCCCTCCCAAAAAAAGGGACGGGTACAGGAACCGTCCCCTTTTTCGGGGTCGTTGCTGATCCCGGTCAACGGCGGGGGTTGCGGGGCGGCCGCGGCACGCCGCAGGATGGGGCATCCGCCTGCGCGCGCATTCCGGAGACCGCCATGACCGACATCGCCAGCCTGCTCGGCGCCGAAGCCGAGTCGCTCCTCAGCCACGCCTGCAAGGGCATCCCGAAGGCGAGCCTGCACCTGCCCGGGCCCGACTTCCTCGACCGCGTCGTCACCATCACGGACCGCAAGCCCTCGGTGATGCGCGCCCTCGCGTCCCTCTTCAACCAGGGACGGCTGGCCGGCACCGGCTACCTGTCGCTGCTGCCCGTGGACCAGGGCATCGAGCACTCCGCGGGCGCCTCCTTCGCGCCCAACCCGGCCTGCTTCGATCCCGAGGGCATCGTGAAGCTCGCGATCGAGGGCGGCTGCAACGGCGTGGCCTCGACGCTGGGCGTGCTGGGCGCCGTCTCGCGCCGCTACGCGCACCGCATCCCGTTCGTGGTGAAGATCAACCACAACGAGTTCCTCTCCTACCCCAACACCTACGACCAGAGCCTGTTCGCGAGCGTCGAGCAGGCCTTCGACATGGGGGCGGTGGCGGTGGGCGCGACCGTGTACTTCGGCTCGCCGGAATCGCGCCGGCAGATCTGGGAGATCTCGCAGTGCTTCCGCCGGGCGCACGAGCTGGGCATGGCCACGATCCTGTGGTGCTACCTGCGCAACTCCGCCTTCAAGAAGGACGGCGTGGACTACCACGTGGCCGCCGACCTCACGAGCCAGGCGAACCACCTGGGCGTGACGATCGAGGCGGACATCATCAAGCAGAAGATGGCCGAGAACAACGGCGGCTTCGACGCGATCAAGTTCGCCAAGACCCACCCGAAGGTCTATTCGGAGCTCACCTCGAGCCACCCCATCGACCTCGTGCGCTACCAGGTGGCCGGCTGCTACATGGGCCGCGCGGGCCTCATCAACTCCGGCGGCGAGTCCAAGGGCGCGGGCGACCTCGC
>CAZNWZ010000299.1:0-2484 GCA_964576455.1 uncultured Lysobacter sp.
GGGGGGCGCTAGTCCTTCTTGATGAAGGAGCGCAGCGAGCCCAGGAGGCCGCGCTTCTCCTCGGCCGCGGGGGCCGCTGCCCGGGGCGGGTCCTTGGGCACGGCGTACTTCGGGTCGGCCTTCGGGCGCGGCACGGGCGCGGCGGCCGCCTTCTGGTTGAGCGGCGAGCGCTTGACGATCTCCGTCCACTCGTTGGGCCGGCCGATGAAGTACTTCGCGAACTCCTCGACCGCCTTGTCGTTGAACTCCAGGGCCATCAGCTGGAAGACGTCGATGTTGAAGTCGCCCACGTTCTTGGCCATGATCTTCAGGCGGCCGGTCTCGTGGTCGCCCTCGAACTTCGCCTGCACGCGGAAGTCGCACTTGACCTGGAAGATCTCGTGGGTGATGACCTTCCTCTGGTCGCGGTACTGCTCGCTCTTGTGCTCGATGTTGTACTGCCACAGGATGTCCCGGAACTTCTCCATGTCGTCCGGGCCCTTCTTGACCGCGAGGACCTCGTCGGAGGCGCAGCGCGCGGCCACGTGGACCTCGTGGTAGTAGTCCTTGTCGATGAAGTTCTTGGTGCGGAAGTCGGCGAAGAAGTCCCGGAAGAACAGCCCCGAGATGTCGCCCACCGTCGGCAGCTTGTAGACGAAGGGACTGGGCATCTTCACCACGTTGAGCTGCTTGCCGAGGTCGTTCATGTAGAGGAACACGCGCCGCAGGGCGTGGTCCACGGCCACGGCGTTGGACCGAAGGCTCTCGGTCTTGTCCTCGTCCTTCGCCTTGGCGGCGTCGGCCTGTTTCTTGAGATCGTCCAGAAGTCCCACGGGCAACTCCCCATCGGCCTTGTCCGGCCGTTACCGGATTTTATCGTAACATCGGCGGGCCGGCAGTCCCCATGAAAGCCATCCTCGCCCTCGACCAGGGAACGACCAGCTCCCGCGCCATCGTGTTCGATCGCGCCGGGACGCCCATCTCCATCGCCCAGCAAGAATTTCGCCAGATCTTTCCCCAGCCCGGCTGGGTCGAGCACGACCCCGAGGAGATCTTCGCCACCCAGCGCGACGTGGCCGCCCGGGCGCTCGCCCAGGCCGGCCTCGACGCCTCGGAGGTGGCCGCCATCGGCATCACCAACCAGCGCGAGACGACGGTGCTGTGGGACCGGGCCACGGGCCGCGCCCTGGCCAATGCCATCGTCTGGCAGGACCGACGCACCGCGTCCCGATGTGACGCTCTTCGTCAGGCCGGCCACGACGCGGGGTTCCGGGACCGCACCGGCCTGGTTCTCGACGCCTACTTTTCCGGGACCAAGCTCGCGTGGCTGCTGGACGCGGTCCCCGGGGCGCGCCGGCGCGCCGAGCGCGGCGAGCTCGCCTTCGGCACCATCGACACCTGGCTCGCCTGGCGGCTCACCGGCGGCGAGGCCCATGTCACGGACGCGAGCAACGCCTCGCGGACGCTCCTGTTCAACATCCACGACCTCGACTGGGACGACGAGCTCCTCGCCCTGCTGGACATCCCGCGCGCCGTCCTGCCCCGGGTCGCCGGGGCCGGGGAAGTCGTCGGCCGCACGCGCTGCGAGGGCCTGCCGGAGGGCATCCCGATCGCCGGCCTGGCGGGCGACCAGCAAGCGGCCCTCTTCGGCCAGGCCTGCCACCGGCCCGGGCTCGCGAAGAACACCTACGGGACGGGCTGCTTCCTCCTCATGAACACCGGCGAGCGCCCGTCGGCCTCGCGCCACCGGCTGCTCACGACCGTGGCCTGGCGCCGGCCGGAAGGCGCGCACTACGCGCTCGAGGGCAGCGTCTTCGTCGGCGGCGCGGCCGTGCAGTGGCTGCGCGACGGGCTGGGCATCATCGAGAAGGCCGAGGACGTCGGCCCCCTGGCCGCGAGCGTCCCCGACAGCGGCGGGGTGCACTTCGTCCCCGCGCTCGCCGGGCTGGGCTCGCCCTACTGGGACCCGCACGCGCGCGGCACCATCGTGGGCCTCACGCGCGGCTCCACCCGCGCGCACCTCGCCCGCGCGACCCTGGAGGCCATCGCCTTCCAGAGCGCGGAGCTCCTGGCCGCCATGGCGGCCGACTCGGGCATCGCCCTCTCGGAGCTGCGTGTCGACGGCGGCGCCACGGCGAACGACCTGCTCATGCAGATCCAGGCGGACCTCCTGGGCGTGCCGGTGGTGCGCCCGCGGGTGACGGAGACCACCGCGCTCGGCGCGGCCTACCACGCCGGCCTCGCCGTGGGCTTCTGGGAGGACGAGTCGGAGATCGCCGCGCTATGGTCCCGCGACCGCGCCTTCGAGCCCCGGATCCCGGCCGCGGTGGCGATGGAGCGGCTCTCGGAGTGGCGCCGCGCGGTCGAGCGCGCGCGGCACTGGGCGCGCGACTAGGCCGGGGGCCCGGCCGCCGCTCAGGAAGCCGGGTCGGCGCGCAGGAAGGTGCGCCGGTAGTGGCGCAGCTCCTCGATGGACTCGTAGACGTCCGCGAGCGCCTCGTGCTT
>CAZNWZ010000300.1:0-2462 GCA_964576455.1 uncultured Lysobacter sp.
CGCCCGAGAAGAGGTTCGCGTGGTTGAGCACGTGGTAGAGGTTGTAGAAGTCGCGGCGCACCGCGTAGCCCTCGTCCAGCGGCCAGGCGGCGCGGTAGGCGGCGTGGAAGTCCTTCGGGAAGCCGCCGAAGAGTTCGGTCATCGCCAGATCCGCCTCGCGGTCCCCGCAGTACACCGCCGGGTCGAACACCACGGGCGTGCCGTCGGCCAGCGCCGAGGCGTTGCCGCCCCAGAGGTCGCCGTGCAGCAGCGAGGCCACCGGCTTGTGGGTGCGGAAGAACGCTGCGCTGTCCGCGAGCAGCCGCTCGCCACGGTCGATCATCTTCGACGGATAGCGGTTCTTCATCGCCATCCGGAGCTGCGCGTGGATGCGCTTGTCGGCCCAGAAGTCGAGCCAGTCCTCGCTCCAGCCGTTCCCCTGCGGCGAGGCGCCGATGAAGTTGTCCTTCTCCCACCCGAACTTCGCCTGCGGGATACGGTGCTGCGCCGCGAGCGCCGCGCCCAGCTTCGCGCCGGATCGGGCGTCGAGCCCCTCCAGCTCCAGCCACTCCAGGATGAGCCAGCCCATCTCGCCGTCGTCGCCCTGCGCGATCACCGCCGGCACGCGCACCGCGCCCGCCGCCCGGATCGCCGCGAGGCCTTCCGCCTCCGCCGCGAGCATCGGCGCGCGCTCGATAGGCGCGAGCTTCGCGAAGTGCTTCGTCCTTCCGGAGGGGTCCTCGCCCTTCAGGCACAGCGCCGTGTGGATGCACCCGCCGGAGACGGGCTCCGTGGCGAGGAGCGTCCAGTCGGCGCGCGTCGCGTCCATCACGGCGCGCTCGAGCGCCTCGCGGATCTCCGGCGTGGCGTGCATCAGGCGGCGGCGCGCAGGCGGGCGAAGGCCACGTCGAGGTCGGCCATCAGGTCGGCGGGATCCTCCAGCCCGATGTGCAGGCGGATGAGGGGACCGCCGTCCCAGGGACGCACCTTGCGGCCGTGGCGCAGGTTCGCGGGAATGATGAGGCTCTCGAACCCGCCCCAGCTGTAGCCGATGCCGAAGTGCTCGCAGTGGTCCATGAGCGCGGCCACCTGCTCCTTCGAGCACGGCTGCAGCTCCACGCCGAAGAGGCCGGATGCGCCCTTGAAGTCGCGCTTCCACAGCGCGTGGCCGGGATCGCTCTCGAGGGCCGGGTGCAGCACGCGCTTCACCTCCGGGCGACCGGCGAGCCACCGCGCAACCTCGAGTCCCGCCGCGCCCTGCCGCTCCAGCCGGATGGCGAGGGTGCGCATGCCGCGCACCATGAGGTAGATGTCGTCCGGGCTCGCGGTCTGCCCGAGGTCGCGGCAGGTCTCGTGCAGCCTCGGCCAGGCGCGCTCGTTGGCCACGACCGCGCCCAGGATCACGTCCGAGTGGCCCCCGAGGTACTTCGTGGCTGGCTGCACGACGAGGTCCACGCCGTACTCCATCACCGGGCAGTAGAGCCCCGTGGCCCAGGCGTTGTCGGCGATGACGAAGGCGCCCTTGGCGTGCGCGGCGCGGCAGATGGCCGGGATGTCCTGCACCTCGAAGGTGAGCGAGCCCGGGCTCTCCACGTACACCACCTTGGTGTTCGGCCGCATGAGGGCGCCCACCGCCTCACCGCCCGCGAGTGGGTCGTAGTAGGTCGTCTCCACGCCGAAGCGCGATAGGGTGCGGTCGCAGAAGGTGCGCGAAGGCCCGTAGACGGAATCGACCATGAGCACGTGGTCGCCCGCCTTCACCACCGCCATGATGGCTACGGCCACGGCCGCGAGCCCCGAAGGCACGGTGACCGCCCGGTGCCCTCCCTCCAGCTCGCAGACGAGCTCCTCGAAGGCGTTCCGCTGCGGCATGTTCACGATGCCGTAGGTGGCGATCGGCTCGCCCGCGTCGAAGAGCTTCTGCGTTTCGGCGAGATCGCCGAGCGACTCGAAGAGGACGGTCGAGGCCCGCGCGATGGGCAGGTTCACCGTCTTCGGCGGGTGGGCCGCGTGGCGGCCGCCGTGGACCAGCTTCGTGGACTTCCTCATGCGTCGGCGCCCTCGCGTTCCATCTCCCGGCGGATCTTCACCGCCTCCGCGCCCTCGTCAATGGCCACGTCGCTCCAAGACACGGGGCGGCCCGCGGCCACGTCCTTCACCAGCCTCACCTTGTGCGCGAGCCCGATGGGAAGCCCGCCCGCCCTGAGCGAGTCCGAGGCCGGCATGAGCTTGCCGTACACCGTGTAGCCGCCCTCGCCGTCGAGCGTCTCGCCCGCCTTCAGGTCGCGCTTGGCGGTGGCCACGCAGTCGGCGCGGAATCCCGTGGCGGCGCCCGTGGCCTCCTTGCGCAGCGCCGCGCTCGCCACGCTGATGCCCAGCTCCAGCCCGATGAGGTGGCTGGGCTTGTACATCGAGGCGTACTCGCCCGAGGGGTCGGTCACGATGCCGTACTCCTGGAAGCACTTGCGCACGTACTCGTGCCC
>CAZNWZ010000301.1:0-2420 GCA_964576455.1 uncultured Lysobacter sp.
CCGGGGCCCATCTTCTCGGCCTCGGCGCAGATGGCGCTGTGCGAGAAGTAGTTGGGCGTGCCGAAGACCTTGGGGAGCGTCCCGTAGAGCAGGTCCGTGGAGGTCGGCGAGTAGCGGCCGCGCATGTAGACGAACTTGTGCGTCTCGTTCGCCGCGCGCAGCGCGATCATCCTGTCGGCCACCGTGTCGAGCGCCTCGTCCCAGGTGATGGGCACGAACTTGGGGTCGATGCCGCGGCCCTTGGCCGGGTTGGTGCGCTTCATCGGCACCTTGATGCGGTCCGGGTCGTAGACCTGCTGCGGGATCATGTGGCCGCGCGGGCACACGTAGCCGTGGTTGGTCTTGCTGAGCGGGTTGCCGCGCACGCGGGTGGCGCGCCCGTTCTGCACGAAGATCTGGATGGCGCACCACTGGGTGCAGCCCTGGCAGGTGGAGCCCACCCACTCGCCCTTGGCGGGCCCCGCGGCTTTCGCCTTGCGGGGCGCGAGCGCGGCGCTGACCGGCACCCCTTCCTCGGTGATGGCGCAGCCCGCCGCCAACGCGCCGGCGAAGGCCGCCGATGCCCTGATGAATTCCCGTCTCGTCAGTTTCATGCCTGCCTCCCAGGTCGCTCGCATTGGCGGGGGGTAGTGCCCCGTTTTCCCTTGACATACCCCGGGGAGAACGGGGGGTATGCCATTCCGCGGCCATTTCAACAGTTCATGAACCCGGAAACTTGACGCAGATCAGGCGGCGGGCAGATCGCGGGCGAATCATCGGAAGTGCGGGGCGCCCCGAGCCGGGCGCACCGATGCAGACCATGGGCAACCTGTTCGATTCGATACGCCCCGTGCTGGAATCGGGCGTCGGTAACCTCGCGGCTTACCTCGCCGCGCATGTATTGCTTTGCCTCGTGCCGGCGTTCTTCATCGCCGGCGCCATGGCGGCGCTCATTCCGCAGGAATCCGTGACGCGGTTCCTGGGCCGGAACGCGCCGAAGTCCGTCTCCTATCCCGCGGCGGCGGCGGCCGGGTCGCTCCTCGCCGTTTGCTCCTGCACCATCGTCCCGCTCTTCGCCGGCATCTACCGCAAGGGCGCGGGCCTGGGACCGGCCATCACGTTTCTCTTCTTCGCGCCGGCGGCCAACATCCTTGCGCTCGTCTACACGGGCGGCGTGATCGGGGTCGACCTCGCCGGGGCGCGCTTCGTCCTCTCGCTCGCATTCGGAATCGGCATCGGGATGGTCATGGCGCTGCTCTTCCAGGCGGACGACGCCGCGCACGAGGAGGCCGGCGACGCGTTCGCGGCGACCGGGTCGGGCCGCATGCCCCGGGGCTCGCTAGCCTTCCTGCTGCTGTGGGTGGCCCTGCTGCTGGCCGGCACCCTCAAGCTCGCCTTCCTCACCGGCAACGTCTTCGAGGTCACGCTGCCGGTGGGCGACACCCGGCCCTGGCAGGAAGCGCTGGACCGCCTCGTGCCGCACGACGCGGGCCGCGGCGAGGAAGGCGTCTCGGTGCAGGGAGTCGCGCTCATCGCGCTGCTCGCCGCCATCGGCCTGTGCGCGTGGAAGGGCTTCGAGAGCATCCACGAGGGCTTCAACGCGTGGGCGCGCGCGGGCCTCGTCCTCATCGCCGCCACGCTGCTCGTCGCGGCCCTCGCAGTACGCGGGAGCGAGGCCGGGCTCGTCGTCGGGTTCACCGGCAAGTTCTTCGCCGTGGCCCTGTTCCTCGTCGCGCTCGCCGCCGTCGCCCGCAAGACACTGGCCCGGGAGGACGTTCAGGCGTGGCTCTGGGAATCCTGGCGCTTCATCCGCCAGATCTTCCCGCTGCTCGTCGCCGGCGTGTTCGTGGTCGGCGTGCTGCGCGCACTCATCCGGCCCGAGTGGATCGAGGCGCTGGCCGGGACCAACTCCGTGACGGGCAACCTGGCCGGCGTGGCCTTCGGCGTGGTGATGTACTTCCCGACCCTCGTGGAAGTGCCCATCGCGAAGATGTTCCTGGAGCTCGGCATGCACCGCGGGCCGCTGCTCGCCTACCTGATGGCCGACCCGGAGCTCAGCCTGCAGTCGATCCTCATCATCGCGGCCATCATCGGGCGCCGGAAGACGGCGGCTTATGTCGGCCTGGTGGCGCTCTTCAGCGCCGTCGCGGGCTTCGCCTACGGCGCATGGATCGACGGCACCTCGCCCGTGGCCATCGCGCTGGCCGTTGCCGCCTTCATCGCCGCGCTCGTGCTTCTCGTCTCGCGCGCCGGCACCTCCCATCCCGCAACGCCACAAGGAACCTGACCATGCTCACCATCAGCGTCTACGGCCCCGGATGCGCCAATTGCCGCAAGCTGGAAGAGATCTCCCGCAAGGCGCTCGCCGACGCGGGCGTGCCGGGCGAGGTCGTCAAGGTGACGGCCACGACCGACATCGTCGCCGCGGGCGTGCTGAAGAC
>CAZNWZ010000302.1:0-2415 GCA_964576455.1 uncultured Lysobacter sp.
CCGTCCCCTTTTTCGAGGAACCGTCCCCTTTTCAGGCGAGGAGGCGGCGGCGGAAGAGGGCGAGGGCGATCGCGAAACCGGCGAGACCGTAGGCCGCGAGCACCCCCGCATGCAGCAGCGCCGCCTCGGGCCACTGGCCCAGGAAGAGAGGCCGGCCGAGCGCGATGGCGTGCGTGAGCGGCAGCGCCGAGGCGACGGCCTGCACCCATCCCGGCAGGCCCGAGATCGGGAAGAAGACCCCGCACAGCAGCATCTGCGGCGTGAGCACCAGCGTGAACCAGTAGGTGAAGAAGTCGTAGCTCTTCGCGAGCGCCGTCATCACCAGGCCCATCCCGGCGAAGGCGAGGCCGATGAGGAGGGCGAGCGGCACGATGAACGCCATCGTCCACGACTGCGACAGCCCCAGCGCGATCGCCACCAGCAGGATCGCCGTCCCCGAGAGCAGGCTCTTCGAGGCGGCCCAGATCCACTCGGCGAGCACCACGTCCTCCAGGCCCACCGGCGCGGCGAGGATGCCCTCCCAGGTGCGCTGCACGTGCATGCGCGCGAACCCCGAGTAGAGCGCCTCGAAGGAAGCCGCCAGCATCGTCGTGTAGCAGATGGTGCCGCCGGCGAGGAAGGCGATGTACTTCACGCCCTCGACCTCCGGGATCATCGTCGCGAAGCCCAGGCCGAAGCCCAGCAGGTAGAAGAGCGGGTCGATGATGTTGCCCGCGATGCTCACGGCCGCGAGCTTTCGCCACACGAGGTAGTTGCGCCGCCACACCGCGACCCAGCGGCCCGCGACGAGAGCCCGGGCCACGCTCATTCGCGCATCTCCCGGCCGGTGAGCTTGAGGAAGAGGTCCTCGAGGTTCGCGCGCCGGTGCAGGAAGCGAAGCGAGGGATGGTCCTTCAGGCTCGCGACGACCGGCGCCGCGTCCTTCAGGTAGCAGAAGGCCGTCTCCCCGTGCAGTTCGGCGCGGACGGCGAGCGACTTCGCCCGCGCCGCGTACCACGCCTCCACGCCCTCGCCGTAGACCTCCACGACCTCCGGCTCGATGTGCTCGGCGATGAGCGCGTGCGGCGCGCCCTCGGCGAGCATGCGGCCGTGGTCGACGATGGCGAGGCGGTCGCACAGGCGCTCGGCCTCGTCCATGAAATGCGTGGTGAGGAGGATGGTCTTGCCCTGGCGCAGCAGCAGGCGCAGCCGCTCCCACATGAGGTGGCGCGCCTGCGGGTCGAGGCCCGTGGTGGGCTCGTCCAGGAAGATGAGGTCCGGGTCGTTCACGAGCGCGCGCGCGAGCACCAGCCTGCGCTTCATGCCGCCGGAGAGCGCCTGGATGCGGCTTTCGCCGCGCGCCTCGAGCGCCGCGAACTCGAGCAGGCGCGGCAGCCGCGCGCGGACCTCGGCGTCCGGGATGCCGAAGTAGCGGCCGTACACGAGCAGGTTCTCGCTCACCGTGAAGTCGGGGTCGAGGTTGTCCATCTGCGGCACCACGCCCACGCGGACGCGCCCCTCGCGCGCGGCCTGCGGCACCGGGTGGCCCAGGAGCGAGATCGTCCCGGCGTCGGGCGCCGTGAGCCCGAGCAGCATGCGCAGCGTCGTCGTCTTGCCGGCGCCGTTGGGGCCGAGGAGCCCGTAGCACTCCCCCTTCGCGAGCGCGAGATCGATGCCCGCGACGACCTCGCGGCCCTCGTAGGACTTGCGGACGCCCTTCGCCTCGAGGACGGCGTCCATGGCCAGCCCGCTAGGCGCCGGGACGCACGAGGCGCGCGACGACGTCGCGGATCACGTGCAGCTTGCGGTGGAAGAAGTGGTCGGCGCCGGGCACCACCAGCACCGGCACGTCGCGCACCGCCCCCCACGCCAGCGAGTCGGCCAGGATCGTCGTCTCGTCCCGGTCGCCGTGGATGACGATCGTGTTGGCCGCGGCGTGCCGGCCGGGCTCCCCCAGCGCCGCGTCCCCCGGGTCCGGGGGCTCGCCCAGGCCGTGGCCCGTGATGCGGCGCAAGGCGGGAGCCACCAGCACCAGGTGGGTGAAGTCGACGAGGCCGCTCGCGCGCAGGGCCACGCCGCCGCCGAAGGAGAACCCCGCGAGCCACAGCGGGAGCTCGCCCACCGCCCGCGCCGCGTGCGCCGCCACCTCCAGCAGGTCGTCCGTCTCGCCCTTGCCCTCGTCGTGGGCGCCCTCGCTCCGGCCCACGCCGCGGAAATTGAAGCGGAAGGTGGCGGCCCCCGCGTCGCGGAACGCGCGCGCCACCGTGGTGACCACCTTGTTGTCCATCGTGCCGCCGTGCAGCGGGTGCGGGTGCGCGATCACCGCGATCGCCGACGGCCGCTCGGGAATCGCGTAGGCGATCTCGATGGCGCCCGCGGCGCCGTCGATCGTGGCGCGATGGGCGTCCACCGCCGTCAGATCCTCAGCCGCTCGAC
>CAZNWZ010000303.1:0-2395 GCA_964576455.1 uncultured Lysobacter sp.
GCTCGTGTTCCTGATCTTCGTCGTGGCGGCCGCCGAGATCGCGATCGCCATCCCCATCGTGCTCCTGCTGGTGCGCCGCAAGCGCACGCTGGACATCGAGTCCTACTCGGACCTGAAAGGGTAGGCGCGCGCCATGGGACTGCTCACCCTCATCGTCGTCCTGCCCCTCCTGGGGTTCGCGCTGAACGGCCTCCTGGGCAACCGCCTGGGCAAGGGCTTCGTGTCGGCCGTGGGCTGCGGCCTGCCGGCCATCGCCTTCGCGATCACGGTCAAGTGCGTCCTGGACCTCAAGGGTGCCGGCTGGGCGCCGATCGCCGAGACCGCCTACGTCTGGACGATGGTGGGGCAGGACACCTTCGAGATCGCCTTCTGGTTCGACCGCCTGACGGCGGTGATGGCGCTCATCGTGACGGGCGTGGGCACGCTCATCCACGTGTACTCCACCGGCTACATGCACGAGGACAAGAGCTACGCGCGCTACTTCGCGTACCTGAACCTCTTCCTCTTCTTCATGCTGCTGCTGGTGCTGGGCAAGTCGCTCCTGGTGCTCTTCGTGGGCTGGGAGGGCGTGGGCCTCGCCTCGTACCTGCTCATCGGCTTCTGGTTCGGCGACATGGAGAAGGCCGCCGCCGGCAAGAAGGCGTTCATCGTGAACCGGATCGGGGACGCCGGGTTCCTGCTGGGCATGTTCGTGATCTACTCCGCGGTCGGCACGCTCGACATGCCGCACGTCAACCAGGCCTTCACGGGCGGCGCCGCCCCGGCCGTCTCGGCGAGCCTGGTGGGCATCCTCCTGTTCATCGGCGCCACGGGCAAGTCGGCGCAGATCCCGCTGTACGTGTGGCTGCCGGACGCCATGGCGGGCCCGACGCCCGTCTCCGCCCTCATCCACGCGGCCACGATGGTGACCGCCGGCGTGTACCTGGTGGCGCGCATGTCGGGCATCTACCTCAACGCGCCCGAGGCCTCGACGGTGATCGCCGCGGTGGGCGCGCTCACCGCCCTCATGGCCGCGACCATCGCGCTCGCCCAGGACGACATCAAGAAGGTGCTCGCCTACTCCACGGTCTCGCAGCTCGGCTTCATGTTCGTGGCGGCGGGCGTGGGCGCCTACGGCGTGGCCGTGTTCCACGTCTACACGCACGCGTTCTTCAAGGCGTGCCTCTTCCTCGGCGCCGGCAGCGTCATCCACGCCATGTCGGGCGAGCAGGACATCCAGAAGATGGGGGGGCTCGCGAAGAAGATCCCCATCACGTTCTTCACCTTCGCGCTCGCCACCGCGGCGATCGCCGGCATCCCGCCGCTCGCCGGCTTCTTCTCGAAGGACGAGATCCTCTGGTACGCGCTCGCGAGCGGGCGCGGCGGCTCGTGGCTGCTCCTGGGCGTGATGGCCTTCACGGCGCTGCTCACCGCGTTCTACATGTTCCGCCTGCTCTGGCTCACGTTCTTCGGCGGGCCCCGCATGATCAAGGAGGTGGAGCACCACATCCACGAGTCGCCGCCGTCGATGACCGGCGTGCTGGTGGTGCTCGCGGCCCTCTCGGCGGTCGGGGGGTTCCTGTCGATCCCGCGCTTCCTCGAGCCGATGGTCCCGCTGCCGCCCGTGCGGCCCGGAATGGACGCGTTCCACTACTTCGTGGTCGGCGGCTCCATCGCGATCGCCCTGGCGGGCCTCGCCGGCGCGGCCTTCTTCTTCGGCGGCGACGCCTCCCGCGCGGCGCGGGTGAAGGCATCGTTCGCCGGCGCCTACCGCGTGCTCAACAACAAGTACTACGTGGACGAGCTCTACGACCGGTTCATCAACCGGCCGCTGCTGTGGATCTCCGACGCGGTGTTCCTCAGGCTCGGCGACCGGCTGCTCCTCGACGGCACCCTCGACGGGCTGGCCGCCCTGGCGCAGCGCGCGGCCGGGCGCCTTTCGCGGGTTCAGACCGGGAGCCTGCACAAGTACGCGTTCATGGTCCTCGTCGGCATGGTGGCGAGCCTCGTCTGGATGTGGCGCAATGGCTGACGCGACGGTCCTCTCCCTGGTCCTCTACCTGCCCGTGGCGGGCATGCTCGCCATCGCGGCGATCCCCGCGGGGCGCGACGGCGCCGTCCGCGCGCTGACCCTCGCGGTGATGGTCGTGCAGTTCCTGCTCTCGCTCGTGCTGTACGCGAACTTCGACCCCGCGGTGCCCGGCCTGCAGGCCGCCACCCGCGCGCCGTGGATCCCGGCCTGGGGCGTGAGCTACATCATCGGCCTGGACGGCTACAACATCCTGCTGGTGATCCTCACCACCTTCCTGGGGCCGCTGGTCACCGCCGGCGCCTTCAGCGCGGTGACGAAGGAGGTCAAGCTCTTCTACGCGATGGTCTTCCTCATCCAGTTCGCGATGCTGGGGACCTTCGTCGC
>CAZNWZ010000304.1:0-2393 GCA_964576455.1 uncultured Lysobacter sp.
GGCCTCGCGCTTGAGCTCCTCCGTGGTGCGGGGCTCGCCGATCCTGCGCTCCATGATGAGCTTGAAGAAGAACGGCACGAAGAAGATGGCGAGGAAGGTGGCCGCGAGCATGCCGCCCATGACGCCCGTGCCCACCGAGTGCCGCGCCCCGGCGCCGGCGCCCGTGGAAAGCGCGAGCGGCAGCACCCCCAGGATGAAGGCGAGCGAGGTCATGAGGATGGGGCGGAAGCGAAGCCGCGCCGCCTCCAGCGCGGAGGCCGAGTGCGACAGGCCCTCCGAGTGCTTGAGGATCGCGTACTCGACGATGAGGATCGCGTTCTTGGCCGCGAGGCCCAGCAGCGTGACCAGGCCGATCTGGAAGTACACGTCGTTGGTCATGCCGCGGATCCACACGGCGGCAAGCGCCCCGAAGGTGCCGAAGGGCAGCGCCATCATCACCGACAGCGGCAGGGACCACTTCTCGTAGAGCGCGGCGAGGATGAGGAAGGCCATGAGGGCTCCCAGCACCAGGGCCAGCACCGACGTGCCTCCCGAGCGCTTCTCCTGGTAGGAGGCGCCGCTCCAGTCGAGCGAGAACTCCGGCGGCAGCACCGCCTTCGCGATGCGCTCGACCTCCGCGATGGCCTGGCCGGAGCTCACCCCGGGCGCGCCGCTGCCGAAGACCTTCACGGCCGGCAGGTTGTTGAAGCGCTCGAGCGTGCCGGGGCCGCTCGCGTACTCGACGCGGGCCAGCGCCTTCACGGGGATCATCTGGCCCTTCTCGCTGCGAACGTACACGTTGCCCACGTCCTCGGGCCGCCGGCGGTAGGCGGGGTCGGCCGACATCAGCACCTGCCAGGTGCGGCCGGCCTTGTTGAAGTCGTTCACGTAGTAGGAGCCCAGCGTCGCGCCCAGGGCGTTGAAGATCTCGTCCACGGGCACGCCCAGGCTCTTGGCCTTCTCGCGGTCCACGTCCACGCGAAGCTGAGGCACGTTGGGGCGCCACAGGCTGTTCACCTGCGTGAGGAGCGGGCTCTTCGAGGCCTCGGCCTGGAAGGCCTGCATCACTTCCGCGAGGCGCCGCGCCCCGCCCTCGCCGCGGTTCTGGATGTAGAGCTCGAAGCCGCCGGCCATGCCCAGGCCGAAGATGGCGGGCGGCGGGAAGGCGAGCGCGAGGCCCTCCTTGATGTGGGCCGTCTTCATGTAGAACTCGCCCACGAGCGCGCCCACCGGCACGGGCCGCTCGTCCCAGTGCTTCTGCACGACGAAGATGGTGGTGGCGTTCTCGCGGAAGGTGCCGCCCAGCAGGTCGAAGCCGGTGAAGGCCACCACGTGCTCGTTGAAGGGGTTGGAGCGGATGGCCTCCACCACCTCGGCCGTCACCTTGTCCGTGCGCTCGAGCGAGGAGCCGTCCGGCAGCACCACGGCGGCGATGTAGAAGCCCTGGTCCTCGTCCGGCACGAGCGAGCCCGGCGTGAAGCGCCACAGCCCCGCGGCGATCGCGACCATGCCCGCGAAGAGCACCAGGGCGATGGCGCCGCGGCGGATCATCCAGGCCACGCCGCTCTCGTAGCGGTCCGTGACTCGCGCGAACCAGCGGTTGAAGGCCGAGAAGAAGCGCCCCGGCTGCTTGTGCTCGCGCTTCATGATGAGGACGCACAGCGAGGGCGTGAGGGTGAGGGCGACGATGCCCGAGATCACCACGGCGATCGAGATCGTGACCGCGAACTGGCGGTAGAGCTCGCCCGTGAGGCCGCCCAGGAACGCGATGGGGATGAAGACGGCGCACAGCACCAGGACGATGGCCACCACGGGCCCGGTCACCTCGTGCATCGCCTTGATGGCGGCCTCGCGGGCGCCGGCGTGCTCCTCGTGCATGATGCGCTCGACGTTCTCCAGCACCACGATGGCGTCGTCCACCACGATGCCGATGGCGAGCACCATGCCGAAGAGCGTGAGGGTGTTGATCGAGTAGCCCAGCGCCATGAGGCCGGCGAAGGTGCCGATGAGGGAGACCGGCACCGCGGCGAAGGGGATGAGGGTCGCGCGCCAGTTCTGCAGGAACACGAACACCACGAGGAAGACGAGCGCCATGGCCTCCAGCAGCGTCTTCACCACCTCGCGGATGGAGACCTCCACGAAGCGCGTCGTGTCGTAGGGCACCGAGTAGGAGAGCCCGGCCGGGAATCCCCGGGCGAGCTCCTCCAGCGTCGCCTTCACCTCCTGGGCCACGTCGAGCGCGTTGGAGCCCGGCTGCAGGAAGATGCCCACGAGGGTGGCGGGCTTGCCGTTCACCTTGCCGATGAAGGTGTTGTCCCGCGAGGCCAGCTCGACGCGGGCGACGTCCTTGAGCCGCAGCCGCGAGCCGTCGGGGTTCGCGCGCAGGATGATCTCCTCGAACTCCTTCGGGTCCG
>CAZNWZ010000305.1:0-2384 GCA_964576455.1 uncultured Lysobacter sp.
AGCACCTTCACTTCGACCTTGTCGCCGGACATCGTGGCCCGGATCTTCATCGGATCTGCCATGTCTTCCTCCCGATCAGCCGCCGCAGCCACCCAGGGTGACCTTGACTTCCTTGGTGGTGTAAAAGAACTTGCCGTCGGCCTTCACGAGCGCCGTGACGTTCGAGGTCTGGCCCATCTTCACGCGCGTGGTGACGCCGGCCTCGGTGCCCGCGGGGATGTTGAAGCTGGCCGCCAGGACGTTGGGGTTCTTCTCGACAAGCAGCGCGATCGATTCGGTCTTCGCGAGCCGGCTCGAGATCGTGAACGGCACGACCGCGCCGTTCTCGGCGATGTCGGGCGAGGTGATGACGATGTCCTTGCTCTCCGTCGCGCCCGCGCCGCCCATCGCCTTGACCGTGTCGGCCAGGCTCTTGGTCTCGAATGCCGCCTTGTTCCAGGCCTGCGCCCAGGCGCTTCCCGGCCTGAAGAGGCCGGCGGAGACCGCGAGCCCCATGACTGCCATGCCGCCGGTGCCCTTGAGCACCTTCCTGCGATCGTCGTTCATTTCTCGCTCCTCGATTCCCGCTATTGGGGTTCGTGTATTTGGGGGGTATGGGCCACCGGGGTCTATCCCCGCATCGGGTAAAGTAATTTACCCGATTGGGTAGGTTGACGGCATGGGGCGCGGGATTATTCCCTTTCCCGGCGACCGGCCCGGACGCGCCGCCGCCGCGCGCCGTCCGGGGGTATATCAGGATCGGCCAATATTAGCCGGGGCTTGCGAGTTGGGGTAGCATTCGCCCATGGCGACCGCCAAGACCCGGACCGTCCGCGCCGACCTCATCGACCTCGCCGGCCACGGCGACGACATCCGGGAGGCCTCGGACGCGCTCAAGGCCATGGCGCACCCGCTGCGCCTCAAGATCCTGTGCCTGGTCGGGCAGCACGAGCTCATGGTCCAGGACATCGTCGAGGCCGTCGGGACGTCCCAGAGCAACATCTCCCAGCACCTGGCGGTGATGCGCGAGCGGGGCCTGCTCGCCTCGCGCAAGGAGGCCAACAAGGTCTTCTACCGGATCGACGACCCGCGCATCCTGAAGATGATCGCGATGATGCGCGAGGTGTTCTGCACCGTCTGAAGGGGGCCGGCTAGCCCCCGCCCGACCAGCGCGAAGCCGCCTCGTCGTCGCTCGTTCTCGCCTCGACCCAGCGCTCGCCCTGCGGGGTGAGCTCCTTCTTCCAGAAGGGGGCCCGGGTCTTCAGGTAGTCCATGATGAACTCGCAGGCGGCGAAGGCCTCCCCGCGATGGGCGCTCGAGACCGCCACCAGCACGATGGCGTCCCCCGGCTCCAGGGGCCCGACCCGGTGCACCACCCGCATGTCCAGCAGGTCCCAGCGCCGGCCCGCCTCGGCACAGATCTCCTCCAGGGCGCGCTCGGTCATGCCGGGATAGTGCTCGAGGCTCATCCGGGCCACCGGCGTGCCCTCGTTGAGGTCGCGGACCAGGCCCACGAAGGTGGCCACCGCCCCCACGTCGCGCCGGCCCTCGGTGAGGGCGGCGATCTCGCGGCCCGCGTCGAAGGGCGCTTCCTGGACGCGCACGTGCGCCACGGCGTCAGCCCCCCGTGACGGGCGGGAAGAAGGCCACCTCGTCGCCCGGCTTGAGCGGCGTGGCGAGGTCGGCCACCCGCTGGTTCACGGCCACCCGCCAGGCGCGGCCCGGCGCGAAGGCCTCCGACCAGCGCCCGTCGCGCGAGCGGAGCGTCTCCACGACGCCGGCGACGGTCGGCGTCCCGGCGGGCAGCGCGACTTCCTCCCGCGCGCAGTCGAGGCGCTCGCGGAGGCTGGCGAAATAGAGGAGCGTCACCATGCCGGCCTCAGTCCGCCGCCGCGGCGGGGCGCGCCCGGTCGCGGCCGCCGGCCACGAAGTCCAGGACGAAGCGGGCGACCGCGCGGGCATCGTCGAGGTCGAACTGGGGCAGCCGGGTGTCCAGCGGCTCGTCGGTCGCCACCGCGATCACGTGCGGGTCGTTGGGGAAAAGGAGCGGGCGGCGCGCGTCGGGGCCCGAGCGGTGCACCTCGATCCTCGGGATGGGGTCGAACTTCCAGCCCTCCACCAGGACGAGGTCGCAGGGGGACAGGCGCCGCAGCTGCTCCTCGAGCGAGGGCTCGCGCTCGCCGCGAAGCTCGCCCATCAGGGCCCAGCGCTGCGCGGAGCTCACCAGCACCTCGCTGCAGCCCGCCTGGCGATGGCGCCAGGAGTCCTTGCCCGGCTGGTCCACCTCGAAGGCATGGTGGGCGTGCTTGATCAACGACACGCGCAGCCCCTCCTTCACGAGGAGCGGGACGAGCTTCTCGATGAGGGTGGTCTTGCCGCTGCCGCTGTAGCCGGCGATGCCGAGG
>CAZNWZ010000306.1:0-2382 GCA_964576455.1 uncultured Lysobacter sp.
CGGCAGCTGGTCGATGGAGTAGAGGTAGGGCACCAGGGTGAGCCGCGTGCCCGCCGCCATCACGTGCGCCTGCAGCTGCACCGTGAGGGCCTGCGCGTCCTCGCGGGCGATGGGGCCCGAGGGGATGGCGTACTTGGACCACGCCACCACGGGCGCGGCCACGAGCAGCGTCTCCCAGGCGAGGTCGCCCTGCATGACGGTCACCGACTCCGAGATCCCCTCGGCGCGCTCGATGAGCACGTCGTAGGCGCCGGAGTTGGTCTGCCAGAGGTGGTCCAGGGCGCCGTCGAGCGGCACGTCGTTGCCGTGCTCGAGGAGCTTCTCGACGAGCGCGGAAATCTCGGACTCCCAGAAGCGGTCCTCGGTCAGGCTTCCGGAGGTGTGCAGGCCGTTGGCCAGGGCGATGAGTCGCTCGGCGTCCCGGGTGAGGCGGGGCGCGGACTTGCTGCGGGTGCGGGCCATGGCGGGGGAGCCGGGCGGAAGTCGCCGGCTGGAATGACGGTTCGTCGGAGGCGTATTTTATCATTGCGCCATCGGACGACCGGAAGCTGACGAGATGCCCGAATCCCTGAACGTGCTGGGCGGCGAATTGCGCGCCTGCTCCTACGATCCCCTGACCGGGTATTTCCGGGACGGCTCCTGCCACGAGGACGAGGGCGACGCGGGCACGCACGTGATCTGCGCGCGGGTGACGGAGAAATTCCTCGCCTTCAGCCTCGCGCGCGGCAACGACCTCGTGACGCCGCGCCCGGAGATGCGCTTCCGCGGGCTCAAGCCCGGCGACCGGTGGTGCGTGTGCGCGCTGCGCTGGCTGGAGGCGCTGGAGGCGGGGGTCGCCCCGCCCGTGGTGCTCGAGGCTACGCACGAGCGGGTGCTGGACCTCGTGCCGCTCCCGGTGCTGAAGGCGCACGCCCTGGACTCGAGCCCCAGCCGCGAATCGCCCTGACCGCCTCGTCCAGCAGGTGCGAGATCTCCTCCCGGCGAAGCGCCTTGGCGCGCCGGTCGAGTTCGAAGGAAGTCGGAATCCTCATGGCCGTCTCCTGGTCCGGTGATGGCGCCACCCGGGCGCCCGTCCAGCCAATCTAATTGCCGATCCATTGCGATACAATCCACACTTCTGGCAAATGATTGATGAAATCAAGGAACAGATAACGTGAGCGTCCCCGGGGACATGGCGGCCTTCGTGCGCGCGGTGGAAAAGGGCGGCTTCTCGCCCGCCGCGCGCGAGCTGGGCCTGACTCCGTCGGCGATCTCCAAGCTCGTCACGCGCCTGGAGAGCCGGCTGGGGGTGCGCCTGCTCAACCGCACCACGCGCCGGCTCGCGCTCACCCCGGAGGGAGAGGCGTTCTTCCACCGCGCCCAGCGCATCCTCGCGGACATCGAGGAGGCCGAGAACGAGGTCGCCCGCTTCCGCGCGCGCCCGCGCGGCCGGCTGCGCGTGAACGTGGGCACCGCCTTCGGCTACCACCAGCTCGTTCCGGCGCTGCCGGAGTTCCTCGCGCGTTACCCCGAGATGGCGGTCGAGATCACGATGACCGACCGCATCGTCGACCTGGTCGAGGAGGGCGCGGACGTCGGCCTTCGCACCGGCAACCTCGCCGACTCCTCGCTCGTCTCGCGCAAGATCTGCGACATGGAGCGCGTGATCTGCGCCTCCCCCGCGTACCTCGAGCGACACGGGCGGCCGCGCACGCCGGAGGACCTCGCCGGCCACAACTGCCTGGTGATCGCCGGCACGCCGCAGTTCCAGCGCTGGCCCTTCCGCTTCCCCGAGGGCGTTCGCGAGGTCGCGGTGGCGGGCAACGTCTCGGCGAGCAACGCCGAGACGCTCGTGCAGCTCGCCGTGAACGGCCTGGGCATCATCCGGCTCGCCGACGTGGTGGTGGGCGAGGCCATCGCGCAAGGGCGGCTCGAGCCCGTGCTCGCGGACTCCCATCACGTGGAGCCGCTGCCCCTGCACGCCGTGTTTCCCCACGGGCGCCACCGCTCCCCGCGCGTGGCCGCGCTGGTGGACTTCCTCGTCGAGAAATTCGCCGGCGCGCCCTGGCGCGTGCGCAAGGCCGCGCGTTGAACCTCCTCGCCCCCGCCGTCGCCTTCGTCGACCTCGAGACCACCGGCACCTCCGCCATTGGCGACCGGGTGACGGAAGTCGCCATCGTGCGCGTGGTCGAGGGCGAGCTCGTCGAGGAGTGGTCCACGCTGGTGGACCCGGAGCGCTCCATCCCGCCCGACATCCAGGTCCTCACGGGCATCACCAACGAGATGGTGCGGGGCGCGCCCACCTTCGCCGACATCCGCCACGAGGTCCTGCAGCGGCTCGAGGGCCACCTCTTCGTCGCCCACAACGCGCGCTTCGACTACGGCTTCCTCAAGAACGAGTTC
>CAZNWZ010000307.1:0-2377 GCA_964576455.1 uncultured Lysobacter sp.
GCCGTGTCGTGGGCGACCTCGGGCGGCGCCGGATTCAAGGGCTCGCGCAAGTCCACGCCGTTCGCGGCGCAGGTGGCGGCCGAGGCCGCCGGCCGCGCCGCGCAGGAGTGCGGGGTGAAGAACCTCGAGGTCCGCATCAAGGGCCCCGGCCCCGGCCGCGAGTCCGCGGTGCGGGCCCTGAACGCCCTCGGCCTCAAGATCCTCTCGATCGCCGACGTGACGCCGGTGCCGCACAACGGCTGCCGCCCGCCGAAGCGCCGCCGGATGTAAGTCCGGCACGAGACCGACGAGAACACAGGAAGACACCATGGCACGCTATACCGGCCCCAAGTGCAAGCTCGCCCGCCGCGAGGGCACCGACCTGTTCCTGAAGAGCGCCCGCCGCGGCCTCGACACGAAGTGCAAGCTCGACGTGCGCCCCGGCCAGCACGGCGCGAAGATGACCCGCGTCTCCGAGTACGGCCACCAGCTGCGCGAGAAGCAGAAGATCCGCCGGATCTACGGCGTCCTCGAGCGCCAGTTCCGCAACTACTTCGAGAAGGCCGCGCAGAAGAAGGGCGCGACCGGCGAGACCCTCCTGCAGCTCCTCGAGAGCCGCCTGGACAACGTCGTCTACCGCATGGGGTTCGCCTCCACGCGCGCCGAGGCCCGCCAGCTCGTCTCGCACAAGGCGATCGAGGTGAACGGCAGGTCCGTGAACATCCCGTCGTACCTGCTGCGGGCCTCCGACACCGTCACGGTGCGCGAGAAGTCCCGGGCGCAGCTGCGCATCAAGAGCTCGCTCGAGCTCGCGGAGGCCAACGGCTTCCCGAGCTGGGTCGAGGTCGACTCCAAGAACTTCAAGGGCGTCTTCAAGAGCGTTCCCGACCGCGCGGAGATCGCTTCCGACGTGAACGAACAGCTGGTGGTCGAGCTTTACTCCAAGTAAGCGCTGCCCCGAAGCGGCACCGGCAGCAGGCTCGCTCCCTCAACCGACACTGGCAGAGGCCCCCCGCATGCAAAGCAACGCCACGAATTTCCTGAAGCCCCGCATCATCGACGTGCAAAACCTGTCCCCCACGCACGCCAAGGTGGTGATGGAGCCCTTCGAGCGCGGCTACGGGCACACGCTCGGCAACGCGCTTCGCCGCATCCTGCTGTCCTCCATGCCCGGCTACGCCGCGACCGAGGTCAAGATCGCGGGCGTCCTGCACGAGTACTCGACCATCGAGGGCGTTCAGGAGGACGTGGTCGACGTCCTCCTCAACCTCAAGGGCATCGTGATGAAGCTGCACGGCCGCGCCGAGGTGAGCCTGAAGCTCAAGAAGGACAAGCCCGGCCCGGTCACGGCCACCGACATCGAGCAGACCCACGACGTCGAGATCATCAACCCCGACCACGTGATCGCGCACATCACCCAGGGCGGCAAGCTCGAGATGACGGTGAAGGTGGAGAAGGGGCGCGGCTACGTGCCGGCGACCTCGCGCCGCACCGAGGACTCGCGCGCCATCGGCGCCATCCTCCTGGACGCCTCGTTCAGCCCGATCCGCCGGGTGAGCTACCAGGTCGAGAGCGCGCGCGTCGAGCAGCGCACCGACCTCGACCGCCTCGTGATCGACATCGAGACCAACGGCGTCATCGAGCCCGAGGAGGCCGTGCGCTACGCCGCGAGCGTGCTGGTGGACCAGCTCTCCGTGTTCGCCTCGCTCCAGTCCACGAGCGAGGAGCGCGTCGAGAGCGCGCAGCCGCAGGTGGACCCGATCCTGCTGCAGCCGGTCGACGACCTCGAGCTGACGGTGCGCTCGGCCAACTGCCTCAAGGCCGAGAACATCTACTACATCGGCGACCTCATCCAGCGCACCGAGAACGAGCTGCTCAAGACGCCGAACCTGGGCCGCAAGTCGCTCAACGAGATCAAGGAAGTGCTCGCGTCCAAGGGCCTCACCCTGGGCATGAAGCTCGAGAACTGGCCGGTCGCCGGCCTCACGAAGTAGCCCTTTCCAACCCCATAACGACAACAAGGCCGTCCAGGCCAAGAGACCGACAAGGAACCGAACCATGCGTCACCGCCACGGGCTCCGCAAGCTCAACCGCACCAGCAGCCACCGCCTCGCGATGCTGCGCAACATGACCGTCTCGCTCCTCAAGCACGAGGCGATCCGCACCACGCTGCCGAAGGCGAAGGAGCTGCGCCGGGTGGCCGAGCCCATCATCACGCTCGGCAAGAACCCCACGCTCGCCAACAAGCGCCTGGCGTTCGATCGCCTGCGCGACCGCGACACGGTCGTGAAGCTCTTCGACGAGCTCGGGCCGCGCTACAAGAACCGCAACGGCGGGTACCTGCGCATCCTCAAGTGGGGCTTCCGCCAGGGCGACAACGCGCCCATGGCGCTCGTGG
>CAZNWZ010000308.1:0-2376 GCA_964576455.1 uncultured Lysobacter sp.
GCCGCCGCGAGCGCCTGCCCCAGGCCCCACACCGGCACCGGGAAGGAGAACCCCGCCTTGCTCAGGAAGAAGGCGCCGCCCACCGCGAGCGGCTCCGAGATGGGCGGCAGGATGTCGGTGAAGAAGAGGTACCAGACCAGCAGCTGCAGCAGCACCGGGATGTTGCGGAAGAGCTCCACGTAGCCGTAGCAGAGCCCGCGCACGATGGCGTTGCGCGAGAACCGCCCGATGCCCAGGAGCGTGCCCAGCGCGGTGGCGAGCACGATGCCCACGAGGGCCACGCGCAGCGTGTTGAGCACGCCGACGAGGAAGGCCTTCCAGTTGTGCTCGAGGGCGTCGTAGGGGATGAGGCTCTCGCCGATGTCGAAGCCGGCGGGCTGCAGCAGGAAGCCGAAGCCGCTCTGGATTCCCCGCGCCCGCATGTTCTCCACGGTGTTGTGCGCGAGGAACCACAGCGCGAAGCCGATGACGGCCGCGGCGAGGACCTGGTAGACGAGCCCGCGGAATGCCTGGCTACGCCACGACCAGCCCCTGCGCCGCGGAGGCGGGCGCCCCGTCATCGGAGGTGCTGCGGTGTTACCGGACCGGCGGGGCGTACATCAGGCCGCCCTTGTTCCACTGCGCGTTGGTGCCGCGCGGCAGGTTGAGGGGCGTCTTGGGACCGACGTTCCTCTCGAAGATCTCGCCGTAGTTGCCGACGGCCTTGAGGGCCTTCACCAGCCAGTCGCGCTCCAGCCCCAGGTGCTTGCCCATGTCCTCGCTCTTGCCGGTGAGGCGCATCACGACCGGGTCCTGGCTCTCGGCCGTCATCTTGTCGACGTTGGCCTGGGTGACGCCGTACTCCTCGGCCTCGACCAGGCCGAAGACCACCCACTTGGCGATGGCGAAGAACTCGTCGTCGCCGCGGCGCACCGCCGGCCCCAGGGGCTCCTTGGAGATGAGCTCGGGCAGGATCACGTGGTCGGCCGGGTTCTTCGCTTCCTTGTTGCGCACGGAGGCGAGGCCCGAGGCGTCCGTGGTGTACGCGGCGCAGCGGCCGGAGAAGTAGGCGCCCGTGGCGGCCTCGATCTTCTCGAACACCACGGGCTTGAGGCCCAGGTTGTTGGCGCGCGAGTAGTCGGTCATGTTCTTCTCCGTCGTGGTGCCGGACTGCACGCAGACGGTCGCGCCCTTGAGCTGCTTGGCGCTCTTGATCTTGGACTTGGCCGTGACCATGAAGCCCTGGCCGTCGTAGTAGGTCGTGCCGACGAAGTGCACGCCGAGGGAGGCGTCGCGGGACATCGTCCACGTCGTGTTGCGCGACAGGATGTCGATCTCGCCCGACTGCAGGGCGGTGAAGCGCTGCTGGGCGGTAAGGGGCACGTACTTCACCTTGCCGGGATCTCCCAGCACGGCGGCGGCGATGGCCTTGCACACGTCCACGTCGAGGCCGCTCCAGTTGCCCTGCGCGTCGGCCGCCGAGAAGCCGGCGAGCCCCGTGTGCACGCCGCACACGAGCTGGCCGCGGGACTTGATGGCATCGAGCGTCTTGCCGGCGTAGGCGGGCGCGGCGGCGATGAGCGCGGCGGCGGCGAGGCCGGCCAGCGCGACGGGGGCAGCGGCGATTCTCTTCTTCATGGGATCTCCTCCTGGGGTTCTTGTGCGAGGGGCAAGGTTACACCTGCCCGGCTTCCCGGGGGGAAGTCAGGCGGCGCACGGGCCGGCGGAGGCCAGCTTCCAGGGCAGCGGCTCCCCGCGCTCCGCGCAGGCGCCGATCGCCTCCACGGCCGGCGCGATCCGGAACCCGCGCGAGGCGAGCCAGCCGTCGTCGTAATAGCTGTGCCCGTAGCGCTCCCCGCCATCGCACAGGATCGTGGCGATGGACCCCTCCTCCCCCGCCTCGTGCATCCTGCGGGCCAGCGCGAGCGTCGCGATGAAACCGGTCCCCGTCGATCCCCCGCACCGCCGCCCCAGCACGCCCTCGAGGTAGCGGATGGCGCCGATGGAGGCCGCGTCCGGGATCTTCATCATCGCGTCCACGATCCCCGGGAGGAACGACTTCTCCACCCGCGGCCGCCCGATCCCCTCGATCAGGGAGTTGGTGGAGATCCGGATCGACATGTCGCCCGTCCTGTAGGCGTCGAAGAAGACGCTGTTCTCGGGGTCCGCCACGCACAGCCGCGTGTCGTGGCAGCGGTAGCGGATGAAGCGCCCGATGGTGGCCGCGGTGCCGCCGGTGCCGGCCATGCACACCACCCAGCGCGGGACCGGGTGCGGCTCGCGCGCCATCTGGCCGAACATCGATTCGGCGATGTTGTTGTTGCTGCGCCAGTCGGTGGCGCGCTCGGCGTAGGTGAACTGGTCCATGTAGTGCCCGCCCAGCTCGCGCGCGAGGCG
>CAZNWZ010000309.1:0-2375 GCA_964576455.1 uncultured Lysobacter sp.
ATCCTGCCCGAGGAGGTGAAGCGCCAGGGCGTGACGGTGAAGAAGAAGTCCACCTCGATCCTGGTCTTCGCCGCCGTCACCTCGACCAATCCCGCCCACGACCCGGTGTTCATGTCCAACTACGTGGACCTGAACGTCCTCGACGAGATGAAGCGCATCCCCGGCGTGGGCGAGGCCTCCATCATGGGCGCCAAGGACTACGCGATGCGCGTGTGGCTGCGGCCCGACCGCCTCGCGCAGCTGGGCCTCACGCCCGGCGACGTGGTGGGCGCGATCCGCGAGCAGAACGCCCAGTTCGCCGCCGGCCAGATCGGCGCCGAGCCCCTCAAGAACCCCGTGGACTTCACCTACACGGTAACTACCAAGGGCCGCCTCGAGGAGCCCGAGGAGTTCGCCGAGATCATCATCCGGTCCAACCCCGACGGCTCGCGCATCCGGGTGAAGGACGTGGCGCGGGTCGAGATCGCCGCGCGCGACTACTCGATCGAGCCGCGCGTGAACGGCCGGCCGGCAACCCTCATCGCGATCTACCAGCAGCCGGGCGCCAACGCCATCGCCGTGGCCGACCAGGTGTACTCGGCGCTCGACCGCCTGAAGGCGGGCTTCCCCGAGGGCATGACCTATTCCGTGCCCTACGACACCACGAAGTTCGTGCGCATCTCCATCGAGGAGGTCGTGCACACGCTGGTCGAGGCGGTGATCCTCGTCTTCCTCGTCGTGTACCTCTTCCTGCAGAACTTCCGCGCGACCCTCATTCCGTCGCTCGCGGTGCCGGTCTCGCTGGTGGGGACCTTCGCCGGCATGTACCTCCTGGGCTTCTCGATCAACCTGCTGACCCTCTTCGGCATGGTGCTCGCCATCGGCATCGTCGTGGACGACGCCATCGTGGTGCTGGAGAACGTCGAGCGCATCATGGCCGAGGAGAGGATCGGCCCGCGTGAGGCCTCCATCAAGGCGATGGAGGAGGTCTCCGGGGCGCTCGTGGCCATCGTGCTGGTGCTGTGCGCTGTGTTCGTCCCGGTGGCCTTCATGGGCGGCTTCACCGGCCAGATGTACAAGCAGTTCGCGGTCACGATCGCCATCTCGGTCACGATCTCTGGCGTGGTAGCGCTCACGCTCACGCCGGCCATGTGCGCGCTCATCCTGAAGCCCGGCCACCACGAGCCCAACGCCTTCTTCCGCGCCTTCAACCGCGGCTTCGACCGGCTCACGGGCGGCTTCACCGCGGGCGTGCGCTTCCTCATCCAGCGCGCGGCCCTCGCCTTCGCGATCTTCGCCGTGCTCATGGTCGCCATGGGCGGGCTGCTGAAGGTGGTGCCCTCCGCGCTCGTGCCCGAGGAGGACCAGGGCTACGTGATGGAGGCGGCCATCATGCCGGACGCGGCCTCGTTCAGCCGCGCGGACGCGACGATGCGGGCGGCCGAGGGCGTGCTGCAGAAGTTCCCGGAGAGCGAGTTCGTGCTCGCCATCCCCGGTTACGACCTGATGTCGGGCTCCGTGCGTCCCAACGCCGGCTCCGTGTTCCACACCCTCAAGGACTGGAGCGAGCGCAAGGGCGAGGGGCAGGACTCCTTCTCGATCGCCAAGCGCGCGCTCGCGGCCAACGCGGCGGTGAAGGAGGGCGTGATCGTCGCCTTCAACCCGCCGCCCATCACGGGACTTTCCACCACGGGGGGCGTCGAGGCGTACCTGCAGAGCAGGAGCGGGGCCGGCTCGCAGGCGCTCGGCGCGCAGGTGGCAGCCGTCATCGAGGCGGCGCGCAAGCGCCCCGAGTTCGCCTCGGTGCAGACGACCTTCAAGCCCACGGTGCCGCAGATCTTCCTCGAGGTGGACCGGGCCAAGGCGAAGGCCATCGGCGTGCCGATCAACTCCGTCTTCGACGCGCTGCAGGCCACCTTCGGCTCGCTCTACGTGAACGACTTCAACAAGTTCGGCCGCACCTACAAGGTGCAGATCCAGAGCGAGAGCGACTACCGCGCGCGGCCCGAGGACATCCGCAACGTCTTCGTGCGCTCGCAGGCGGGCGACATGATCCCGCTCAACGTCCTGGTGAAGGCGGTGCCCACGACCGGGCCGGAGCTCGTGGAGCGCTTCAACGTGTTCCCGGCCGCCAAGCTCCTCGCGAACCCGGCGCCCGGCGTTTCCTCGGGCCAGGTCATCGCCGCGCTCGAGGAGGTCGTGGCCGGGACGACCCCGCCGGAGTACACGCTCGCGTGGACCGGCAGCGCCTTCCAGGAGAAGCAGGCCGGCGGCACGGCCGCGATGGCCTTCGGCTTCGGCATCCTCATGGTGTTCCTCATCCTCGCGGCGCAGTACGAGCGCTGGTCGCTGCCCTTCGCGGTGATCACCGCCGTGCCCTTCGCGCTCTTCGGCGC
>CAZNWZ010000310.1:0-2365 GCA_964576455.1 uncultured Lysobacter sp.
TCGCAGGAGGAGTTCTTCTACACCTTCAACGCGCTCTTCGAGGCGCACAAGCAGGTGGTCATCACCAGCGACAGCTTCCCGAAGGAGCTCACCGGGATCGAGGATCGCCTCATCTCCCGCTTCGGCTGGGGCCTCACGGTCGCGGTCGAGCCGCCGGAACTCGAGATGCGCGTGGCCATCCTCCTGAAGAAGGCGGAGATGGACGGCGTCCACGTGGACGAGGCCGTGGCGTTCTTCATCGCGAAGCACATCCGCTCCAACGTCCGCGAGCTGGAAGGGGCCCTGAAGCGCGTGCTCGCCTACGCGCGGTTCAACAACACGGTGGTCAGCGTGGCCACCGCGCGCGAGGCCCTCAAGGACCTCCTCGCCGTCCTCACCCGCCAGGTGTCCATCGACAACATCCAGAAGACGGTGGCGGACTACTTCAAGATCAAGGTGTCCGACATGTACTCCAAGAAGCGCTTCCGCTCCGTGGCCCGGCCGCGACAGGTGGCGATGGCGCTCGCCAAGGAGCTCACGCAGCAGAGCCTGCCGGAGATCGGCGAGGCCTTCGGCGGCCGCGACCACACCACCGTGCTGCACGCTTGCCGCAAGATCCAGGAATTGCGCGATACCGACCAGGAGTTCTCGCGTGACTACGCCCAGCTCCAGCAGATCCTCCTCGGATGAGCCTGCAAATGACCCCCCACAACCTGTGGATGGAATCCGGCCCCGTCCCGGGCTCGAAAGTTATCCACAGGCTCCCGGCTGGCGCGGGACGCGTCGTCCCCAGCCGGGAACGCGTGCAAGTACCTGAAGCGAAGAATGAAATCCGGTTATACCGATTCCGTGACGCCTCCTATTAACTGCTAACTAGTTAGAGACAACCCTATGGTCAAGATCAAGGCGACCAACCAGGCCCTCCTCGCGCCGCTGCAGCACGTCACGGGCATCGTCGAGCGCAGGCACACCCTGCCGATCCTCTCCAACGTGCTCATCCTGGCCCACGCCGGCACGGTGGACTTCGTCGCGACGGACCTCGAGGTGCAGATCACCGCCAAGGCCTCCCTCGACGGCAACGGCGCGGAGGGCTCGGTGACCGTCGGCGCCCGCAAGCTCTACGACATCCTGCGCTCCCTTCCCGAGGACGCCGAGGTGGCCCTCGACGCCAAGGACAACCGCATGGTCGTGCGCGCGGGCAAGAGCCGGTTCAACCTGCAGACCCTCGCGGCGGCGGACTTCCCCCGCATGGTCGAGTCGCGCGACGCCACCCGCACCCTGGAGCTGCCGCAGAAGGCCCTCAAGCACGCCCTGGGCCTGGTGCAGTTCGCCATGGCGGTCCAGGACATCCGCTACTACCTCAACGGGGTCCTCTTCTCGGTGGAGAAGAACATGCTGCGGGTCGTGGCGACCGACGGCCACCGCCTGTCCTTCGCCGCGGAGGCGCTCTCCGGCGAGCACGAGAGCGTCGAGGCCATCCTGCCGCGCAAGACGGTGCTCGAGCTCATCAAGCTCCTGGGCGACACCGACGAGCCGGTCTCGCTCTCGATCGGCTCGAACCAGGTGCGCTTCTCGTTCGGCGGCATCGAGATCGTCTCCAAGATCGTCGAGGGCAAGTTCCCCGACTACCAGAAGGTCATCCCGACCTCGCACCGCAACAAGGTCGTCCTCGACCGCGTGGCGCTCGCGCAGTCGCTCAACCGCGCGGCCATCCTCTCCAACGAGAAGATCCGCGGCGTGCGGCTGGTCTTCACCAAGAACGCGCTGTCCATCATCTGCACGAACAACGAGCAGGAGGAGGCCGAGGAAGGCCTCACGATCGACTACGACGGCGATCCGCTCGACATCGGCTTCAACATCTCCTACCTCCTCGACGTGCTCAACCACGTCGACGCGGAGACCGTGACCGTCACCATGGGCGACTCGAACTCGAGCGCCCTCGTCCAGATGCCCGGCGACGAGGACTTCAAGTACGTCGTCATGCCGATGCGCATCTAGGGCGGCCCGAAACGAACCTGGGAACAGAATGACACAGCAGAACGAGCAGCCGAACGGCCGTCCCGAAGACGACTACGATTCCTCCAGCATCAAGATCCTCAAGGGCCTCGAGGCGGTCCGCAAGCGCCCCGGCATGTACATCGGCGACACGTCCGACGGCACCGGGCTGCACCACATGGTCTTCGAGGTCGTCGACAACGCGATCGACGAGGCGCTGGCCGGCCATTGCGACGACATCAAGGTCGTGATCCACACGGACAACTCCATCTCCGTCGTCGACAACGGCCGGGGCATCCCGACCGACATCAAGGAGGACGACGAGTTCAGGCGCTCGGCCGCCGAGATCGTGATGACCGAGCTGCACGCCGGCGGCAAGTTCGACCAGAAC
>CAZNWZ010000311.1:0-2353 GCA_964576455.1 uncultured Lysobacter sp.
CCCTTCCAGCCGTAGCCGGCGAGATCGCGCGCCGTCTCGGCGGTCACGCGCTTCACCTCGCCGCCCGCGAACGGCCGCACGTGGACGTTGAGGCGCCGCTCCCACGGGGCGAGCCAGGAGAGGTACTTGCCGTCGGGCGAGATCTGGTGCGCGGCCTGTTCCGGGTTTCGGAAGAAGTCGCGCATCGGGATGGTCTTGGCCGGCGCGGCGGGGGCGGCCGCCGGGGCGAGGGCGGCGACCGCCAGGGCGGCCGCGGCCGCGAGGGACTTCAGGGACGGCATGGGTTCTCCTCTTGGGGGACGGGGGAACGCGGCTCCGGCGGGATCGGCCGGCGCGGGGGCACGATGAGTCAACGGGGCCGGATTGTCTCGCGTCTTGCGACGGAATGCATCCGCCGGGGGGCGAAGCGGCGGCCGGCGGGCCTATTCGGCGGAGAGCTGGTCGGACCGGGTGAAGGTCCAGGTGCGGGTGATGTAGAGGATGTCGGTGTCGGCGCGGATGGCGTCCGGGAAGCGGTCGAAGGGGGCCGCCAGGCGCACGATCCGCAGCGCCGCCTGGTCGAGCACCCTCTGGCCGGAGGACCGGTTGATCTCGATGGACTCGACCTCCCCGTCGGGCTTGAGGCCCACGGTGAGCTGCAGCGACCCGTAGAGCTTGCGCCGCCGCGCCTCCTCGGGATAGTTGAGGTTGCCCACGCGCTCGACCTTGAGCCGCCAGTTGTCCACGTACATGGCGAAGCGGTACTCGGCGGCGCGGGCGCCCACGAACTTCTTGCGGGGACGCTCCTGGTAGGCCTGGTACTCGCGGCGGATCTGCGCCTCGAGGCGCTGGATCTCCAGGCTCTTCTCGATGAGGTCCTGGGCCGTCTTGTCGCTGGCCTCCTTGCGGTCGGCGACGGGGTCGACGGGGGCCACGACGGCCTGGGACTTGAGCCGCGTCATGAGCTCCGCGGCCTCGCGCTCGAGCTGCTGGACGCGGCTCTGCGCCTGCTTGAGCTCGGGGGCGCTCTCGCGGCTCTCCATGACCGGGAAGGGGCTGGAAGCCCGGCGCTTCTGGTCCGTGTTGCCGCCGCCGTCCAGGTTGGCCTGCGCCAGCGCGTCCGCCTTCTCGGGCCGGGTGGCCGACTTGGCGTTCACCAGCACCACGTCCAGCACGTTGTGGGGCGCCGGCATGCCGCGCGGGTCGGGCACCTGGAAACCCAGCCCCACGATGGCGAAGGCGTGCAGGGCGATGGAGCCCACGAGCGCCACCTGCATGGTGGCGACGAGCCCGAACCGCTCGAGGAGGTAGTCGGAAAAGCGAAGGAGCGCGTCGGGGGGGGTCTGCCTCAGTTGCATCGGCAGGCGCGGGGTCGCTCGGTCAGGCGGAACATGAGCCCGGATGATAGCAGCGCCTACCCGCCACCGGGCTGGCCCGCGTAGCGGCAGGGAAGGTTCACCTCCCAGAAATCCGGCTCGCCGAAGGCCACGCGGACCCGGTCGCCGGGGGCGCAGGGCGGCAGGCCGATGGCCCGGCACACGAGGGGAATCCCCTCCAGGCGCACCAGCTCGTCGCGCACGATGGCGGCGTCGGCCCCTTCCAGCCCCTCCTGCGCGATCCAGCGCAGGCACCAGTAGCGCTCGAGGTGGCGCTGGTGCTCGGCGTAGGCCTCGTAGGCGGTCTCGAAATCGCGCGCGGCCGCGGCCAGCTCGTCGCGCCCATAGGGTGCCGGCTCGCCCCGCAGCAGCGCCACGAGCTGGCGCTGGTTGGCGAGGTCGGAGAAACGGCGCAGCGGGGAGCTGGACCAGGCGTAGTGCGAGACCCCCAGCCACTCGTGCAACCCGGGCTCGACCTCCATGCGCGTCTTGATGCCGCGCTGGTTGCGGTAGATGGCCGGGAATCCCGCCTGCGCGAGCGAGCGCCCCCAGGTGGCGTTCAGGTGGATCATGAGCTCGGAGACGAGCACGTCGATGGGCGTGCCCCGGCGCCGGGGCTCGATCGCCACCCGCCCGCCCTCGACGCGGAACGTGTAGTCGAGCTTTTCGCTCTTCTCCTCCCCCGCGCCGCGCGCGGCGCGCAGCTTGCGCGCCAGCCGCCAGAGCAGCAGCAGGTCCTCGCCGTGCTCGCCCTCCACCCTCCCCGCCGCGAGCGATTCCTCGTGCAGCCGCGTCTCCAGCTCCACGATGCGCAGGTTCGTGGCAATGGCCACGCGCTCGATCCGGGAGGCCGAGGCGACGATCTCGAGCGTGTCGGGATCCAGGTCGAGGTACAGCGAGGCCGAGGGCACCACGCGGCCCTGCGCGAGGGTGGCCTCGGCGATGGCCGCCTCGGGCAGCATGGTGATCTTGCCGCCCGGGAAGTACACCGTGGACAG
>CAZNWZ010000312.1:0-2340 GCA_964576455.1 uncultured Lysobacter sp.
CGAACGACTTCTTCGTGAACCTCACGGACATGGCGTACACGTGGAAGCCCACCGGGAAGAACTCGTACGACATCGTCGAGCGAAAGACCGGCAAGACGAAGTGGACGGCGACCCGGGTGGACCTGGTGTTCGGCTCCAACTCGGTCCTGCGTTCCTACGCCGAGGTGTACGCGCAGGACGACAACAAGCGCAAGTTCGTCGAGGACTTCGTCGCCGCCTGGACGAAGGTCATGAACGCGGATCGGTTCGATCTGAGGCCGTAACCGCGTCACCGACCCGAAGGAAGGCAACGGGCCTGTCCGGCGAACGCCGGGCAGGCCCGTTTTCATTGCTCCGCCCGGGGCGAGCGTAGAATCCCGGCCGGACATTCCCGACGGGTCGCGGCTCCCGCTGCCCGAATCAAAGAACTGTGACGATGATGCCTGCCCGACTAGGAAGATTCCCGTTCCTGTTCCTGCTCCTGCTGTTGCCGCTGTCCGCGTCGGCCGCCGACACCCGCCTGCCGGAATGGCTGGCGCTCGCGCCCGGAATGGAGGTGGCAGAGGTGTCAGCCGACGAGCGCTACGGCGAGGCCCTCGTGCCCACGCCGCAGCAGCCGCAGCAATTGGTTCGCGGCAGGCACTGGACGGCCGTCCTGAAGCTGCGCGGGGCGGGTTCCGACGGTTCCGGCAAGGCCCTGTGGGCGCACTGGAAGCCGGTGCTGCTGCAACGCGGCTGGACGGTGGCGGGCGAGCGTGACCAGAACCCGTTCAGCGCCAGCATCCGCCTGGGCCAGGGCCGCCAGGCCTGGGCCGGCATCACGATCTTCGATGCGAACGACATCCGCCTCGAGCTCGTGGAGGTGGGCGAGAACCGCCTGCGGCTGGCACTGACGCCCCCCGCCGCCAAGGCCGAGCCGGTCAGGGCGGACACCAAGCCCTTCCCCTACCTGCCGCCGCCGCCGGGCGCCACGGCCCGCGAGGCCGCGCAAAACGACGGACCGATGCTGGTGACGGTGCCGGGCAAGGACGGCGAGACCACGTTGCAGGTGGCCACCGGCAGCATCGCCAAGTACTACCGGACCCCTCGCGACCTGTCGAACCTGGACTTCGCCCTGGCCTACCGCGACGCGTTGCAGGCGGCGGGCTGGACCGTGCCGCGCTATTCGCAAGGCGTCGATTCGGGCGATGCCCTGCTGGTGGCGCACTACGGCGCCAATGGGCGCGACCTGTGGGCGGTGCTTCGGCATGAGCCGGGCGAGGTGTCGATGGAAGTCGGCGATGCGGGTCGCGGCGACCTGGCCCAAGCGCTGAAGAAGGACTGCCGGGTCACGCTGCTGGGCGTGCTCTTCGACTTCGACAAGGCCACGCTCAAGCCCGAATCCAACGCCGTGCTGGCGCGCGCCCGCGCGGCCATCCTGGCCAATGCGGGGGTCGCGCTGGAGGTGGAGGGTCACACCGACGCCGTTGGCAATGACGCCTACAACCAGAAGCTGTCGGAGGCTCGCGCACGGGCCGTGAGGGACTGGCTGGTGGCCAAGGGCGCACCGGCGGCGCAGCTGACGGCGAGCGGCTACGGCAAGTCGCGCCCGGTGGCGGACAACGACACGGACAAGGGCCGCGCGCTCAACCGGCGGGTCGAGCTGGCCTGCAGGAAGTAGCCCCCGCGGGGTCGCGTTCCCGGCGGCCCGCGGCGCAGGCGGATCCCGTGGTGATGCCAGGCCGAGAAGCCGGTCAGGGCCGACCGCCTACGTCTCGCGTGCATCGAGCCGGAAGTCCGCGGTTGCATCCTGCGCGAGCGCGCGCGTGAGCCAAGGCATGATGCCCAGCAACTGTTCGGACAGCTTCCACGGCGGATTGGCGATGAACAGGCCGCTTCCGTGGAGACCCAGCCCCGATGGCGAGGGCGCCTTGACCTGCAGCGTGACGTCCAGCCAGTCCACGTCAACCGCCTGCCGGAGTTTGTCGGGCAGTTCGATGGATTCGCGACGTTGAAGAAGCGGATACCACACCGCGTATGTGCCGGTCGCGAATCTCCGCAGCCCGTCGCGAAGCGCGGTTACAACTGCCCGGTAGTCGGACGCGAGTTCATACGAGGGATCGATCAAGACGAGTCCGCGACGTGACGGGGGCGGCAGCATCGCCTTCAGGCCGGCGAAGCCGTCCCCGGCAGTCACCGTCACGCGGCGACTGTCCTGCGCAAACTGCTGGGCGAGAATCTGCCCTTCGGTGCTGTGCAACTCGAACAGCCGCAGGCGATCCTGGGGCCGGAGCACTCCCAGGGCAATCCGGGGTGACCCCGGATACTGCCGCAGCACGCCATCCGCGTTCACGGCGCGGACCTGGTCGAGATAATCGGCCA
>CAZNWZ010000313.1:0-2329 GCA_964576455.1 uncultured Lysobacter sp.
CGCCACATCCCGTGGCTGCCGCGCCACCACGCCGACGTGGGCGCGACCTGGGCGCCCGGCTGGAACACCTTCGTCACGCTCTCGGGCGCGTGGCGCAGCGAGCGCTACGCGGACGAGGCGAACCTCGCGCTGGTTCGCGCGGGCTGGGACGCGCAGGCCCGCGTCTTCGTCGAGGGCGCCGACAAGCGCTGGGCGGTCGAGCTCTTCGCATTCAGCCTCCTGAAGAAGGACACCCCGGCGGCCTACGGCGTCACGGCGAGCTGGCGCTTCTGAGTCCGCGATGCGCGACCTCCTCGCCGCCGCGGCCGCGTTCCTGCGCATGCGCCCGGGGGAACGCGCCGCGTCCGCGTCGGCCCGCGCGAGCGCGATCGTGGCCACCCTCGTGCTGGGCACGATGGGGGCGCTCTCGTTCACGGGTCCCGGCACCGGCCTCGAGCAGCGCGGCTTCGACGCGCTCAGCGTCGCCACCGCCCCGGGCAAGTCGCGGCTGCCGATCACCCTCGTCGGCATCGACGAGGCGTCCTTCGCGCAGATCGGCCTGCGCTGGCCCTGGCCCCGCAGCCTATACGCGCGGCTGATCGACCAGCTGGACCGCTCGGGGGCGCTGGTGGTGGCCCTGGACGTCACGATGTCCGAGGCGTCCACGCCCGGCGAGGACGACGCGCTGGCGCAGGCGATCGCGAGGAGCGGCAACATCGTGATCGCCTCCACGATGGCCTACCAGGAGACGGCCTACGTGCGGCAGTGGATCCGGATGGATCCCATCCCCGCGTTCGTCGCGGCGGGCGCCACGAAGGGGCTCGCGCACGTGGACCTGGACCGCGACGGGGTCGTGCGCCGCGTGCCCGAGGGCGACGACGTCTTCTGGAAGGCGGCGATCCGGCGCGCCAACGCGGCCTCGCCGGGACTGCTGCCGGAGCCGGAGGCGCCCCCGGGAGCGCTGATCCGCTACGTGGGCCCCGACCACACCTTCCCCTACGTCTCCTTCTACCAGGCCCTCGAGGCCGACACGCACCTGCCTCCCGACGCCTTCCGCGACCAGATCGTGCTCATCGGGCGCGACATCCAGGCGAGCGTCGATGCGGGCGCCGCGCAGGCCGACCTCTTCCTCACCCCGTTCACCGCGAGCACGCGGGGACTCATGCCGGGCGTCGAGATCCACGCCAACCTGCTCGAGGGGGCGGTGACGGCGAGCCACATCGTGCCCGTCCCGGCGCCCTGGCGCCTGGCGGTCATCGCGGCCGCCGCCATCCTCGCCTCGGCGCTCCTGCGGCGGTGGCGGCCGCTCACCGGCCTCGCGATCGCGGCGGCGATCGGCGCCGCCCTCGCGGCGACCTCGTGGTGGCTCTTCGAGCACCGCGGCACGTGGCTGCCGGTCTCGCTCGCCATCGTGGCCGTGGCCGTCACCTACGTCGCCTTCGGCGGCATCGCCTTCGTCGCCGAGCGCCGCCGCCGCTCGGAGCTGCGGCGCGCGTTCGCGCTCTACGTCTCGCCGGAGATCGTGGACCAGATGCTCGAGCAGCCGGAGCGGCTGCGGCTGGGGGGCGAGCGGCGCACGGTCACGGTGCTCTTCACCGACCTCGCCGGCTTCACCTCGATCAGCGAGAAGCACGGCCCCGAGGAGGTCGTGCGCATCCTGCAGCAGCACTTCACGCGCGCCTCCGCCATCGTGAAGCGCCGCCAGGGCACGCTCCTGAACTTCATCGGCGACGCGCTCATGGCGATCTGGGGCGCCCCGCTGGAAGACCCGGAGCACGCGGCGCACGCCTGCCTCGCGGCGCGCGAGATGCAGGCCGACCTCGCGGACCTTCGCGCGAGCCTGGCGGCCGAGGGCCTGCCCCCCATCCACATGCGCGTGGGCATCCACACCACGGAGGCCGCCGTCGGCAACTTCGGCGCCGAGGACCGCTTCAACTACACGGCGCTGGGCGACGGCGTGAACCTCGCCTCGCGCCTGGAGGGCACCAACAAGGCCTTCGGCACCCCGATCCTCGTGAGCGACGCCACGGCGCGCCTGCTGCCCCCCGGCACGCCCCTGCGCGAGACGGGCCGCATCGTGGTCAAGGGCAAGACCGAGCCGGTGGACGTCTTCACCTTCGACGACGACGCGCAAGTCCGGTCGGCCACGGCCGCGGCCCTCGCGGCGTACCGCCGCCAGGAGTGGGACGCGGCCGAGGCCGCCTTCCGCGGGCTGCTCGCGAGGAACGCGAGCGATGGCGTGGCGGCCCACTACCTCGCGCGCATCGCGGAGCTGCGGCGCGAGCCGCCGGCGCCGGACTGGGACGGGTCGGAGACGCTCGAGAAGCTCTGAGCGCGCGGCGCGCCTAGC
>CAZNWZ010000314.1:0-2325 GCA_964576455.1 uncultured Lysobacter sp.
GCCGCGTCGAAGCGGAAGAGCGCCGAGATCTTGTTCTCGATCTGGAAGTAGCGCGCCGCCTTGACGCCGGGCAGCACCTTCGCGACCCTGTCGAAGCAGGCCTTGCGGGCCTTCACCTCGTCGGCCTCGCCGGAGAGCGCCTCGCCGACGATGCGCTTGGCGTTCGCGTCGGTCATCTTGTCGCCTGCGCTCGCGTAGTCGGTGATCGCGCGGTTCACCTTGGCGTGGGAGGCGTCCAGGGACTTGCGGCACTGCTCGTAGACCGGCCAGAACGCCTTGGCCTCGGCCTCGGTGAGCGGGAGGTTCTTCGCGACGAGCGCCTTGCGGTCGGTGCGGGCCTGGTCGCGCAGCTTCGCCAGGCGGGCAGGGTCGGCCTGGCTCGCGTTCGCGGGAGCGCCGGCAGGCTGCTGCGCGGCGGCGGCGAGGGGGAGGGAAAGCGCGAGGGCGCAGGCGAGGGCCTTGAGCGGCTTCTTCATGGGGCGTGGTCCGGGGGAAGGGTGAAAGGGGCGATTTTACACGCCACCCCCGCCGGGCCGCTCAGGCGGGCAGGCCGGCGCCGCAGGACCAGCACAGCTCGAAGGACGCCGGGTTCTCCTCGCCGCAGGCGGGGCAGCGGCGCGGGGGCCCCGTGCCCTCCGCGCGGAATTGCTCCAGCGCCCGGCGCGCGCGGTCCTCGTCGCGCGCTTCCTCCAGCCAGAGCTGCGGCGCGGCGGCGTCCACGGGGATCTCCCCGAGGGCCCCCGCGGCGTTGGCGTTCAGGACGCGCACGCGAATGCCGCGCTGGACGAGCCACCCCGCGAGGATGTGGGCCTCGGCGAGGTTCGCGGCGGTGCAGAGGCGCTTCAGTAGACGCGGCGCACGAGCTGGGCCTCGTGCAGCATCGTGGTGGCGATCTCCTCGATGCTCTTGGTGGTCGAGTCGAGGAAGGGGATGTCGGCCTGGCGCATGAGCTTCTCCGCCGCGGCCACCTCGTAGCGGCAGTTGTCGAGCGAGGCGTACTTCGAGTCGGGGCGGCGCTCCCTGCGGATCTGGTGCAGGCGCTCGGGCTGGATGGTAAGGCCCCAGACCTTCTCCTTGAGCGGGATGAGCGAGGGCGGCAGGCGGTTGGCCTCCAGGTCCTCGGGGATCAGCGGGTAGTTGGCCGCCTTGATGCCGAACTGCATGGCCATGTAGAGCGAGGTCGGGGTCTTGCCGCTCCTCGAGACGCCCACCAGGACCAGGTCCGCGTCCTCGAGGCCGCGGTGGGTCACGCCGTCGTCGTGCGAGAGCGTGTAGTTGATCGCCTCGATGCGGTGGTTGTAGTCCTTGGCGTTGCCGGCGCTGTGGCTCTTGCCCACCGCGTGCATGGACTTCTGCCCCAGCTCCTGCTCCAGGGGGACGATGAACTTGCCGAACACGTCCAGCACCAGCCCGTCCACCTTGTCGATCTCGGCGCGCACGGCGTCGTTCACCAGGGAGCTGAAGACGAGCGGGCGCTTGCCGGAGTCGCGGTGCGCCGAGTCGATCTGGGCGACGGCCTCGCGGGCCTTGTCCGCGGAGTCGATGAAGGGCAGGGTCACGCGGACGAAGTCGATGCCGTCGAACTGCGAGATGAGGGAGGAGCCGAGGGCCTCGACGGTGAGGCCGGTGCGGTCCGAGACGAAGAAGACGCGGCGGCGTTGGGGCATGGAAGGGTTCCGGGATCGGTGGGTCGGGCGCGGGGCGGGCGAGGCGGGCCCGCCCAGCCAGCAGTTTGATGCAGCGCAGCATCGGCCGCAAGCCTCCGATATAATTGCAAATTCCGATCCGCCCGTCATCCGAACCCTTCGCGAGCGAGCATGGCCAACGCCTACGTACTCCCCCTCGAGCAGCTGCGCATGGCCGACGTGGCGTCGGTCGGCGGCAAGAACTCCTCCCTCGGCGAGCTCATCAGCCAGCTCTCGGCCGCGGGAGTCCGCGTGCCGGGCGGCTTCGCCACCACGGCGCAGGCCTTCACCGACTTCCTGCAGGCCGGCGGCCTCAAGGCGAGGATCGACGCGGCCCTGGCCGGCCTCGACGTGAACGACGTGGGGCTGCTCGCCAGGACGGGCGCCGAGATCCGCCAGTGGGTGGCCGCGGCGCCGTTCCAGCCCGAGCTCGAGAGGCAGATCCGCGAGGCCTACGCGCGGCTCGCGGCCGACGGCGAGGCGAGCTTCGCCGTGCGCTCCTCGGCCACCGCCGAGGACCTCCCCGACGCCTCCTTCGCCGGCCAGCAGGAGACCTTCCTCAACATCCGCGGCATCGACAACGTGCTCGACGCCGTGAAGCAGGTCTTCGCCTCGCTCTACAACGACCGCGCCATCGCCT
>CAZNWZ010000315.1:0-2323 GCA_964576455.1 uncultured Lysobacter sp.
CGCGCGCGCTCGGTGAGGTCGAGCGTGTACTTCTTCAGCGCCTCGCGGCTCGCCTCGGCCTCGGGATTCTCGACCCCCTGGCCGCCGCGAACGGCCTTGATGGCCCCGTCGAGGGCCTTCGGGTCGGCGCCGTGCTGCTTGAGGAGGCGCCCCGTCTCGCCCTTGTCCTGCGCGGCCGCGAGCAGGAAGAGCTCGGAGGCGATGTACTGGTCGCCGCGCCGGGTCGCTTCCTTGTCGGTGAGGTTGAGGAGGTTGCCGAGCTCGCGCGAGACCGAGATCTCGCCGCCCTGGCCCTCCACCTTCGGCAGCCGCGCCACCGCCTCCTCCAGCGCCTTGCGCAGGGAGGCCACGTTCACGCCGGCGCGCTGCAGGAGCGAGGCGGCGCCCCCGTCCTCCTGGGCCAGGAGGGCGAGCAGGAGGTGCGGCGGCTCGATGAAGCCGGCGTCGTGGGCGAGCGCGGCGCTCTGGGCGTCGGCGAGGGCCTGCTGGAACTTCGTGGTGAGCTTGTCGAAGCGCATCGGTGGTATCCTTTTCCCAACGGATTTTCTCGGGATTTTCCCGGAAAACCCCGGTCCAAGCCCGAAAATGGGGTGATCCGGGGCCGTTTCAAGCCGTTTCGCCCCCATTCCCGCCCATGCCAGACTCCCTCCACACCCTGGAAGAAGCGATCACCACCGACGTTCGCCGCGCCCTCGCCGAGGATGTCGGCAGCGGCGACCTCACCGCCGGCCTGCTGCCCGAGGGCAAGGTGGTGAAGGCACGCCTGCTCACCCGGCAGGATGCCGTGCTCTGCGGCACCGAGTGGTTCAACCGCGCCATCGAGACGCTCGACCCCGAGGCCGAGATCTTCTGGCACCACGCGGACGGCGACGAGGTCGTGGCCGGCACCTCCCTGTGCGAGGTGGAGGCCGACTCCCGGGCCTTGCTCACGGCCGAGCGCACCGCCATCAACTTCGTGCAGCTGCTCTCCGCGGTCGCCACGCGCACGCGCACCTTCGTGCGGCTCGTGGCGGGCACGCGGGCGAGGATCCTCGACACCCGCAAGACCCTGCCCGGGCTTCGCATCGCCCAGAAGTACGCCGTGAAGGTGGGCGGCGGCCTGAACCACCGCATCGGCCTCTACGACGGCATCCTGCTCAAGGAGAACCACCTCGCCGCCGCCGGCGGCGTGCGCCCCGCCGTGCAGGCGGCCCTGCGCGCCGCGGGGCCGGGCGTCATGGTGCAGGTCGAGGTCGAGACGATGGACCAGCTGCGCGAGGCCCTCGACGCGGGCGCGAAGCTCGTCCTGCTGGACAACTTCACGCTGCCGCGCCTGCGCGAGGCGGTGCGGCTCGCGGGCGACCGGGCGGAGCTCGAGGCCTCCGGCGGCATCGAGTTCTCCACCGTGCGCGAGGTCGCCGAGACCGGCGTGCACCGCATCTCGGTCGGCTCCCTCACGAAGGACGTGAAGGCGGTCGACCTCTCCCTGCGCATCCTGCACGCCTCATGAGAGCGCTGCTCGCCCCGGCCCTGCTGGCGATCGCCTCGGGGTGCGCCTCCCTGCCCGGCCCGACCCATGCCAACGACCCGTGGGAGCGCTACAACCGCGGCATGTACGAGTTCAACGACCGGGTGGACCGGGCGGTCCTGCAGCCGGTGGCGCGGGTCTACGCGGACGGGCTGCCGGAGTTCGTGCAGGAGGGCGTGGCCAATTTCTTCGAGAACCTCCTCGACCTCGGCACCGGCCTCAACAACCTGCTCCAGGGGAAGATCCCCGAGGGGGCCTCCGACCTCGCCCGCCTGGGCGTCAACTCGGTCTTCGGCATCGCGGGGCTGTGGGACGTCGCCACGCCCCTGGGGCTCGAGAAGCACCGCGAGGACTTCGGCCAGACGCTGGGCGTCTGGGGCGTCCCTCCCGGGCCGTACTTCATCATCCCCCTCCTCGGGCCCTCGACGCTTCGCGACGCGCCGGCGCGCTACGTGGACCCGAGCTTCGCCTACAACCGCGCCATCGACGAGATCGCGCTGCGCAACAGCCTCTTCGGCATCGACGTGGTGCGCACGCGCGCCGGGCTGCTGAAGGTCGAGAAGATCGTGGACGAGGCGGCGCTCGACAAGTACTCGTTCACGCGCGACGCCTGGCTGCAGCGCCGGCGCCACCAGGTCTACGACGGGCGCCCGCCCCGCGACCCCGAGGACGAGTAGGGCCGTGGGCCTCGGGCTGAAGCTCCTCGTCGTCTTCCTGGCCTTCCTCGCGGTCCTCGCCGGGGTGATCTGGATGGCCTTCCGCGAGAGGAAGCTCGCGCGCGCCATCGCCGAGGACGACCTCGCGGCCCAGCAGGCC
>CAZNWZ010000316.1:0-2318 GCA_964576455.1 uncultured Lysobacter sp.
CTTCGGCAAGACCGTGCAGGTCACCGCCAACCAGTGCATCGGCTGCAAGGCGTGCCTCGCGGCCTGCCCCTACGGCGCGCGCTTCGTCCACCCCGACGGCTACGCCGACAAGTGCACCTTCTGCCTGCACCGCGTGAAGGAAGGCAAGGACCCGGCGTGCGTCTCGGTGTGCCCGACCCACTGCATGGTCTTCGGCGACCTCGACGACCCGAAGAGCGCGGTGAGCCAGCTGCTGAAGTCGCGCAAGCACCACACGATCCTGCCCGAAGCCGGCACCAAGCCGCGCGTGTTCTACCTGACCTGAGGCCATCTCCATGCTCGAAATCACGACCACCCGCCACAACCCGCTCGTGGACCCCGTGCTCTCGGTCTGGAGCTGGGAGATCCCGGTCTACCTGTTCTTCGGCGGCATGATCGCCGGCATGATGATCCTCGCCGGGATCAACATGCTCAAGCTCGCGAAGGGCGAGCGCGCCGAGGGCTTCTACAGCGTCCAGACGCCGCTGCTGGGCTTCATCCTCATGAACCTCGGCATGGGCGCGCTCTTCCTCGACCTGGCGCACAAGCTCTACGTGTACCGCGTGTACATGGCCTTCGAGCCGCTGTCGCCGATGTCCTGGGGCTCCTGGGTGCTCCTGCTGGTCTACCCGGTCATCCTCGTCTCGGCGCTCATCCGCCTGCCGCAGGCCTGGCCGTGGCTGGGGGAGCGCCTTCCGGTGCTGCAACGCCTCTCCGACGCGATCGTCGCCAGCCCCGGCAAGGTGAAGCTGCTGGGCGTCCTCAACATCGGGCTGGGCATCGGGCTGGGCATCTACACGGGCATCCTGCTCTCCACGATGGTCGCGCGACCCCTGTGGAACAGCGCCATCCTGGGCCCGCTCTTCCTGGTCTCCGGGCTCTCCGCGGCCGCGGCGATGGTGCACCTGACCGCGAGCCTCGTGCCCGGGCATCCGGCGCCGAGGAGCTTCCTGGGCGGCGCCTTCGCGATGCTGGTCCAGCCCCTCGGCGAGCGCCCGCCCGAGCCACGCACGGCCGACGGCCTGGTGAAGGCGGACCTCGCCTTCCTCGCGGTCGAGCTGGTGCTCATCGGGCTGCTCTTCATCGGCCTGCTCTCGAGCTCGGCCTCGCACGTGTCCTCGGTGGACCTCCTCCTGGCGGGCAAGTACGCCACGGTGTTCTGGGGCGTCGTGATCGTCGCGGGCATCCTCGTGCCGCTGGTCCTTCAATGGCTCGAGCTGGGGCACCGCATCCCGCACACCATCCTTCCCGCGCTCCTCGTGCTGGCCGGCGGTTTCGCGCTGCGCTGGGTGATGGTGGGCGCGGGACAGGCCAGCCACATGATCGCCGCCACCGGCATGTAGGAACCGCAGGAAGGGAAAAGCCATGAGTTCGCTCACCGTATCCGGAACCACCCCCAGGGAGGCCGCGAAGGCCGCGCCTTCCGCCTACTGGAATCCCTACCTCGCGGGCTTCGGCCTCGGCCTGGTGCTCCTCGCGGCCTACCTCATCGCCGGGCGCGGCCTCGGCGCCACCGGCGCGTTCTCCTCGGTGGCGGCGTGGATCGCCAACGCCCTCTCGCCGGAGCACGCGCAGGCGACCGCCGTCCATGCCCGCTATCTCGCGAGCGGAACCCCGCTCGAGGCATGGCTCGTGTGGCTCCTCGTCGGTTCCGCCATCGGCTCCGCCGTCTCGGGCTACACCGCCGGGCGCATGGCCATCAGCGTCGAGCGCGGGCCGCGGGTGACGGACAACCAGCGCCTCGTGTTCGCGCTCGTCGGCGGCGTCATCGCCGGCCTGGGCGCCAAGATCGCGCGCGGCTGCACGAGCGGGCAGGCCCTCACCGGCGCCGCGATCCTGAACGCGGGCAGCCTCGTCTTCATGCTTTCCGTCTTCGCCGCCGCCTACGCGGTGGCCTGGTCCTACCGCAAGGAGTGGCTCTGATGTTTCCCCTGTCCTCCACCATGGAACTCACGCAAGTCACCTCCCTGGGGCTGGCGGTGCTCATCGGCATCGGCTTCGGCTTCTTCCTCGAGAAGGCCGGTTTCGGCAGCGCCCGCAAGCTGGTGGCCGTCTTCTACTTCTACGACATGGCCGTCGTGAAGGTGATGTTCACCGCGATCGTCACGGCGATGATCGGCCTCTTCCTGTTCTCGAACCTGGGCCTGCTCGACATGGCCGAGCTCTACATCGAGCCTTCGAACTACCCGGCGGCGATCCTCGGCGGGATCGTCTTCGGCGCCGGCTTCGTCATCGGCGGCTACTGCCCCGGCACCTCCCTCACGGCGGCGGCCACGGGCAAGCTCGACGGGATGGCCTTC
>CAZNWZ010000317.1:0-2317 GCA_964576455.1 uncultured Lysobacter sp.
CTAGGCCGCGTTGCGCATCTCCTCGAACTGGGCCACCTCGCGGCGGTGCTCGGTCTTGAGGAGCGCGGCGAGGCTCGCCATCTCGGCGGCCAGGCCGTCGATCACGTCGTCCAGCGAGAGGAATCCGGCGATGCGGTTGTCGTCGTCCGTCACCACCAGGCGGCGGATGCCGGCGCTGCGCATCATCTCCAGGGCCTCGTGGAGGTCGGCGGACGCCTGGATCGTGGCCACCACGGGCGTCATGACGTCGCCCACCGTGACCTCGCGCGGCGAGATGTCCTGCGCCACGGCCTGCACCACGATGTCGCGGTCGGTCACGAAGCCGACCACCGTGTTGTCGTGCGGCTCGTCGCCGGTCACCAGGAGCGCCCCGACGTGGTACTTGTGCATCATCACGGCAGCATCCCGGAGGTCGCACGATTCGGGCACGCCGACGATGGAACGCGTGAACACCCGATCGACTCTCATGGCCTTCTCCTCGCGCCACGGGCCGCGGGCGGTTGCCCGTACGCCGGGCGCGATTCCATCATGCGCCCCTTCTTCGGGGCGCCGTTGACCCGGGTCAACGAGCCCTTCCGCCAACGGGCGACGATGGTCCCATGGTTTTCGAGGACCGCATCGACGCGGCAAGGCGGCTCGTGCAGGCGCTGGCGAAGTACCGCGGCCAGAACCCGCTGGTGCTCGCCATCCCGCGCGGCGCGGTGCCGATGGGCCGCCTGGTGGCCGCGGAGCTCGGGGGCGAGCTGGACGTCGTCCTCGTGAGGAAGCTGGGCGCGCCCGGCAACCCGGAGTTCGCGGTGGGCGCCGTGGACGAGTCCGGTTGGACGTACGTCGCGGAGTGGGCCGAGGAGGTGGGCGCCTCGCGCACCTACCTCGCGGAGGAAACGGCCGCCCAGCTCGCCACCATGCGCTCGCGGCGCGCGCTCTACACGCCCGCCCGCTCCCCCATCGACCCGGCCGGGCGCGTCGTGATCGTGATCGACGACGGGCTCGCCACCGGCGCCACCATGATCGCCGCGCTGCACTCGGTGCGCGCGAGGCATCCCGCACGGCTGGTGTGCGCCGTGCCCGTGGCCTCGCCCGAGAGCCTCGAAAAGGTCCGTCCGCACGCCGACGAGGTCGTGTGCCTCGACGCGCCCCCGTTCTTCCACGCCGTGGGGCAGTTCTACGCCACCTTCGGGCAGGTGGAGGACCGGGAAGTCGTCGCGGCCCTGGCCGGGAGGTGATCCCATGAAGTCCGGCAACGAGCGACTGGTGAGGATCCCGTCGGGATCGGTGTCCCTGGAGGGCATGCTGGAGCTGCCCGCTTCGCCTCTGGGCGTGGTGCTCTTCGCCCATGGCAGCGGGTCGAGCCGCCACAGCCCGCGCAACAACTTCGTCGCGGCGCGGCTCCGCGAGGCGGGGCTCGGCACCCTGCTCATCGACCTCCTCACGGCGGAGGAGGATCGCGACTACGACCGCCGCTTCGACATCGCGCTCCTCGTGGAGCGGCTGCACGACTCGGTGCGCTGGCTCGCCGCGGAGCCGTCCACCCGGGGACTGGCCGTGGGGCTCTTCGGGGCCAGCACGGGGGCCGCGGCGGCGCTTCAGCTCGCGGCGGCGGTGCCCTCGAAGGTGGCGGCGGTCGTCTCGCGCGGCGGCCGGCCCGACCTCGCGGGCAAGGTCTCGCTGGAGCGCGTGAAGGCCCCCACGCTCCTGGTGGTGGGCGGCGACGACACGGACGTCCTGGCGCTCAACGAGGCGGCCTACGCGCACCTCGGGTGCCCGAAGTCGCTCTTCATCGTGCCGGGCGCCACCCACCTGTTCGAGGAGCCGGGCACGCTGGAAGTGGCCGCGAGCCACGCCGCCGAATGGTTCACGCGACATCTGGCGCCCGCGATGGCGTAGCCGTCCACGCGGCCATCCGCGAGGCGGCGCTGGCCGCGCTTCGCCGCGGCTGGTCCGTGATCCCGGTGCTCGAGCGCGCGAAGCGCCCGGCCATCGCCTGGCGGGAATTCCAGGCGCGCTGCCCGCGACCGGCAGAGCTGGAAGTCTGGCTGCACCACCTGCCGCGCGCGAACATCGCGGCGGTGACCGGGGCGATCTCCGGCATCGTGGTGGTGGACGTGGACCCCGCGCACGGCGGCGACGAGAGCCTCGCGGTGATCGAGCGGGAGATCGGCCAGCTCCCCGCGACGGTGGAAGCGCGCACGGGGGGCGGCGGCAGGCACCTCTACTTCGCGCATCCCGGCGGCCACGTGGGCAACCGCGCGGGGATCCTGCCGGGCATCGACCTTCGCGGCGACGGCGGCGTCATCGTGCTGCCGCCTTCCATCCA
>CAZNWZ010000318.1:0-2309 GCA_964576455.1 uncultured Lysobacter sp.
CGAAGCTCGCCGAGGAGCACGGCGTGGACCTCGTCGTGTGCGTGGCGGCGGCGCTGCGTCGCGGCATCGTGGAGCAGAACCTGGCCCAGGGCTTCCGCATCTCGGGCCTGGGCCAGCTCGTGGAATCGGCCATCCAGTCGGACCGGCTGGTCGTCTTCGGAGATTGATCCCGTGGAAGAAGCCGGCACCGTCAAGAAATTCCTGTTCGTCAACCGCAAGGCCCCCTACGGGAGCGTCTACGCGCTCGAGGGCCTGGAGGTGGTGCTCATCAGCGCCGCCTTCGACCAGGACGTGGGCCTCGCCTTCCTGGACGACGGGGTCTACCAGCTCGCCAAGGGGCAGAACCCGAAGGGGATCGAGACCAAGAACTTCTCGCCGACCTACCGGGCCCTCGAGGGCTACGACATCGAGAAGCTCTACGTGGAGCGCGAGTCGCTCGAGGCGCGCGGACTCACGGAGGGCGACCTCCTGGTCGACGTGCAGGTCCTGGGCGCCGCCGAGATGGCGGCGCTGATGGACGAGATGGACGTGATGATCAGCTTCTGAAGACAGGGCCCGGAAAAATGCTCCATATCGTCAACAAGTCCCCCGGCGAGCGCTCGACGCTCGACAGCTGCCTCGCCCACGCCCGCCCCGGGCACTCGGTCCTGCTCATCGAGGACGCGGTCTACGCCGCCACGAAGGGCCACGCGGCCTCCCAGAAGGTGAAGGCGGCGCTCGGGGCCGTGAAGGTGTACGTCCTCACGCCCGACCTCGAGGCGAGGGCGCGCGCCGGCGCCGTCATGGAAGGCGTCGTGCAGGTCGACTACAAGGGCTTCGTCGACCTCGTCACCCAGAATCCCCGCGTGCAGTCCTGGCTGTAGCGCGGACACCGGCACCACCCCAGCCAAAGCGACAACGCGAAACGCGAAAGGAGAAACGGAAATGGGCACCATCGATGCGGGCGGCAAGACCTACGAAGTCGACGAGGAAGGCTACCTGGTGAACCTCGGCGACTGGAACGAGGAGCTCGCCGGCGAGATCGCCAAGGCCGAGAAGATCGACATGACGCAGAACCACTGGGAGGTCGTCAACTTCCTGCGCGAGTACTACAACGAGTACCAGATCGCCCCGGCGGTGCGCGTGCTCACCAAGGCCATCGGCAAGAAGCTCGGGCCCGAGAAGGGCAGCAACCAGTACCTCTACGAGCTCTTCCCCTACGGCCCGGCGAAGCAGGCGTGCAAGATCGCGGGCCTGCCGAAGCCCACCGGCTGCGTCTGACCGCCGCTCCGGGGCGCGGGGTCCCGCCGCGCCCGGTCCCGCGTCCCCCATGGCCGCCTTCTTCGCCGGGCTCTTCTACCTCGCCAGCGCGGTGCTCGTCGCCGGGCTGGCGGTGCGCATCCGCCAGTACGCGGGCACGCCGGCACCGCTGAAGATCCCCACGACGCCCGCCCCGACGACGCGGGGCGGCGTGGCGCTGCGCCTGGTGCGCGAGGTGGTCCTGTTCGAGAGCCTGTTCAAGGCGACCCTCTGGACCTGGCTCTTCGGCTGGGTCTTCCACGCGGCCCTCGCGCTGGTGCTGATGCGGCACCTGCGCTACTTCACCGAGCCGGTGTGGGGCTGGGTCGCCTTCGTGCAGCCCTTCGGCGTCTACGCCGGGTTCGCCATGGTGGCGGGCCTCGCGGGCCTCTGGGCCCGCCGTTTCCTGGTCGATCGCGTGCGATACATCTCCACGCCGTCGGACCACCTCATGCTCGCCCTTCTCGTGGCCATCGGCCTGAGCGGGCTCGCCATGAAGTACGTGGCCCACACCGACGTCGTGGCCGTGAAGGCCTTCTTCCTCGGGCTCATGACCTTCCAGGTCCGCGAGCTCCCGGCGGACCCGGTCCTCGCGATCCACCTCGGGCTGGTGGCGGCCCTGATGCTCGTCTTCCCGTTCTCGAAGCTCCTGCACGCGCCCGGGCTCTTCTTCAGCCCGGGCCGCAACCAGGCCGACGACCCGCGCGAGCGCCGGCACCTCGCGGAGTGGGCCTCGCGGCTGGAGGCCAAGTAGACCATGGCAGACGTCACGGCCCCGCCGCTGCGCGAGTTCCCGGTCCCGCCCGCCGTCCAGCCCGGCGCGATGGCCTCGTCGATGCCGTACGTGGCCACCGAGAAGATGCAGGAGGCGATCGGCTTCCCCGCGAAGCTCGTCGACGACTGGCACGACAAGGCCATCGCCAAGATGGGCGAGCTGGTCGGCAAGTACCGCAGCCTTCGCGTCTACCTCGACGCCTGCGTGCACTGCGGCGCCTGCACCGACAAGTGCCACTACTTCCTGGGCACGGGCG
>CAZNWZ010000319.1:0-2303 GCA_964576455.1 uncultured Lysobacter sp.
CTTCTACTACCTGCGCCTCGTGAAGCTCATGTACATGGACGAGCCGGCCGGCGAGATCACGATCGCCGGGCGGGCGGACATGCGCGCGCTCCTGTCGCTCAACGCGCTCGCGGTGCTCGGGCTGGGCATCGTCCCGGCGCCCCTCATGGACCTGTGCGCGCGCGCGATCACCGCGAGCCTGTAGCCTCCCCTTCCGTGAAACGGCCCCCGCCCGCCCCCACCGGCGACTTTACCGAGGCGACCGTCGGCTCGCGGCTCGTGCACGAGGGGGGCTTCCTCAGGCTGCGCCGGGACGAGGTGCGGCTGCCCGACGGCGCCCCCGCGTGGCGGGAGTACGTCGAGCACCCGGGCGCGGTCGTCATGATGGCCTTCCTCGACGACGAGACGCTCCTGTTCGAGCGGCAGTACCGCTATCCCCTGCGGCGCCACTTCATCGAGCTGCCGGCCGGCAAGCTCGAGCCGGGCGAGCCCCACCTGGACACGGCGAAGCGCGAGCTCGTGGAGGAGTGCGGCTACGAGGCGGCCGAGTGGTGGCCGGTCGCGACCCTGCACCCCTGCGTGGGGTACTCCGACGAGGTGATCGAGATCTGGGGGGCGAGGGGCCTCACCCACGTGGGCGCGCGGCTGGACCCGGGCGAGCACCTCGAGGTCTTCCCGGCCCGGATCGACGACGCCCTGGAATGGGTGCGGGAAGGGCTGGTGAGCGACACCAAGACCGTCACCGGGCTGCTGTGGTGGGCCCGGTTCGGCCGGCCGAGGTAAAGTAAGGGGTACGAACCCGGAAGATCCCGGTAGAAAGGAAGAAGAACAATGTCGTCCCAGGCGGTTCGAGCGGCGGACTACGACCTCCTCGTCATCGGCGGTGGCATCAACGGCGCGGGCATCGCCCGGGACGCGGCGGGCCGCGGCCTCCGGGTGCTGGAGGTGGAGATGGCGGACCTCGCCTCGGCCACCAGCGGCTGGAGCTCCAAGCTCATCCACGGGGGGCTGCGCTACCTCGAGTACTACGAGTTCCGCCTCGTGCGCGAGGCCCTCGAGGAGCGCGAGGTGCTCCTGAACGCCGCCCCCCACATCGTGCGCCCGATGCGCTTCGTGCTCCCCCACGACCGCACCATGCGCCCCGTGTGGATGATCCGCATCGGCCTGTGGATGTACGACCACCTGGGCAAGCGCGTCTCGCTGCCGGGCTCGCACACGGTCGACTTCCCCCACATCGAGTTCAGCGCGGGCCTCAAGCCCGACATCCGCTCCGGCATCGTGTACTCCGACTGCCGCGTGGACGATGCGCGCCTGACGATCCTCACCGCCATGGCGGCCCGCGACAAGGGGGCCACGGTCCTCACGCGCACCCGGTTCACCGGCGCCCGCCGCGAGGACGGCCTCTGGAAGGCCGACCTGCAGGACGTGCGCACGGGCGAGAAGCGCACCGTCACGGCCGCCGCCATCGCCAACGTCGCGGGCCCGTGGGTCTCCTCGGTGCTGCAGGGCGTCCCCCACCGCACGACGGGCGCCAAGGTGCGCCTCGTGAAGGGCAGCCACATCGTGGTCCCCAAGGTGCACTCGCTGGGCCACGCCTGCCTCCTGCAGAACCCCGACAAGCGGGTGATCTTCGTGATCCCCTTCGAGGGCAAGTGGAGCCTCATCGGCACGACCGACGTCCCCGTCGAGACGCCCGAGGAGGCGGTCGACATCACCGACAAGGAGACGGACTACCTCATCGAGGCGGCCAACCGCTTCCTCGCCAAGCCGATCTCGAGGGCCGACGTGGTCTGGACCTTCGCCGGGGTGCGCCCGCTCTACGACGACGGCAAGTCCGACCCGTCCTCCATCACGCGCGACTACGTGTTCGAGCTGGACGAGGAGGGCGGCAAGGCCCCCGTGCTGTCGGTCTTCGGAGGCAAGCTCACGACCTACCGCTGCCTCGCGGAGTCGGCGGTCGAGAAGCTCGCGCCCTACCTGCCGCCCCTGGGCCCGAGGTGGACGCGGGAGGCGCACCTGCCCGGCGGCGACGTGCGCAACTACAACGCCTTCCGCGACGAGATGTTCGACCGCTACAAGGGCTTCCCGCGCGACCTCCTGGACGGCGTGGTGCGCCGCCACGGCGGCCGCACGACGACGGTGCTCGGCGACATCACCCGGGCCGACCAGCTCGGCCGCAACTTCGGCGCCGGCCTCACCGAGCGCGAGATCGAGTGGTTCATCGCCGAGGAGTGGGCGCAGACCGCCGAGGACATCCTCTGGCGCCGCACCAAGTGCGGCCTGCACATGGACGCCGCCCAGCGCCAGGCCGTCGAGGACTACCT
>CAZNWZ010000320.1:0-2281 GCA_964576455.1 uncultured Lysobacter sp.
GAGGCCAAGAAGGACGAGAAGAAGCCCGAGCCCAAGAAGAAGAAGGGCGGCTGCTAAGCGCCTTCCCCGCGCGTTTTCGCGCGGACGCATCAAGGAAAACGGGGCGGCCCAGGCCGCCCCGTTTTTCGTTTGCCGCGCCGGAACGGGCGTCCCGGCCCGCGCCCGTCAGCCGAGCAGGTGCTTCACGCCGGCGCGCTCCTCCTCCAGTTCCGCGAGGGTCTTGTCCATCCGCTGGCGCGAGAACTCGTCGATCTCGAGCCCCTTCACGACCTGGTACTGCCCGTTGGCCGTGGTGCAGGGGAACCCGTACATGACGCCCTCGGGGATGCCGTAGGAGCCGTCCGAGACCACGCCCATCGTCACCCACTTGCCGTTCGAGCCCAGGACCCAGTCGCGCACGTGGTCGATGGCCGCGTTGGCCGCCGAGGCCGCCGAGGAAAGGCCGCGCGCCTCGATGATGGCCGCACCGCGCTTGCCCACCAGCGGGATGAAGGTGTCCTTGTACCAGGCCTCGTCGTTCACCAGCGCCTTCACGGCCTGCCCGCCGGCCGTGGCGAAGCGGTAGTCGGGATACATCGTGGGCGAGTGGTTCCCCCACACCACGATCTTCTCGAGCGAGTCCACGGGCTTGCCGATGCGGGCCGCGAGCTGCGAGGCGGCGCGGTTGTGGTCCAGGCGCATCATCGAGGTGAAGCAGGCCGGCGAAAGGCTCTTCGCGCTCTTCTGGGCGATGTAGGCGTTGGTGTTGGCGGGGTTGCCCACCACGAGGACCTTCACGTTGCGCGAGGCGCCCTCGTCCAGGGCCCGGCCCTGCACCGTGAAGATCGCGCCGTTGGCCTCGAGCAGGTCCTTGCGCTCCATGCCGGGCCCGCGCGGGCGCGCGCCCACGAGGAGCGCGACGTCGGCGTCCTTGAACGCCACCTTCGCGTCGGAGGCGGCGCTCATGCCGGCGAGCAGCGGGAACGCGCAGTCGTCGAGCTCCATCATCACGCCCTTGAGGGCCTTCTGCGCCTTCTCGTCCGGGATCTCGAGCAGCTGCAGGATGACGGGCTGGTCCTTGCCGAGCATCTCGCCGCTCGCGATCCGGAACAGCAGGCTGTAGCCGATCTGGCCGGCGGCGCCGGTCACGGCAACGCGCATGGGCTTCTTCATGGGGTCTCCTGGGGTCTTCGCGTTGGGAAATCGGGATACCGGCCCGGGAAAGTCGCCTGTAAGACGAAAGTCCCATGGCCCCGCGAAAGTATATCGCAGCGCAGCAAACCGTTACTCCCCGGGGCTTGAGCCAGATCAAACGGTCGTGATGGCGGGTCGCACGGGCGTGAACGGGTTTTCCTCCATGCCCTCCGTGACCTCCGCGTCCTCCGTGTCCAACCCACCGTCTCGAGTGTCTTCACCCCCCCTTCTCGGGCGTCCTGGCGAGGGAGATGGCCGCCACGCCGGTCATCACCAGAGCCGCTCCCGCGAGCTGGATGGCGGTGATGGGCTCGTCGAGAAAGACGAGGCCGAGGAAGATCGTGGCCACCGGCCCCACCGTCCCGAGCATGGAGGCGTGGCTCGAGCCGATGAGGCGGATTCCCATGGACATGGCGATGACGGGCAGCACCGTCGAGACGATGGCCATCAGGAAGGTGAGCCCGTAGACCGGCGCCGGCTGCGTCCAGAGCAGCGCCGCCTCGCGGGCCACGAAGAAGTGGGCCAGGACCGCGACGCAGGAGACCGCGGAGGCGAGGCTCGCGAAGAGGACGCTGCCCATCTTGCGCACCATGCGGCCGTTGCCGATGAGGTAGACGGCGTAGCAGATGGCGGAAAGCGCCACCCAGAAGGCGCCGAGCAGCACGTTCTCCTGCCGGGTCGCCAGGTCGTTGGCGAAGACGAGCGCGATGCCGCCGTAGGAGAGCAGGAGGGCGGCCACGTCGCGCCCCGTGATGACCCGCCCGTACAGGGCCGCGGAGATGAGCACCACCACGGTGGGGTAGAGGAAGAGCACGAGCCGCTCGAGGGCGGCGGTGATGTACTGCAGTCCGAGGAAGTCGAAGAGGCTCGCGAGGTAGTAGCCGAGGATCCCGAGGAAGGCGATGGCGCGCCAGTCGGCCGCGGCAAGGGCCGCCGTGACCCCTCCCCGCCCCGTCCACCACGCGATCGCCAGGAAGAACGGCGCCGCCATGGCCATGCGCAGGGCGAGCAGCGTGACGGGGTCCGTCCCGTGCCGGTAGGCCAGCTTGATGATGATCGCCTTGGCGGAGAAGGCGATGGCGGAGAAGACGACGAGGGCCACGCCCGC
>CAZNWZ010000321.1:0-2271 GCA_964576455.1 uncultured Lysobacter sp.
CTTGTACGTCGGGTACTTCTTCAGCATCGCCATCTGGCCGGGCGTGAGCTGGTCCCGGTACTTGTCCGCGCCCGCGCCGTCGATCGTGAAGAGCGGCTTGTCGTTGGGGAAGGGATCGGGGTACTGGCCGCCGGGCTTGTAGCCCGCGACCGGCCTGGTGATGCCGCCGTCCCAGGCGGGGATGGTGCCGGCGGCGTTGCCGGCCTTCTCCGCGCCGACGGGCGTGAGCGTCGTGCCGAGCTTCGCGACGTCGGCCGCGGACATCTCCGCGGCGGCCGGTACCGCGAAGGCGGCGCCCACGGCGAGCGCCGCCGCGGCCTTCTTCGAGAGAGCGAACATGGATTTCTCCTCCTGTTGTTTTCTAGAACGAGTAGCTGACGCTGATCGAGTAGAAGTCGCGGTCCTTCAGCGGGTAGGCGGAGGAGCAGTAGCTCGCGCTCTGGCCCGGCGGGATGGACTGGCCCGCGGGCGGCACGTCCGTCCCGCAGAACTCCCGGCCGCCGAAGTAGCCGGTGTACTGCACGTCCACGATCCACTGCCGCTGGTAGTCCCAGGCGGCGCCGACCGACAGCGACTTGGCGCCCTCGTTGAAGGTCGGCCCGACGCCCTTCACGTCGTGCGCCCACGCCATGCGCGGGGAGATGTTGCCGCCCAGCAGCGCGTTGTTGTACTCGAGCCGCCCGGCGAGGCGGTAGCCCCAGGAGGTGCTGGTGAGGAAGCCCGTCTCCTGGACCGCGCCCAGGCTCGCGGGCGTGGTGCCGATCCCGTTGGCGCCGATCTGCGTGGCGGGGAGGAGGACTCCCGGCCCGTTGAACTTGACGCCGGAGGGAAGATCGTTGAACCAGGTGACGCCCACTTCCCCGACGAGGACCAGCTGGTCCGCGTTCGCGAAGGCCGGGATGCTCTTCGTGCCCGTCATCTGGAACTGCGTCATCTTCGTGCGCGCGTAGCCCTGGATGTAGGTCCCGTCGGGGACGAGCGCCGCCGTGGTGACGCCGGTCGTCTGCCCGGGGATCTGCGTGGTGCCGGTGATCAGGTTGCCCACGCCCAGCGCGGCGAGCAGCAGCTCGGGCGTGGCGTACTGGATGGGCTGGTTGGAGCGGTACGAGACCTCGCCCTGGATCGCGACGCCCGCCGGGCCCGCGGTGTTGAAGCTCAGGCCGTAGAGCTTGATGTCCTCCGGGTACTCCGCGTAGTAGGTCGCCGTCCCGGTGTGGCAAAGGGAGGCCAGCGCCGGGGTTCCGCAGAAGGTCGGGACGAGCGGGCCGCCGGTGAGGACGGAGGTCGCCCGGCCCTTGATGCCGGAGAAGAGCGGGATGCGGCTGTGGTAGTTCATGAAGTACAGGCCGAACTCGGTGTTGTTGAGCTCGGGGGTGAGCAGGCGCAGCGCCACGCCGTACTGCCCGTCGTCGTCCGCGTCCTTGTCGGGGGAGCGGTTGGCGTACACCGAGGCGGCCGGGTCGTAGGGTCCGTAGAGGGCGGCGGCGGCGGCGCTCAGCGCCGCGGCGGAGCCCGGCAGCGGCGGGACGGGGTTCGACGGCGGCTTGTTCTGGTCGTTGCGGCGGCCGAAGGCGATCACCACGCGCGTTGAGTCGTCCGAGGCGAAGTCGTTGTTCGAGAAGTAGGTGCCCTTGGGATCGAGGCGGATCTTGTCGTGGTTGGTGAGGTAGAAGCCTTCCAGGCTCAGGTTGTTGGTCAGTTGCTGGTTGGCCCAGATGCCCGCCGTCGGCAGGAAGGCCTCCTTGAGCTCCGAGCCCGGGATGCGCAGCTTGGAGAGGTCCACCGGGTTGATCACGTTGATGCCGTTGGGGATGAAGGTGCTCTCGCCCCAGCTGATCACCTGGCGGCCCAGGCGGACGTTGAGGTTCTTGCCGCCCGGCTCGAAGGTCCCGTAGATGAAGCCGTCGAGGCCGACGAAGTCCTTGCCCAGGCGGTCCTGGGCGGTGTCGCCCAGGCCCTCCTTGCGCATGATCGTCCAGTCGTAGTAGGCCGTCCCGCGCCCGAAGAAGCCGAAGTTGCGCCACTTGAGCTCGAGGTCCGAGGTGGCCTTGACCACGTTGGCGAAGGGCTTGTTCTTCTCGAAGTTGAGGTTGCCGTCGTCCTCGTTCACCGAGCGCATCGACCCGCCGTTCACGATGCCGATGAGCGAGGCGTTCGGATCGCTCGCGCGCACCGAGATGCCGTAGGAGACGGTGGTGTCGAGGCTGCCCTTCACCCCGTAGTCGGTGTCGAACTGGAACGCGGCCACGGGGCCGGCGCCCGCGAGGGCGA
>CAZNWZ010000322.1:0-2262 GCA_964576455.1 uncultured Lysobacter sp.
GACTGACCGGGAGTCATTTATGGCCATCCGACAACGTGCCGTCGCCCTCGAGGACAAGGAGGAGCGCCGGCACGCGATCCTCGACGCCGCCGAGGCCCTGTTCCTCGAGCAGCCCCACCGCATGGCGAGCGTCGAGGAGGTCGCGCGCGCCGCCGGCGTGGCCAAGGGCACCGTCTACCTCTACTTCCCGAGCAAGGAGGAGATGCTCCTCGCGCTGCACGAGCGGCAGACGGCGCTCTTCTTCGCCGCTCTCGTGCAACGGCTCGAGGCCCGCCGGCCCGCGGGCTTCGACGAGATCTGGGCCACGACGCGCGAGGGACTCGTGCGCCGGCCCGGCTACCTGGCGCTCTCCAGCCGCTGCCTCGGCCTCATGGACCGCGACATCCCCGCCGAGTCCGCCATCGCCTTCAAGTCACGCATCGGCCAGGCGCTCGCGCGCGCGGGCGAGGGCCTCGAGCGCCACTTCCCCGCGCTGGGCCGGGGCGGCGGCGTCACCCTCCTGCAGCACAGCTACGGGCTCATCGTCGGGCTGTGGCAGCTCATGCACCCCAACGAGCGCTTCGGCACCGCGCTCGAGCGAGCCGGGCTGGCCATGTTCCGGCGCGACTTCGAGCGCGAGCTCGAGCAGGCGCTGCGGGCGCTGTGGTCGGGAACGACGGGCGCCGGCGCCGCCCGCCCGGCGCGGAGGGCGGCGCGATGATCCGCCCGCTCCTGGCCGCCTTTCCCGCCGTCATTGCCCTCGCCGGCTGCGGCAACGGCGCCCCGCCCCCGGATCCCGTGCGGCCCGTGCTCACGGTCACCGTGGCGCCCGGCGCCGCGGCCACGCGGGACGTCTTCTCCGGCGAGGTTCGCGCGCGCGTCGAGTCAGACCTCGCGTTCCGCCTCGGCGGGAAGCTCGCGGCGCGCCTGGTGGACGCGGGCGCGCGGGTGCGCAAGGGCCAGCCCCTCGCGCGCCTCGACCCCGAGGACGCGCGCCTCGCCGCCGAGGCGGCCCGCGCGCAGCTCGCCTCCGCCGAGTCCGACCTCGCCCTGGCGAACGCCGAGCACGAGCGCGCCGCCGACCTCCTGGCGCGGAAGTTCATCAGCCAATCCGCCTACGACGCCCGCAAGACCGCGCTCGCCGCCGCCGCCGCGCGCGTCGAGCAGGCGCGCTCGCAGGCCGCGATCTCCGCCAACCAGGCGAGCTACACCACGCTCGCGGCCGACGCCGACGGCGTGGTCGTCTCGGTCTCGGCCGAGCCCGGCCAGGTGCTCGCCGCCGGCCAGCCGGTGCTGCGCCTCGCCCACGACGGCGAGATGGAGGTCGTCGTGAGCGTCGCAGAGAGCCGCGTGGCGCAGCTGCGGCCGGGCGAGGACGTGCTGGTCTTCCTCTGGGCCGATCCCGGCAACCGCTTCCCGGGGCGCGTGCGCGAGATCGCCGGCGGCGCCGACGCGGTGACCCGAACGTTCGCCGTGCGCGTTTCCGTGCCCCGGGCCCCGGCCGCCATGCGCGTGGGAATGAGCGCCTCGGCGGCCCTGGGCGCCGCGCGCGGCGACGACATCGTCCTGCTCCCCCTCACGGCGCTCGTTCGCGACGGCGAGGGCGCCTTCGTGTGGGTCGTGGACCCGAAGACCTCGCGCATCGCGCGACGCGACGTGAAGCTGGGCGAGTTCCGCGAGGACGGCGCGACGATCCTCGCCGGGCTGTCCCGGGGCGACGTCGTGGTGAGCGCGGGCGTGCACAAGCTGCGCGCGGGCGAGGCGGTGAGGCTGGGCGCCGCGGCGCCTGCCGCCGCGCGCTGAAGGCGCCGCCGTGGTCCACCGCTTCAACCTCTCGGAATGGGCGCTGGCGCACCGCACGCTGGTGCTCTACCTCATGGTCGTGCTCGCGGCCATCGGCGTGGGCTCCTACCTGCGCCTGGGCCAGGCGGAGGATCCCGACTTCACCTTCAAGCTCATGGTCGTGCGCACGACCTGGCCGGGGGCTTCGGCCGAGGAGGTGGAGAGGCAGCTCACCGACCGCATCGAGAAGAAGCTGCAGGAGACCCCGCGCCTGGACCACCTGCGCAGCTACTCCAAGCCGGGCGAGTCCGTCGTCTTCGTCTTCGTGAAGGACTCCTCGCGGCCCGAGGAGATCAAGGACACGTGGTACCAGGTGCGCAAGAAGGTGGGCGACATCCGCGGCCAGCTCCCTGCCGGCATCCAGGGCCCGTTCTTCAACGACGAGTTCGGCGACACCTTCGGCAACATCTACGCCCTCACGGGCGACGGCTTCGACTACGC
>CAZNWZ010000323.1:0-2242 GCA_964576455.1 uncultured Lysobacter sp.
TCATGCAGGGCGACCTGGCGTGGGAGACGCTGCTGGTCGCCGCGCCCGTGGTGGCGTGGTCCAAGTACGCGATCCCCTCGGGCCCCATCGCCCGCGACGACGCGCAGGCGCTCACGGTGCAGCTCCAGGCGCACGTGATGGCGGCGGCCACGCGGGTGGCCCTCGTGCCCTACCTCTACTCCATCGACCAGCTGCCGCGGCACTTCTCCGAGCTTCGCCGCCTGGCGGCCAAGCTGGGCGACGCGGCCGTGAGCGGCGAGATCCCGCGCATCGACTTCGGGCGCATGCCGGAGACGGCCCAGCTGCTCTCCGACTCGCGCTTCATCATCGCCTCGGTGGCCGCGCCCCGCGGCAAGCCCCTCTTCCGCTGGCAGGAGGACGCGAGCGGGCACGCGGGCCGGACCACCAGCCTCGAGCAGTGGATCGCGCAGGCCCGCCCGACCATCGCCCGCCTGCTGCCGGGCTGCGTCTTCGAGTCCCTCCTGCCCGATGCCTACTACGTGAACTGCCGCGAGGCCGACCGCCGCGTGCGCCCCTACGCCGTGCGCGCGGGCGTGGCCTTCCTCGAGAGCGCCCTGCAGGTCGAGGCCTCCCAGCTGCGCGCCGTGGTCGCGGGCTTCGGCGAGGAGCGCGTGGACGAGTACCGCGTGGGCTTCACGGTGGACGGCGACAGCCACGTCGCGCACGGGATCGTCTGGCCCCTCTACGGGCGCGAGGACGAGGGCGCGCGCCCCGGCCCCATCGAGGACCTCCTCGCCGAGCTCGCGCAGTGCGGCGTCACGGAGGTGAAGAAGCTCACCGGCACCTTCGAGCCCGAGTACTGCGACGACTGCGGCGCGCCGCTCTTCGCCAATCCCGAGGGCGAGATCGTCCACGCCGAGCTTCCCGAGGAAGCCGACTCCCCCGCCGCGCATTTCCACTGACCCCCGGCGTCCGCAGTTTCGTAATCAGGTTGGAAAAGCTAATCTGATTACATATGGATGCCCTCTCGGAAGTTCTGAGACTCGCGAGCCTGTCGGGCTCGGTGCTGGCCGATGTCACCGCGGGCGGGTCGTGGTGCGTGTCGGTGCCGCAGGCGACGACGCGCGCCTTCGCGCACGTGGTGCTCGAGGGCGATTGCGCGCTCCAGGCAGGCGACGCGGAGCCCGTGGCGCTGCGCACCGGGGACGTCGCCTTCCTCGCGCGCGGCGAGCCCCACCTCCTGGGCACCGACCTCGCCGCCGAGCCCGCCCCGTTCGCCTCGCTCCTTCGCCCCCCGGTCGCCGGCGAGCTCGCGCCCATCACGCTCGGGGGTTCCGGGCGGCGCACGCGCTGGGTCACGCTCGCCATCTCGGCCGACCGCCACCTCGCCGAGCCCCTCTTCGCCGCGTTGCCGCCGGTCCTCAGGTCGGGCCTTCGCGGCACCGCCCCCCTCGCCTGGCTTTCCGACTCGCTGGGCCTTTCGCTCTCGGGCACGGACGCGCCGCGCGCGGGCGGGACGGCCTCGCTCTCGCGCGTGGCCGAGCTCGTCCTCATCGAGGCCCTGCGCCGGCACGTGGAGTCGCTGCCCCCGGGCGGAGCCGGCTGGCTCGCGGGCCTCAACGACCGCTACGTGGGCGCGGCGCTCGCCCTGGTGCACGGGCGCCCCGGCGAGCACTGGACGGTGGAGCGCCTCGCGCGCCAGGTGGGCCTTTCGCGCTCGGCGCTGGCGGAGCGCTTTTCGCAGGTGGTGGGCGAGCCCATCTTCGGCTTCCTCACCCAGGTGCGCCTGCAGCTCGCCGCGCACGAGCTCCTCACGACCGCGCGTTCCATCGAGTCGATCGCGGAGGACGCGGGCTACGAGGCGGTGAACTCGTTCTCGCGCGCCTTCAAGCGCGCCTTCGGAAAGCCCCCCTCGGTCTGGCGCCGCAAGCGCCGCCGCCGCTAGGGGATCCGTCCCCTACTTCAGGGCCTTGGTGAGGAAAGGCAACGACGCGTCCATCCGGTAGTCGACGTCGGAGTGGGTGTCGTCGAACTCCTCGTAGCGGTGCCTGATGCCGGCCTCGGCCAGGCGCTTGGAGAGCGTGCGCGTGCCGTAGTGGATGTGGTACTGGTCGCGCGCGCCGCAGTCGATGTAGATGCCGCGCAGCGACTTCAGCGCCTTCACGTGCCCGGCGACCATGTGGATCGGGTCGTGCCGCTGCCAGCGCCGCCACGCGTCCTCGAGCATCTCGCCCGTCTCCAGGTTGAAGGGCAGGCGGAAGCCGTTGGGCGCCTTCGGGTC
>CAZNWZ010000324.1:0-2201 GCA_964576455.1 uncultured Lysobacter sp.
AGGCCGACGCCATCCTCGCCGACGCGCAGAAGGTGAGCGCCAGCGCCCGCGAGGCGACGACGGACCTGGGTGCGCTTCGCGCCGAGGTCGAGGCGAGCCTGCGGCGCGTGAACTCGCTCATCGACGAGGTCAACCGCCAGTGGCCCTTCGCGCGCGACACGGAGGTGAGGCTGCCATGAGGCGAGTGCTGGCCGCCGGCGCGGTGGCGCTTGCCGCGTGCGCGGGCGGTCCCCCCGCGCCCGACTGGGAAGCCACCGCGCACGGGGCGCTGAAGGCCTTCCAGTCGAGCTACCTCGCCGGGCGCACCCGCGCCGCCGAGCAGGAGTTCGCGCGCGCCCGGTCGGCCCTGAGCGCCACCGGCCGCGCCGACCTCGTGGCGCGGGCCGAGCTCGTGCGCTGCGCCGCGCGGGTGGCGAGCCTCGACTTCGACGAGTGCCCGGGGTACCAGGCGCTCGCGGCCGACGCGGCCCCCGCGGAGCGCGCCTATGCCGCCTGGCTCGCGGGCCGGGCGCAGGAAGCGGAGCTCGTCCTCCTGCCCGAGCACCACCGCGGCGTCCCGCCGGGCCCGGTCGCCGCGATCGCCGATCCGTTCTCCCGCCTGGTGGCGGCGGGTGTGCTCTTCCGGCAGGGGCGCCTGCCGCCCGAGGGCATCGCCACCGCCGTCGAAACCGCGTCGGCGCAGGGCTGGCGCCGGCCGCTCCTCGCCTGGCTGGGCGTGCAGCAGAAGCGGGCCCGCGACGCGGGGGAACGAGAAGCCGCCGAGGCCATCGCGCGGCGCATCCGGCTCGTGGGCGGCGAGGACGGATCCCGCTAGGCACGCGGGTATACGGTTGTATACAGGAACCCGGCCGGATTATCATCGGGGCCATGGGCACCGCCTCCTTTCCCTCCTTCGCGCTGATCGGCTTCGGCGAGGCCGGGCAGGCGCTCGCCGAAGGCCTGCGCAGCGAGGGCGTCACGCGCTTCGCCGCGTGGGACATCCTGTTTCCCGACGCCGGGCGCGGGGCCCCGCTGCGCGCCGCCGCCGAACGGCTCGGGGTTCGCGTCGCCTCGGGCAGCCCGGATGCGCTGGGCGGGGCCGACATCGTGATCTGCGCCGTGACCGCGTCCTCGAACCTGGACGCCGCGCGCGCGGCCGCCCCCGGCCTCACCGCGGGCCAGTTCTACCTCGACATCAATTCCGTCTCGCCCACGCGCAAGCGCGAGGCCGCGGCGATCGTGGGCGACCGCGCCCGCTTCGTGGACGTCGCCGTGATGGCGCCCGTCCTGCCGCTTCGCCACAAGACGCCGCTGCTCCTCGCCGGCCCCGCGGCCGCGGACCTGCTTCCGCGGCTGCTCGCGTGCGGCATGAAGGCCGAGCAGGCGGGCCCGGAGGTCGGCGCGGCCATCGCCATCAAGATGGTGCGCAGCGTGATGATCAAGGGCCTGGAGGCCCTCACGCAGGAGTGCTTCCTCGCCGCGCGGGCCGGCGGCGTGGAGGACCGCATCATCGCTTCGCTCACGCAGTCCTTCCCGACCCTCGACTGGGCGGGGATGGTCGACCGCAACATGGAGCGCATGGCGAGCCACGGCATCCGCCGCGCCGCGGAGATGCGCGAGGTCGCCCTCACGCTCGAGGAGATGGGCGTCGAGCCCCTCATGACGCGCGGCACCATCGAGCGCCAGCAGCGCACGGGGGACGCGAAGCTGAAGGACGCCTTCGGCGGCCAGGTGCCCGAGGACCGCGCCGCGATCCTGCAGGCGCTGCGCGAGGCCGCCGGCGGCGGCCGCGCCTAGGCCGCGGCGGAAGCCTTCGCCGGGGCGCGGGCCCGGCGCCCGGGGAGGGCGAAGCCCGGCCAGGAGTGCGCCATCTCGAGGAAGCGGCCGAGCAGCGGCTTCGCGTCGCCGGCGCGCCAGGCGAGGAGCAGCCGGCTCGTCGAGGCCGGCCCGGCGATCGGCCGGTGGACCACGCCGGGCACGCTCGCGTTCCGGTACGTGTCGGGCAGGATCGATATCCCCGTGCCCGCCGCGATCAGGGCGAGGATGGTCACGCCCTCGCGAGCCTCCTGCGCCACGCGCGGGGCGAAGCCGGCCTGGCTGGCGAGGCCCATCACGTGGTCGTAAAGGCCGCAGCCGATCCCGCGCGGGAAGAGGATGAACGCCTCGTCGGCGAGGTCGGCCATCCGCACCTCGCCGCGCCTTCGCGCCAGCCGGTGCGCGGA
>CAZNWZ010000325.1:0-2196 GCA_964576455.1 uncultured Lysobacter sp.
ACATGCTCTCGCGGCACGCGTTCAACTCGATGCTGAAGACGCTCGAGGAGCCGCCGGAGCACGTGAAGTTCATCCTCGCCACCACCGACCCGCAGCGACTGCCGGTCACGGTGCTCTCCCGCTGCCTGCAGTTCAACCTGAAGGCGCTGCCTCCCCAGGCCCTGGCGGCGCACCTCAAGCGCGTGCTCGAGGCGGAGTCCGTCCCCTTCGAGGAGCCGGCCCTGGCGCTGCTCGCGCGCGCGGCGGCGGGCAGCGTGCGCGACAGCCTGAGCCTCACCGACCAGGCCATCGCCTTCGGCTCGGGCAAGGTGACGGCCTCCCAGGTATCCGACATGCTGGGCGCGGTCGGCGGCGACCTCGTCTGGCCCCTTCTCGAGACGATCGCCGCGGGCAACGGCCCCGGGGCACTCGCGGAGGCCGAGCGCATCTCGGAGCGCGGCCTGTCCTGCGACCAGGCCCTCCAGGACATCGCGGCGATCCTGCACCGCGTGGCGCTCGCGCAACTGGGAGCGAGTCCCGCGCCCGACGATCCGGATGCCGCCCGCATCGCCTCGCTGGCGGGCCGCCTGGACGCGGCGCGAGTGCAGGTGATGTACCAGGTCGCGATCCTGGGCCGGCGCGACCTCCCGCTCGCGCCCGACGAGATCGCCGGATTCGGCATGGCCGTGATGCGCATGCTCTCCTTCGGGAACGCCACGCCGGGCGAGGCGTTGCCGGTGCGCGGCGCGCCGGCGGCGGCCCGGGACAGCGCGGGGTCGGGGGCCTCGGTCGCCGTCGCCCGCGAGCCGGCCCCCGCGGCCGCCTCGCCCGCGCCGGCCCCGCCATCGCCTGCGGCCGCCTTCGACGGGGACTGGGCCTCCTTCGTGGAGCGCCAGAACCTCACCGGCATGGCGGGCCTGCTCGCCCGCTACGGGGAGCTGGCCTCCTTCGAGGGCAACCACCTGCAGCTCGTGGTGCCCGAGGCGCAGAAGATGTACGCGGAGAAGGCGTACCAGGACAAGCTGAAGGCCGAGCTCGCGCCGCGGTTCGGGGCGGGGTTCCGGCTCTCGGTGCGGGTGGGCGAGACGAGCGGGCGCAGCGTCGCCGCCGTCCGCGGGGTCGAGGCGCAGAAGAGACTCGACGGCGCCGCGGCCGCCCTCGAGAGCGACCCGTTCGTGAAGGACCTGGTGGAAGGCATGGGGGCGCAGGTCGTGGCCTCGTCCATCCGGCCCGCCGGCGAGGGCAATTCCGACGCAACCGACGACAGGAGAAGGAAGACATGATGAAGGGCGGGCTGGGCGCGCTGATGAAGCAGGCGCAGCAGATGCAGGAGAACATGCGCAAGGTCCAGGAGAGCCTCGAGTCGATCGAGGTCGAGGGCCAGTCCGGCGCGGGACTCGTGAAGGTCGTGATGACGTGCAAGCACGCCGTGAAGCGCGTGACCATCGATCCGACCCTGCTGGGGGAGGACAAGGACATGCTCGAGGACCTGGTGGCCGCCGCCTTCAACGACGCCGCCCGCAAGGCGGAAGCCACCAGCCAGGAGAAGATGGCCGGCTTCACCGCGGGCATGAACCTGCCGCCCGGGATGAAGCTCCCGTTCTGAGGCGCGTCCGCCCGTGCGCACGCCCGACTCGCTGGAGGAACTGATCCAGGCCCTTCGGTGCCTGCCGGGCGTGGGGCCGAAGTCGGCCACGCGCATGGCCTACCACCTCCTCCAGCGGGACCACGCCGGGGCCGCCCGGCTGTCCGCGGCGCTCGGCGAGTCGCTCGGCCGGATCCGCCACTGCGCGCGCTGCAACACCTTCACGGAGAGCGAGGTGTGCGAGCTGTGCGTCTCGCCGCGCCGCGACGCCTCCCTCCTGTGCGTGGTGGAGACGCCGGCCGACCTGCTGATGATGGAGCAGACGCAGAGCTACGGCGGACTCTACTTCGTGCTCATGGGGCGGCTCTCGCCGCTCGACGGCATCGGGCCGCGCGAGATCCACCTCGACCGCCTCCTCCGGCGTGCCACCGACGGCGTCGTCCGGGAGGTGATCCTGGCGACCAACTTCACGGTCGAGGGCGAGGCGACGGCCCACTACGTCTCGGAGATGCTCGCGGGGAAGGGCCTCGCCGTCAGCCGAATCGCGCGCGGGCTGCCCGTGGGCGGCGAGCTCGAGCACGTGGACGCGGGCACGCTCGCCCAGGCCCTGATCGAGCGGCGCCCCGCCTAGC
>CAZNWZ010000326.1:0-2189 GCA_964576455.1 uncultured Lysobacter sp.
CTGGGCGTGGAGGCGTTCTGCAGCACGAGCGGGCTGCCGTCGGGCATCTCGCGGTAGCCGTCGCCGTCGCGGTCCACGTAGCCGTACATGTCCAGCAGCGCGCGCGCCTTGGGCACGCTGTACTCGCTCGCGGTGGTGCGGAAGTTCGGATCGTAGCCTGCGACACCGGGGCTGTAGGGCGTGTTCGCGGGGATGGCCTGGCCCTTCCTCACGATCGCGATCTCGTCGCGCGAGTTGTAGGCGAGCGAGATCGCGCGCCGAAGCGCCACCTTCTCGGGCGTGTAGCCGCCCACCAGCGGGTCCTCCATGTTGAAGTACGCGAACGTGAGGTCGAGGGCCGGCACCTGCGCCATGTGGAGGCCGCGCTTCCTCAGGTTCGGCGCGAGCTGGCCGTTGGGCCAGGCGACGTTGGCGAATTCCTCCGAGACGCGGAAAGCGAGGTCGTGCTCCTCGTTGAGAAAGGCGAGCCAGCGCGGCTGCACCTCCTCGACCACGTACACCTCGACGCGGCCCACCATCGGCATGCGCTTGCCCTTCAGGCGGGCGAGGATCTCCTCGGCCTCCTTGTCACCCGGCGCGGGCTCGCCGTCGAAGTACTCCTCGCGGTAGTTGGGGTTGGGCTCGAACGCCATCTTGGAGGAGCGCTTCCAGTAGGCGAGCTTCCACGGCCCCGTGCCCACCGGGTGCGAGCCGATGTCGTCGCCGTAGTGCTCGACCACCTCGCGCGCCACGGCGCAGGAGACGCGGCAGTCGGCGAGGTTGTAGATGAAGACGTAGAAGGGCTGCGTGAGCTTGATCTGGAAGGTGTAGCGGTCGAGCGCCTTCAGCCCCTCGATGGGGGCGTCGTAGTCGAACTTGTTGGCCTTGCGCGCCCTGGCGAGCGCCTCGTCGCTGCCGGCGATGACGCCCTCGATCTCCGCCAGGAGCGGCGCGGCGAGCTTCGGATCCATGAGCCGCTTCATGGTGTAGACGTAGTCCTCGGCCACGAGCTCGCGCTTCTTGCCCTTGAACGCCGGGTCGTCGGCGAAGTAGATGCCGGGCTTCACCCGCAGCGTGTAGGTGAGGCCGTCGGGGCTGATCTCCGGCATCGCCACCAGCGTGTTGGGCTTGAGCTTCATCGGCCGCGCCAGGTAGTCGTAGGCGAGCGGCGAGTCGAAGATGCCGTCGTTCACGATGTTCGAGTAGACGTCGCTGATCTTCTGCGGGTCGAAGCTCGTCTCCGCGATCTCGAAGGCGTAGCGGAAGATCTTCTTGGGATCGGCGGCCTTCGCGGGGACGGCTGCGGCGAGGAAGGCGGCGGCGAGGGCGAGGGCGGCAAGGGTGCGGACGGCGGTCATGCGCGCATTATCTCGCGAATGTCTCCCCTCTCCCTTGGGAGAGGGGCCGGGGGTCAGGGTGGCCCATTCCCCTCGTTATCTCGAATTTCCGCATCTGAATTCCACTCGCCGGCGAGCCGGAAGCGCTGCTATTGAATGGGCCATCCTCGATGCCGCAGTCCCTACGAGGGGGCCGGCGATCCGGGAGGAGCGGCCATGGACGACCCCAAATCACGGTTCAAGGAGGCGATGGCCTCCCTCATCGAGGGCAAGCGCGGCCTCGGTCGCGAGCCTGCCGACGCACGAAGCCGCTTCGTCGGGGCCTGCCTCCTGACTTTCGAGCAAATGCTGTCGGAAGCGATCCGCGCGAAGGTGGTGGATTCCTACGTGGATGTCCTCGCCTGGGAGCTCGCGGTGCTGGGAACCGGGGCAGGACCGGCCGGCATTGCTGACGTGGTGGCGCGGCTGGAGTGGCACTTGGGCCACCTCGCCGGCATGGACCCGGAGGAAGCGGCGCAAGAGCACGACGAGGGGGCGCAGCCGCGCCGCCACTGAAGCCGGCGGGCACGCGTCAACGCCTTTCGGTGCGTGACGGATGTAGCGGCATGGCCCGCGCTCGTTCGCGACTTCGGTGGCGAGCTGGGGGTGACGCCCTTCGAGGACTTTCGCCCCAGTCGCCTCCATGCCGGCCCTTCCAGGAAAGCGGGGCCGCGCCCGCACTGAGTCGGCCCGGCGTGTCGTTTCCGTGGAAAGGATGTGAGATAATCCTTTCTAGAAAGGACCGACCGTGCCAGCGCGCCGAACCGCCCCCGCCGCCCGCCCCGCCCCCGAGGAGGGCCCCGTGCTCTCCAAGGCGGTCGTGCGCGCCGCGGG
>CAZNWZ010000327.1:0-2173 GCA_964576455.1 uncultured Lysobacter sp.
CTTGGCGAGCTCGACCTCGTCCTGCTTGCCGCCGGTCTTCAGGCGCTTGTAGTGGTTGTACACCGCGACCGAGAGGATCTTCTTGGCCTGCACCTGCCCGATCACGTACTGGTCGAGGATCTCGCAGATCTCGTGCGGGCTGGGCAGGTCGCTGCGGGCGGCCTTGGCCGTGGTCTCGGGCGTCGCCTCCTCGCGGATGATGTCGTTGCAGAGGTCGATGCACTCGTCGCAGATGAACACCGACGGGCCCGCGATGAGCTTCCTCACCTCGTGCTGGCTCTTGCCGCAGAAGGAGCAGTAGAGGAGCTTCTCGCCGCCGACCTTTTCCGTCATCGATGTCCCCGGAGGCGCCCTAGGCCGCGGCCTGGGCGCGGTTCTTGAGCACCCTGTCGATCAGGCCGTACTTTACCGCTTCCTCGGCGCCCATGAAATTGTCGCGGTCCGTGTCGCGCTCGATGACCTCGATGGGCTGGCCGGTGTGCAGCGCCATCATCTCGTTCAGGCGCTTCTTGAGGTACAGCACCTCCTTGGCGTGGATCTCGATGTCCGAGGCCTGGCCGGAGAAGCCGCCCGAGGGCTGGTGGATCATGACCCGCGAGTTGGGCAGGATGAAGCGCTTGCCCTTGGCCCCGGCGGCCAGCAGGAAGGCGCCCATGCTCGCGGCGAGGCCCGTGCACAGCGTCGAGACGTCCGGCTTGATGAACTGCATCGTGTCGTAGATCGCCATGCCGGAGGAGACGCTGCCGCCCGGCGAGTTGATGTACAGGTGGATGTCCTTGTCGGGGTTCTCGCTCTCGAGGAACAAAAGCTGCGCCACGATCAGGTTCGCCATGGCGTCGTTGATGGGCCCGACCAGGAAGATCACGCGCTCCTTGAGCAGGCGCGAGTAGATGTCGTAGGCGCGCTCGCCGCGCCCCGACTGCTCGATGACCATCGGGATGAGGCCCAGTCCCACCGGCCCCTGGTATTCGTCTCGCATCCGGATCTCCTCGTCAGGCCTTCTTCGTGCCCATCAGGTCCTCGAAGGCCGTGGGGGTGTCCTCGACCTTCATCTTCCCGAGGCACCATTCTACGACGTTGTCCTCCATCACGATCGCCTCGACCTCGGCCATGCGCTCGGGCTGGCCGTAGAACCAGCGCACCATCTCGGCGGGCTGCTCGAAGCTCTCGGCGTGCTCCTCGATCACCTTGCGCACCTGCTCGGGGCGGGCGGAGAGGTCGTTCTTGCGCACCAGGTCCGCCACCAGCAGGCCCAGGGTGACGCGCTGCCGGGCGCGGTCGGCGAAGATCTCGCGGGGCAGCTGCACTTCCTTGCCCGCGCTCATGCCGCGGTTGCGCAGGTCCTGGACGGCCGCCTCGTTCATGCGGGAGATCTCGCTCTCCAGCAGGGCGCGCGGCAGCTCGAAGGTGGCGGCGGCCGTGAGGCCGGCCATCACCTGCTCCTTCACCTTGCCCTGGATGCGCTTCTTGACCTCGCGCCCGATGTTGTCGCGGATCTCGGCGCGCATGCGGGCCAGGTCGCCGTCCTCCACGCCCAGGCCGCGGGCGAACTCGGCGTCCACCGCCGGCAGCTTCGGCTCGGCCACCTGGTTCACCTTCACGGTGAACTCGGCCGTCTTGCCCTTCAGGTGCTCGACGTAGTCCTGCGGGAAGACGAGGGGGAAGGTCTTCTCGGCCCCCTCCGCGAGGCCCATGAGCGCGGCCTCGAAGTCGGGGAGCATGCGCCCCTCGCCCAGGACCACGGCGAAGTTCTGGCCCTTGCCGCCCTCGAAGGGGGCGCCGTCCACCTTGCCCTCGAAGTCGATGTTCACCAGGTCGCCGGTGGCCGCCCCGCGCGTCACGCGCTCGTACCTGGCGCGCTGCTTGCGAAGGGTCTCGATGGTGGCGTCCACGTCCTTGTCGGACACCTCCGTGACCGGGCGCGTCACCTTGTGCGCGCCCAGGTCGCCGACCGTGATCTCGGGATAAACCTCGAAGACGGCCTGGAACTCGAAGGCCGACGCGTCGGCACCGCCCTGCACGGGCTCGAAGCGGGGCATGCCCGCCACGCGGTAGTTCTGGACGCGCACGGCCTCGGCGAAGAGGCGCTGCACGCTCTCCGAGAGCGCCTCCTGGCGCACCTGGAAGCCGTAGTGGCGCTCCACCATCTTGAGGGGCACCTTGCCGGGCCGGA
>CAZNWZ010000328.1:0-2168 GCA_964576455.1 uncultured Lysobacter sp.
CCCCACGCCTGCATCAGGGCGAGCGGCAGGAGCGCCACCGGCAGCCACTGGAAGAAGAGGACCGCAGCCCTGGGGAAGCCCGCCGAGGCGGCGAAGGCGAGGCCCGCGGCGATGGCGAGCACCGTCGACAGGTCCGCGACGCGGCACTGCTGCGCGTGGGTGAGCTCGACGCGCCCCTTCGCGAGCCGCGCGCCCTCGAGCGCCGCGGCCGCCGGCACCGCGACGAGCAGCGTGCCGCCGAGCCACCCCCAGAGGAGGATCGCGAAGGCGAGCAGGAGCGGCGGCGTGTTCACAGGGTCGCGAGCCCTTCCGCGATGCGCCCGGGCACGAGCACCTTGACCCAGGGCGGCGCGTCGGCGACCGGGCTCCCGCTCACGACGATCACCCGCAGCGTGAGCCCGAGCGAGCGCAGCTCCTCGACGAACGCGCGCCGCGGCTCGTCCCAGGCGAGCAGGATCGCGAGCGCCCCGGACATGGCCGCGCGCCGCGCCCGCACCGCGTCGCGCAGCACGCCGAACGGATGCTGGCGGCATGGCGCCACGCCCGCGAGCACGCCCAGGAGCCCCTCGGCCTGCATCTGGCCCCGCCCGGCCGTGAAGGTGTAGGCCTGCGCGCCCACGAACATGAGGTCGAGCAGGCACTCGCGGGTGTCGATCGTCTCGGCGAGCGAGGCGGCGACCGCCACCGCCTCCTCGAACGCCTCCTCCTCGCCGCGGGCGCAGAAAGTGTCGAGCACCAGGGCGTGGCGCTCGAAGAACTCGTCCTGGTACTCGCGCACCACGGGCTCGCCGCGCCGCGCGAAGCTCTTCCAGTGGATGCGCTGCATCGGGTCGCCCGGGCGGTAGTCGCGAAGCCCGATGAATTCCCCCGAATCGCCGACCGACGAGGACTGCGACACTCCGCCGGGCTGGTAGCGGCGCGTGCCCGGCAGGTCGAGCAGGGGAACCTTGTAGCGCCGGGGCAGCACCAGCACCTGGCCCTGCGCCTCCACGCGGTGCCCGCGCCAGACGAGCCCCAGGGGATCGGGCAGCGCCACCGTCGCGTCCGCGAAGTGCAGCCGTCCCCGGCGGAAGGTCCGCGCCGTCACGCGCAGCTCGACCTCCTCGCCCGGATCGACGGCGGGCACGGGGACGGCGCCGATGGAGGCGACGCGATGCGCCTCGAGCACCTGCCACCACTCGCGGTAGATCGGCGCCCGCGCCTCCGCGCGGAAGACCTCGAAGGAGGGCCGCGGGTCGCCGGTGTTCTCCAGGAGCGTGGCGCCGGCGACGGCGCGGCTTCCGGCGTTTCGCAGCCGCACGCGGTAGGTGAACGACTCGCCCGCCGCCACCGCCCGCGGCAGCTCGCGGCGCACCTCGAAGCGGCCGCGCGCGGCCCGTCCCGCGAGCCAGGCCACGGCGAGGAGCGCCGCGAGCAGCGTGAAGATCTTGTAGGCGAGGCTCTGGTTGGTGTCCACGCCGAAGACCGCCGCGAGGGTGGCCGCCGAGATCACGAAGATGCCGGCCGGCGTGAAATGCCGGCGGACGCGGTGCTGGATCGCGCCGAGCCCGCGGAAGATCCGCCACGCGAGGCGCCACACGGACGCGGTCCTAGGCCGGGACGGGGGCCGCCGCGACGATGTCGGACACCACGGCCTGCGAGGTGCGCCCCGCGAACTTGGCCTGCGGGTCGAGCGCGAGCCGGTGCGCGAGCACAGGCCCCGCGAGGGCGCGCACGTGCTCGGGGGTGACGAACTCCTCGCCCCCCACGAGGGCGAGCCCCTGCGCGAGCCGCGTGAGGGCGATCGAGGCGCGCGGGCCCGCGCCGAGCTGCACGCCGGGCGCGCCGCGCGTGGCGCGCACCAGGTCGACGACGTAGCGCTGCACGTCCTTCGAGACGCGGACGTCCTTCGCGGCGGAGCGCAGCGCGCGCACGTCGTCGGACGAGGCCACGGCCGCGAGGCCCTCGAGCGGGTGGGTCCGGCCCTGCGACTGGACGATCGCGGCCTCCGTCTCGGCGTCCACGTAGCCGAGCGAGAGGCGGATCGCGAAGCGGTCCATCTGCGCCTCGGGCAGCGGGTAGGTGCCGCGGAACTCCACGGGGTTCTGCGTGGCGATCACGAAGAAGAGGTCGTCGAGCCGCGTCGTGCGCCCCTCGATCGACACCTGGCCCTCGGCCATGGCCTCGAG
>CAZNWZ010000329.1:0-2128 GCA_964576455.1 uncultured Lysobacter sp.
GCCCCCCGTCGCCGCGGCAGCCCTCGGTCACGAGGATGCCGGCGGGGAAGATCCCCGTGGGGTGGAACTGCACGGCCTCCATGTTCCCGAGCGCCGAGACGCCGGTCTCCAGCGCGAGCGCGTGGCCGATGCCCTCGCAGATCACCGCGTTGGTCGTCGTGCGGTAGACGCGGCCCGCGCCCCCCGTGCAGATGGCCGTGGCGGTGGCGACATAGGCCGAGATCTCGCCGGTGATGAGGTCGCGCACGACCGCGCCGTAGCAGCGGCTGCCGTCGTGGATGAGGCACAGGGCCTCCTTGCGCTCGTGCACGGGGATCGAGTCGGCGATCGCCTGGTCGGCCACCGTGTTGATCATGGCGTGGCCGGTGCCGTCGGCCGCGTAGCAGGTGCGCCACTTCTTGGTGCCGCCGAAGTCGCGCTGCGCGATGAGGCCGTGCGCCTCGTCGCGCTCGGTGATGGTGACCTTCTGGCCGTTGATGATGACGTCGCGGTCGCCCTTCCTCACGCGGCTCCATGGCACGCCCCAGGCCGCGAGCTCCCGCACCGCCTTGGGCGCCGTGTTCACGAACATGCGCACCACTTCCTGGTCCGCGCCCCAGTCGGAGCCGCGCACCGTGTCCTCGAAGTGGACGTCCTCCGTGTCGCCCTGCCCCTTGGCCACGTTGCCGAGGGAAGCCTGCATCCCGCCCTGCGCCGCCTTGGAATGCGAGCGCTTGGCGGGCACCAGCGAGAGGATGAGCGCGTCGTGGCCGCGCCGCTTGGCGCCAATGGCGAGCCGCAGGCCCGCCAGCCCGCCGCCGATGACCAGCACGTCGGTGTAGACGATCTTCATTTGGCCTTCTCCATCGGGTTCGGGACCACCCAGGACGGGGTGTAGCGATCGCCCACGTGGTCACGGTGGTCGTAGCCGATCTTCATGTAGGCCGCGAGCGTGGCGAGCCCCAGCGCGATGAAGAACACCGTCAGCACCCACTTGAGGGTCTTCAGGCGCTTGCGGCTGGCGTTGGCGTCCCTGCCCTCGAGCCAGCCCCATTTCACGCACAGGCGGTACAGGCCGATGCCGCCGTGCAGCTCGACCGCGAAGAGCGCCACGAGGTAGAGCGGCCACCAGCGCCCGCTCCAGACGCGGTCGGCGGACTCGTACGGGCCGATGTCGCCCGGATGCATGAGCATCTGGTAGAGGTGGACGGCCGCGATGAAGAAGAGCAGGAACCCGGTCACGGCCTGCACCCACCAGAGGGTGGTGTCCTCGTGCGCCATGAGCTTCCGGTGCCCCATGAAGGTCCGGTACTGGGTGTAGTTGGCCGGGAACTTCCGCATCGCCAGGAAGGCGTGGACGATGAGGATCGCGAAGATCGCGCCCACGATCACCGAGACGGCGCCCGGATAGGCCTTCCCGAAGAAGAAGTAGCCCTCGAACATCTTCGTGATCGACCACATCGCGTCCTTGCCCAGCAGGATCGAGGACACGAAGAACATGTGGCCCCACATGAAGAGCCCGAGGACGAGCCCGGTGGCGCTCTGGGCAAGGTCCATGCGGGCGGGCCAGCGGCTCTTGCGGGGCCGGTCGGCCAGGCCGACGCCGGCGATGACGTTCGGGGTGGAATCCATGCGGTCCTCCATGCCCCCCGGGGATTGGGGTTCGGCCCGCCCACTTTGCCGCCGAACCCGCCCCCCCCGGTTGACAGGGGTCAAACCAGTCCCCATGCCCTGCCCGGCCAACCGGCCCCCCCGGTCCCCGGAAGGCTAGAATTGTCTCGAAACGCTCTCCAACCGCCCCCCTTGATCGACGTCATCATCCCGGCCTACCGCGGGCTCGCCCAGACGCGCCGATGCCTCGAAAGCGTCCTGGCGGCCCGCGTGCGCACGCCCCACGAGATCGTCGTCGTGGACGACGCGAGCCCGGAGCCCGGGCTTTCGGCCTGGCTCCGGGACGCGGCCGCCGCGGGGCGCTTCACCCTCCTCGTGCACGAGCGCAACCGGGGCTTCGTGGCCTCTGTGAACGAGGGCATGCGCCTGCACCCCGGCCGCGACGTGGTGCTGCTCAACAGCGACACGGAGGTGGCCCCGGGATGGCTGGACCGGATCGCCGCCTGCGCCGCGCGCGAGGACCGGGCGGGCACCGTGA
>CAZNWZ010000330.1:0-2124 GCA_964576455.1 uncultured Lysobacter sp.
GGCGCCAGGATCATCACCATCTGGCGCCCTTCCAGCTTCGGAAACTGCTCGACCTGCCCGTGCGGGGCCAGGTCGGCCTCGACCCGCTTGAGGAGCGCGACCCCCAGTTCCTGGTGGGCCATCTCCCGCCCGCGGAAGCGAAGCGTGATCTTCGTCTTGTCGCCGTCCGTCAGGAAGCGGATGAGGTTCCTCAGCTTGATCTGGTAGTCGCCCTCGTCGGTGCCGGGGCGGAACTTGATCTCCTTGACCTGGATCTGCTTCTGCTTGAGCTTCGCCTCGTGGGCCTTCTTGCTCTCCCGGTACTTGAACTTGCCGTAGTCCATCAGGCGGCAGACCGGGGGCACGGCCATCGGGGCGATCTCCACCAGGTCGACCTCCGCTTCCTCCGCGAGGCGCATGGCTTCCATCACGGAAACGATGCCGAGCTGGTCGCCTTCCACGCCGACCAGGCGTACCTCGGGAGCGTTGATCTCCCCGTTGATGCGAACCGACTTGTTATCGTGAGCGATGCGAAGAATCCTCTTTCAAATCAATAACATGGCGAGGATTCTTTGAGTTCTTTCGAGTTCAGTCCTCGCCTCCCGTCAAGCGTTCATTTTCGACCGGCCATCTCGCCCTGAAGCTGCGAAACGAAAGCCTCCAGCGCGACCGGAGCGAGGTTTTCGCCGCTCCGAGTCCGGGCCGAGACCGTCCGGGCTGCCACTTCCTTGTCGCCCAGGATGAGCTGGTAAGGAAGCTTGTGAATGCTATGTTCGCGAATTTTATACGTTATTTTCTCGTTCCGCAAATCCGCCTCGGCCCGGATCCCGGCCTTCCGCAGGCCCTCCACGACCTCCCGGACGTAGGCTTCCTGGCGGTCCGTGACGTTCATGACGACCACCTGCACGGGGGCCAGCCACAGGGGCATCGCCCCGGCGTGGTTCTCGATCAGGATGCCGATGAAGCGCTCCATGGAGCCCACGATGGCGCGGTGCAGCATGACCGGGACCTGGCGCGTGTTGTCCTCGGCCACGTACTCCGCCCCCAGGCGCCCCGGCATGAAGAAGTCCACCTGCATCGTGCCCACCTGCCAGGACCGGCCGATCGAGTCCTTGAGGTGGTACTCGATCTTGGGGCCGTAGAAGGCGCCCTCCCCCGGCAGCTCCTCCCACTGGGCGCCCGAGGCCCGCAGCGCCTCCCGCAGGGCCTCCTCGGCCTTCTCCCACTGCTCCTCGCTGCCGATGCGCTTCTCCGGCCGGAGGGCGAGCTTCACCTGCACGTGCTCGAAGCCGAAGTCGGCGTACACGCGGAAGGCGAGCTTGTGGAAGTCCACGCACTCGGGAGCGATCTGCGAGGGCATGCAGAAGATGTGGCCGTCGTCCTGCGTGAAGCCGCGCACCCGCATGATCCCGTGCAGCGCCCCGGAGGGCTCGTTGCGGTGGCAGGCGCCGAACTCGCCGTAGCGAAGCGGCAGGTCCTTGTAGCTGCGGATGCCCTTGTTGAAGATCTGGATGTGCCCCGGGCAGTTCATGGGCTTGATGGCGAAGTCGCGCTTCTCCGACTCCGTCGTGAACATGTTGTCCTTGTAGTTCTCCCAGTGGCCGCTCCGCTCCCACAGCGTGCGGTCCAGGATCTGCGGGCAGCGCACCTCCTGGTAGCCGTTGTCCTGGTACACCCGGCGCATGTACTGCTCGACCTGCTGCCAGATCACCCAGCCCTTCGGGTGCCAGAAGATCATCCCGGGCGCCTCGTCCTGCAGGTGGAAGAGGTCGAGGGCCGTGCCCAGGCGGCGGTGGTCGCGCTTCTCCGCCTCCTCCAGCATGTGCAGGTACGCCTCCTGGTCCTCCTTCCTCGCCCAGGCCGTGCCGTAGATGCGCTGGAGCATCTCGTTCCTCGAGTCGCCCCGCCAGTAGGCGCCGGCGACCTTCATCAGCTTGAAGACCTTGAGCTTGCCGGTGGACGGCACGTGGGGGCCGCGGCACAGGTCGATGAACTCGCCCTCTCGGTAGAGGCTGATGTCCTCGTTGGCGGGGATCGCGGCGATGATCTCGGCCTTGTACTTCTCGCCGATCGATTCGAAGAACTTCACGGCGTCGTCGCGCTTCCACACCTCGCGCGCGACGGGGATGTCCTTCTTCGCGAGCT
>CAZNWZ010000331.1:0-2122 GCA_964576455.1 uncultured Lysobacter sp.
GTCTCGGCCTGCGGGATGTTGACCGGGTCCTGGCGCTGGTAGATGCACGACTTCATGCAGTCGTTGCAGATGCGGTGCCCGGTCGAGCAGACGATGGCGTTGTCGACCGTGATCATGGCGAGCGCGCCGATGGCCACGCCCTCGGTCTTGAGCTTGTGGAACTCCGAGATGCGCTCCTCGAGCGGGCAGCCGGGGAGGGGCACGCCGAAGAAGCTCTTCTTGAACGCGGCCTTGCCGCTCTCGTCGGCCTTCTCCTTCAGGCCCTTGGAGCAGGAGTCCTTGCCCTGCTCGTGGCAGATGATGCAGTAGTGGGCCTCGCCCAGGCCGCCCACGAGGCTCGTGCCCGCGTCCGTGAGGGCGAAGCCTTCGCGGCGGCGGAGGTGGTGCAGCGTGTGCACCGCGTAGCCGGCGGAGCCGTCGGTGTCGACGGGAACGAGGGCGAGCGGCTCGACCTTCTGCGGCGGCTTGAAGAGCACGCCGGCGCGGTTGCGCCTGCGGCCCTCCGCCGTGTGCGCAGCCCAGGCGCAGTAGCGCTCGGCGAGCGAGAGCGCCTCGGCGCTCGCGGCCTCGTCGGCCTGCCACTCCAGCACCGCGCGCGAGAAGGCGAGCTCCTCGAAGCGCCCGCCCAGCCTCGCGGCGAGCTCGGCCTCGAGCGCCGGCCCGTCGAGCTTCGCGGCCTCGTCGGCCTTGATCTTGAGCATCGCCCGGCGCTGCACGAACTTGCGCTTCACGCGGAAGAGCGGCTCGGTCTCGGTGTGCGCGGCCACCAGCCGGTCGACCTCGGGGACGATCCCGAAGAGCTCGGCCACGAAGTCGTCGAGCACGGGAGAGACGGCGAGCAGCAGCTCGGCCTCCTCCTTGGTCGCGAGCGCCTCGGGTGCGGCGCGGGCGGCCAGGAGGCGCGCCTTGAGCGCGGCATCGGCCGTTTCCAGGTACGCGAGGAACTTGCCGTCCAGGCGGACGAGGCCGTCGGCGTCGTAGAGGTCCTCGAAGCGGGCGCCGAAGGCAAGCGAAAGCGTCGCGGCGGGTGAGGCGGTGGGGGCGGTCATCGGATTTCCATGCTCGGCGCGGGGTCTTTCGGTCGCGCCTCAAGGTGCAAAACGCGCTATTTTATCCGACCCGGCGACTTCCCCGCCGGCCGCCAGGAGCTTCCATGATCATTCCGAGCCCGTCCCGGACCAAGCGCTCCCTCCAGTCCGCTCCCGTCGAATGCGCGGGCGGCGGCTGCCGACGGTCCTGCCTGCCCCGTCATCCCGACTGAGAAAGGAACCCCGCCATGCGTCGTCGCGCCTTCCTGCAATTCTCCGGCCTCGCAGCTTCCGGCCTCGCCCTTCCCTCCGCCGTCACCCGCGCCTTCGCGCAATCACCCACCGAGACCTGGCGCACCTTCGAGGTGACCACGCGCGTCGAGGTGCTCAATCCCGCCGGGCGCACGCGCGTCTGGCTGCCCACCCCGCTCACGGTCGACACGCCGTACCAGAAGTCGCTGGGCAGCACCTTCAGCGCCGAAGGGGGCGAGGGCAAGGCGATGTCGGACCCGACGTGGGGACTGGGGGTCGTCTGGGCCGAGTGGGCCGCGGGGGCGAAGCCGGCCATCACCCTGGTGAGCCGCTTCGCCACGCGCGACGTCGCGGTGGATCTCGCCAGGCCCGGCAAGGCCGCCGCGGACCGGGCGGAGCTGGCCCGCTATCTCAAGGCCACGGAGCTGCTGCCCACCGACGGCATCGTGAAGGCGACGGCCCTGGAGATCACGAAGGGCGCGAAGGGCGACGTCGAGAAGGCGCGCGCCATCTACGACTGGATCTGCGACAACACCTTCCGCGATCCCAAGACGCGCGGCTGCGGCACCGGCGACATCAAGTACATGCTCGAGACGAAGAACCTGAGCGGAAAGTGCGCCGACCTCAACGCGCTCTACGTGGGCCTCGCCCGCGCGGCGGGACTGCCGGCCCGGGACGTCTACGGCATCCGCGTGGCCAAGTCGGCGCACGGTTACAGGAGCCTGGGGGCGGGGACCGAGAACATCACCAAGGCCCAGCACTGCCGGGCGGAGGTCTTCCTCACCGGCCACGGCTGGGTGCCCGTCGATCCGGCCGACGTGCGCAAGGTGGTGCTCGAGGAG
>CAZNWZ010000332.1:0-2114 GCA_964576455.1 uncultured Lysobacter sp.
GAGAAGCGGTAGACGGCGTCGACGCCCTGGAGGTAGCCGGCGCGCAGGATGAACTCGAGGTTGCGGCTGTACTGCCAGGCGATGCGCAGCGACCCCTCCGCCTCGGCGAGGCCCTGGCGGTAGGAGATGCGGATGTCGTCGGTGAGCTTCGCGCCCACGGTGACCACGTCCGCGGTGGACGTCGAGCGCGTGCGCCCGGCCACCGTGCTCTGCGGCATGGTGCCCAGCAGGCTCGTCGAATCGGTCCCGATGCTCACCTCGTCGATCCCGAGGCCGCCCAGGATCTTCCCGCGTCCCGGCGCGTCGGCACCCAGGATCGCCGTGGCGGCGGATAGAAGCGTCGCGGCATCGGCGGCGGAGACGTCGCCCTGCCCGCGCCCCAGCACGAGCCAGGCGAGCTTTTCCGGGTCCGGCACGTCCGGCGTCGAGTAGAGCCGCGCCTTGGGCCGGGCCACGGTGCCGGACACCTCGACGCCCGCCTCCACCGGCAGGCCCTTGCGGAGCGCGAGGATGTTGAGGCCCGGATTGTCCACGCGCCCCACGAAATTGAGCGCGCCGCGCTCCAGCGCGAGCGTGCGGCCGTAGGCGTCGTAGGTGCCGCCCACGGCGCGGATCGTTCCCGTCGTGCGCAGGTTCGCCCCGGGGTCGCCCTCGAGCCGCAGCGATCCCGCGAGCCGCGTGTCGATCCCGCGCCCGACGAAGTACAGGTGCTCGCCCAGGTCCGCGCGCAGGTCGAGCCGGGCGCGGCCCGCGCCGCGGGAGGCGGGTGCCGGTTCGCTTCCCCGGACCACCACCACGTCGTCGGAAAGGGACGGCGGCGCGGAGGCCGGGATGCCGAACCAGCCGGCGTCGGCCTTGAAGCTGCCCGTCACCACCGCATTCGGGCCGTCGAGCTCCGCGCGCCCTTCCCCCGAGACCGCGAGGAACCGGGACTCGAGCCGCGTGAGCGGAAAGGCGGAGGCCTTCACGCGCAGGCTGCCCTTGCGCGTGGCGATGTCCATCGCGCCCTCGGCGGTGAGCGTGCCCTTGTCCGGGCGCCGGGCCGCTGCGATGGCGCGTGCCGCGCGCTCGCCGGGGCGCCAGGGCATCGCGAGCTCGAAGCGCTCGAGGCGCGCCTCGCGGTCCCTGAGCGAGATGGCGATGGTGCCCTCCTCCACCTCCGCGCCGAGCGTGGGCTCGCGCAGCGACAGCCCCGAGAGCTCGACGCGGCCGTTCCAGGTCGGGTCGCGCGCCGTGCCCTCGAGGACGCCCTCGCCCTTCAGGCGCCCCGCCGTTCGCGCTTCCGGCCCCACCCACGCCGCCATCCACGCGAGGTCCGGCACGTCGACGTCGAAGCGGCCCGAGAGCGGGGCGACGGGCGAGACCTCCCAGCCCGATTCGCCGGCGCGAAGGGTAGCGTCCCCTTCGGCGCGCCAGCGGCCGATGCGGCTGCCGCGGACTTCCAGCGTCGCCTTCACGCGCCCGCCGGCCGCGTCGGCCCTCAGCGCGAGCTCCTCCAGCCCCATCGCCTGGCGCGGCTCGCCCAGGCGCACGTCGCCGCGCAGGCGCCGCAGCGAGGCGAAACCGTCCACGGTCTCGCCGACCTTCAGGTCCCAGTCGCCCGCGAGCACCAGGTTCGAGGCCACCTCGCCCGGCACGTCGAGGATCTGCCGGATCGTGCGCACGACCACGGCGCTCGACGACCCGCGCGAGCGCAACCCCGCCGGCGTCCACTGCGTCTCGGCGAGCCGGATCTCGCCCGGCTCCCCGGCGAAAAGCGCTTCGCCCAGCTCGACGCGCTCGGCGGATGCGACGAGCCTGGCGGGCGCGGCGAGCGCGAAGGCCGTGAGCCCGCTCAGCGCGAACGATTCGATGCGCCCTCGCCATTCGGGAACCCGGCCGCCGGGGGCCATGCCGCCGTAAAGCAGCGCGCGCACCGCGGACTTGTCGGGGAAGTCGGCCACCAGCCCGATCTCGTGCGAGGAGCGCGTCCCCTTCAGGGAAACCGAGGCGCGCGTGGCGAGCGGTGCGGCACGTCCCCGCTTTCCGATTCCCGCGATCGTGACGTCGCCCGTGGCCTCGCCGGAATCCCCTTGTCCCAGCGTGACGCTTCCCCTTGCGGATGCGACCGTCCA
>CAZNWZ010000333.1:0-2112 GCA_964576455.1 uncultured Lysobacter sp.
AGCACGTACTTCGTGTTGAAGATGTTGAGGCCCTTGTTCTCCATGGCCCCCATGTTGAAGTCGCCCACCGCCACGATCATGAAGCGCTCCAGGTCCAGCTCCAGCCCGAAGCGCTGCTCGTCCCAGCGCACGGCGCGCTTGAGGCAGTTCATGGCGAAGCCGGCCTGGTCGAGCTTGCCGGGCTCCACGTACACCTGCAGCAGCGCGTTCTTCCCGGACTTGGTGACGAAGTGGTCCTCCAGGAGGTCGAGCTTCGCCGCCACCATCGCGAACAGGTAGCACGGCTTCGGGAAGGGGTCGGCCCAGGTCGCGCGGTGCCGCCCGCCTTCCTCCGCGGCGTACTCCACGAGGTTGCCGTTGGCCAGCAGGATCGGGAATTCCTCGTGCGGGGCGTGCAGCGTCACCCGGTAGGTGGCCATCACGTCGGGGCGGTCGGGGAAGAAGGTGATGCAGCGGAAGCCCTCGGCCTCGCACTGCGTGAACAGGCCGTCCTTCGAGGCGTAAAAGCCCTCCAGGCGCGTGTTCTTCCACGGGTCGAAGCGCACCGCCGTTTCGAGCACGAACGAGTCGGGGACTTCGGCAATCCCCAGCCCGCCGTCGCGCACCTCGTAGCGCGAGGCGTCGAGGGGAGTGCCGTCGAGCGCGACGGAGAGCAGCTCCAGGTGCGCGCCATCGAGGACGAGCGGGCCTCCCGCGCCCTCGGGGTTGCGCCGCATTGCGAGGCTCGCGCGTACCGTCGCCCATGGCTGCGCGATGTCGACGTCCAGCGTGACCGTATCGACGAGGTAGGCGGGAGGCACGTAATCCGCGAGGCGGATCACGGGGGCGGCCGGGTCGCGCATCAGGACTGCGTCGCCGCTTCGGTCAGGCCGCCTTGCGGCGGAACAGGGCCGGGACGGCGTGGGTCGGGCGCTTCCTCACCGGCGCCTCGTCCGGCTGCTCGATGGGCTTCGCCTCGGGGGAGGGCTCGTAGGGCTTGGAGAAGTCCATCCCGCCGCTCGCGGGCGTGGGCGTGGGCGCGGGCTGGGGCGGACGCTCTTCCACGCGCTTCTCGGCGCGGGGCGGCCGCTCCTCGCGGCGCTTGTCGTCCCTCGGCGGGCGGCTGGAGCGCTCGCCGCCGCGTCCGCCACGGCCCCGGCCGCGCTCGCCGCGCGAGGACTCGGGGGCCTCGTTCGGATAGGTCGCCGCTCGCGTGCCGTCGAACCCGGGCACCGGGCGCACCTCGATCTTCTTCTTGATGAGGGCCTCCACGGCCGCGAGCAGGGGACGGTCCTCGGAGCAGACGATGGAGATCGCCTCGCCTTCCATCCCGGCGCGGCCGGTGCGGCCGATGCGGTGCACGTAGTCCTCGGGGACGCTGGGCATGTCGAAGTTGACCACGTGCGGCAGCGCCTCGATGTCGAGGCCGCGCGCGGCGATGTCGGTCGCCACGAGCACGCGCACCTTGTTCTCCTTGAAGCTCTCCAGGGCCTCGATGCGCGCGTTCTGGCTCTTGTTGCCGTGGATGGCCGCGGCGTTGATGCCGTCGCGCTCGAGCTGGTAGGCGAGCCGGTTGGCCCCGTGCTTGGTCTTGCAGAAGACGAGCACCTGCTCCCAGTTGTTGGTCTTGACGAGGTGGGAGAGCAGCTCGCGCTTCCTCTTCGACTCGACCACGTGCGCCCACTGCGTCACCAGCTCCGCCGGCGTGTTGCGGCGGGCCACCTCGACGGTGAGCGGGTCCTTCAGGAACTGCGCGGAGAGCTTGCGGATCTCGTCCGAGAAGGTCGCCGAGAAGAGCAGCGTCTGCCGCGAGCCCGGGATCATGTTGATGATCCGCTTGATGTCCGGGATGAAGCCCATGTCCAGCATGCGGTCGGCCTCGTCGAGGACGAGGATCTGCACCGTGCGCAGGTCCACGGCCTTCTGGCCCACGAGGTCGAGCAGCCGCCCGGGCGTGGCCACGAGGATCTCGACGCCCTTTCGCATCTCCTGGATCTGCGGGTTGATGTTCACGCCGCCGTAGACCACGAAGGGCTTGAGCGGGACGTGCTTGCCGTAGGTCTTGACGCTCTCGTAGACCTGGATCGCGAGCTCGCGCGTGGGCGTGAGGATGAGGCAGCGCACCGGGTGCAG
>CAZNWZ010000334.1:0-2105 GCA_964576455.1 uncultured Lysobacter sp.
ACGGCGGTGTTGGGCTTGTGGCTGCCCGCGGGCGAGACGCCCTCGTACTTGTAGTAGATGCGCGCCGGGGTCTGCAGCGCCTTCTCCAGGCGCCGGGCGCGGTAGAGAGGCGTGCAGCGCCACTGCTTGTAGACGTCGCGCACCGGCTCGGGAATCGGGACCTCGCGCTCGGTGGAAACCTCCTGGAGGATCAGCTCCATCGGGAAGAGCGGCGCCAGGTCGTCGGGGCCGATGGGCTTCTTCGTGCCGGGGTGCAGCACGGGCGGAAGCGCCTTGGGCAGGTCGGCCGCGATGTTGTACCAGGACTTCGGGATGCTCTCTTCGCCAAGAAGGTACTTGACGGTGTCGCTCATGGTCTTCTCTCTCCGCAAATGGACGTAGCGTGTCTCTCGGACACCAGTTTACCCGTGCCCGGGACACGCTATCGGCCATCCGGCAGCCGGCGCTTGACGCCGATCAACCGGCCACCCGGAGAGACCCTACGCGAACGTGTCGCGCATCAGGGTGCGGAACCACACGAACATGTCCTCGTAGTGGTCCTTGCTCGCGGCGGTCGCCTCTCCCGTCGCCCCCGGGACGACTTTCATCGTCCGCGTGGCCGGGTCGTAGGCGAACACGGCCGTGAGCCAGGAGGCGGTCTCGAAGGTGATGGGCGAGTAGCAGGAGGAGTTGGTGACCGGCGCCGGATCGGGCTGGCCGCCGCCGAGCAGGCGCACGATCGCGTCGGCGCAGACCTTCCCCTCCTGGTTGCCGATGTGGCCGGCCTTGGGCTGGGTGGTGGCCGAGGCATCGCCGATCACGTGGATGCCCGCGGCCGCCGTGGACTCGTAGCTGAGCACATCCACGCCCGCGAAGCCCCGCGCGGCGTTGGCCACGCCGATGTCCGACAGCAGGCGCGGGCCGACGTTGGTGGGAATCACGTTCAGCACGTCGCCGCGGAAGGGCCCCAGGGCGGTGTGGACGGTGCGCGTCGCCACGTCGACCGAAGTCACCGGCGCGTTGGGCACGTAGGCGATGACGCCTCGGTGGGTCACCTCGAAGGCGCGGGTGAAGTTCTCGCGCTCGGCGGTGATGCCCGGATTGGCGTCCAGGACGATCACCTTCGAGCCGGGCCGGTTGCGCTTGAGCCAGTCGGCCACGACGCACGCGCGCTCGTAGGGCCCGGGCGGGCAGCGGTACGGCGCCGGGGGCACGGTCATGACGAAGGTCCCGCCCGCGCCCATGGCGCGGATGCGGTCGCGCAGCAGAAGGGTCTGCGGGCCGGCCTGCCAGGCGTGCGGGGCGAGGGCCCGGGCCTCGGGAGTCTCGAGTCCCGCCGGGTAGGCGAAGTCGATGCCGGGGGCGACGACCAGTCGGTCGTAGTCGAGGACCCGAAGGCCCGACGCCGTGGCGACCGTGACCTTCCGGCCGAGCGGATCGGCACCCACGGCCTCGCCCTGGACCACGGCGATTCCGTACGCGGTGGCGAGCGTGGCGTAGTCGAACGCGAGGCGGGACATCGCCACGCGGTCGTTGAGGACGAGGTTCGAGAGGATGTTGGAGGTGTAACGGGGCTCGCGCTCGACGAGCGTGACCTGCACTCCCGCGCCGCCCCACACGCGCAGGAACTTGGCCACGGCCGCCCCCGCCATGCCGCCGCCCACGACGACGACGCGTCCCGCGGGGCCCGTGGCAGGCACCGGGGCCGGGGAGCCGCCCGTGCCCGTGGAGCCCTGCTCCTCGTGCTCGTCGTCGTCGGCCAGGACGAACGGAGGGAGGCCGGCCGCCGCGGCGAACGCGGCCAGGCGGGAAAGGAACTGCCTTCTGTCTCGGATCATGGTCGGTCCCCGGTCTAGCGCTTCTGCTTCGAGAAGTAGTCGGCGATGGCACGCAGCTGGGCGTCCGTGTAGCCCAGGGCGTGAATTGTCATGATGTCGCCGCGCTTGTTCTCCACCTTCATTTCGCGAAGGTCGTTGTAGATGTCGCTCGCCGACTTGCCCGCCAGGCGCTCGAACGTGCCGTCGCCGCGCCCGTCGGTGCCGTGGCACTGGAAGCAGTTGGAGGCGAGAAGGCGCCCCGGAGGCGGGGGAGTACCGGCCTGCTGGGCGCCCGCGGCGGTCGCGCCC
>CAZNWZ010000335.1:0-2099 GCA_964576455.1 uncultured Lysobacter sp.
GCGCCCAAGTTCCCGCACCCGGACGCGATCGAGACGTGCCTGCGCCACCACGCGAGGACGGGCGATGCGCGCGCGCTCGAGATGGCCATCGTCACGCTCGCGCGCATGGCCGAGGGCGGGCTCTTCGACCAGCTGGGCGGCGGCTTCGCCCGCTACAGCACCGACGACGACTGGGCCATCCCGCACTTCGAGAAGATGCTCTACGACAACGGGCAGCTCATCCGCCTCTACGCCGACGCGTGGGCGATCACCGGGGAGCCGCTCTTCGCGCGCACGGTGGAGCAGACCGCCGCCTGGGCGATGCGAGAGATGCAATCGCCCGAGGGGGGTTACTGCTCCTCCCTCGACGCCGATTCGGAGGGCGAAGAGGGCAGGTACTACGTCTGGACGCGAGAGGAGGTGGACGCCGCCCTCGCCCCCGGGGAAGCGGCGGTCGCGATCCCGCACTACGGCTTCGACCGCGGCCCGAACTTCGAGGGCCGCGCTTGGAACCCGGTCGTCGCCGCGCCGCTTCGCGAGGTCGCCGCCGCGATCGGCATCGGCGAGGAGGAGGCCGCCTCGCGCCTGGCCTGCGCGCGGGCGAAGCTCCTCGCGGCGCGCGAAAGGCGCATCCGCCCGGGACGCGACGACAAGGTCCTCACCTCCTGGAACGCGCTCATGGCCGGGGGCATGGCCCACGCCGCCCGCGTGTTCGGCCGCGCCGACTGGCTCGCCTCCGCCCGCCGCGCCCTCGAGTTCGTCCGCGCGACGATGTGGAAGGACGACCGGCTGCTCGCGACGCACAAGGACGGCAAGTCGCACCTCAACGCCTACCTCGACGACTACGCGTTCCTGCTGGCGGCGCTCCTCGAGATGCTGCAGGCGGACTTCCGGGCGGACGACCTCGCGTGGGCCGAGGCGCTGGGCGATGCGCTCCTGGAGTCGTTCCACGACGATGCCGGCGGCGGGTTCTTCTTCACCTCCCACGACCACGAGCGCCTCATCCAGCGCCCCAAGCCCGGGCCCGACAACGCCACGCCCTCGGGAAACGGCGTGGCCGCGTGGGCCCTCAACCGGCTCTCGTGCCTTTCCGGGGAATCGCGCTTCCGGGCGGCGGCCGAGGACACCCTGGCGCTCTTCTGGCCGGCGATGGAACGCAACCCCGCGGCCTTCGGCAGCCTCCTGGCGGCCCTCGAGGAGACGCTCGAGCCGCCCACCACGGTCATCGTGAACGGTCCGGCGGGCGACTTCGGCCCCTGGCGGGAGGCCCTGCGCCGCGACTACCGGCCCGCCGCCCTGGTCCTGTTCCTGCCCGGCCCGGGCGCGGGCTTGCCGCCCCCCCTGGCCAAGCCGGCCGTCCCGGCGGTCAACGCCTGGGTGTGCCAGGGCGTTACATGCCTGGCTCCCATAACCCATCTGGGGCAATTGCGTGAAACGCTGAAAGCCCCGAAAATCGTTGGTTCCGCGCCCAACTAAACCGTTCCGCTCAAGGAGAATCCCGCAATGAAGAAGTCCGGTCTCATCGTCGCCGCCCTCGGCCTCGCCTTCACGGCCGCGCCCGCCCTGGCCAGCCTGGAGCTCGCCACCAAGTCGGCCTGCACCGCCTGCCACGCCGTCGACAAGAAGCTGGTCGGCCCCTCCTACAAGGACGTCGCCGCCAAGTACAAGGGCAACGCCAAGGCCGAGGCCATGCTCATCGAGAAGGTCAAGAAGGGCGGCGTGGGCACCTGGGGCCAGGTCCCGATGCCCCCCAACGCCAACGTGAAGGATGCCGACGTGGCGACCCTCGTGAAGTGGATCCTCGCCACCAAGTAATGATGTAAGCGCCTGCTTACAACGAAAAGCCGGCCGCGTGCCGGCTTTTTCGTTTCGTTGGTCCTATAATTCCGCCCTTCACCGCTTTCGGACCCCTCCCCCAATTCCACCCGGAGACCCCAACATGAACCCAACCAGCAAGATCGCCCTCGCCGTCGCCGTCGCACTGGGCGTCGCGGCCTGCGGCAAGGAAGAGCCGAAGCCCGCCCCGAAGGTCGAGGCGCCGGCCGGCGTCACCGTCACCATCGCGCACGCGGGCCCGCTCACCGGCTCGATCGCCCACCTCGGCAAGGACGACGAGAACG
>CAZNWZ010000336.1:0-2084 GCA_964576455.1 uncultured Lysobacter sp.
CGAAGATGTTGCCGGGGTGCATGTCGGCGTGGAAGAAGCCGTCGCGGAAGACCTGCGTGAAGAAGATCTCCACGCCGTTCCTGCCCAGCTGCGGGATGTCGATGCCGGCCGCGCGGATGGCCTCGAGGTCGTTCACGGGAATGGCGTCGATCCTCTCCATCACCATGACCTCCTTCGTGCACCAGTCGAAGTACACGTCGGGCACGTAGAGGATCCTCGAGCCGGCGAAGTTGCGCCGCACCGTGCTCATGCTGGAGGCCTCGCGCAGCAGGTCCAGCTCGTCGTGGATGATCTTGTCGAACTCCTGCACCACCTCGCGCGCGCGCAGCAGGTCGGAGAGCGGGTGCAGCCGCTCGATGAGCCCGGCCACCACGTAGAGGATCGAGGTGTCCTTGTCGATCGTTTCGGCGATGTTGGGCCGCAGGACCTTGACCGCCACCTCGCGCCCGTCCGGCAGCTCCGCGAAGTGCACCTGGGCCACCGAGGCGCTCGCCACCGGCACGAGGTCGATCGTCCGGAAGACCTCCGCGTGGGGCTTGCCGTAGGCGCGCTCCAGCGTCTCGACCACCTGCTGCGCCGGGAAGGGCGGCACGCTGTCCTGCAGCTTCGAGAGCTCCTCGGTGATGTCGGTGGGGATGAGGTCGGGGCGGATCGACAGCAGCTGCCCGAACTTCACGAAGATGGGGCCCAGCTCCTGGAAGGCCACGCGCAGCCGCTCGCCGCGCGGCCCCGAGCGGTCGGCCCAGAAGAACGCGGCGCGGAAGGCGAGGCGCACGAGGCCGAGGCCCCGCCCGACGAGGAACTCGTCGAGCCCGTGGCGACCGATCGTGGAAAGGATGCGAAGGAGCCGGAAAAACCGCATGGAACCGCGATTTTACGGTAAAGGGGACGCTACCCTTCACCGGAAAACCGGTGAAGGGTAGCGTCCCCTTCATTTCTTCTTCAGGCGCTCGAGGAAGTGCTTGCGGAACTTGGCCACCTTGGGCTCCACCACGAAGCTGCAGTAGGGGTTCTGCGAGCCCACGCGCTCGAAGTACTCCTGGTGGTAGTCCTCCGCCTGCCAGAAGGTCATCGCGGGCACGATCTCGGTGACGATGGGATTGGCCCAGACCTTCTCCTCCGAGAGCCGGGCGACCACGTCCCGCGCGGCCTTCTCCTGCTCCGGCGAGTGGAAGAAGATGGCCGAGCGGTACTGGGTGCCCACGTCGTTGCCCTGCCGGTTGAGCGTCGTGGGATCGTGGACGGTGAAGAAGACCGCCAGCAGGTCCCGGAAGGCGACGACCTCGGGGTCGAAGGTGACCCGCACCACCTCCGCGTGGCCCGTCGCGCCGGCGCATACTTCTTCATAGGTGGGCTCCGCCCGGTGCCCCCCCATGTAGCCGGACTCCACGCTCGCCACGCCCTCGAGCTGGTCGAACACCGCCTCCAGGCACCAGAAGCAGCCGCCGGCCAGGGTTGCCACCTCGGATGTCGCCATGGGGAGACTCCTTGCAAGAAACGCGCCCGAAACAGGGCCACAATAGGTTGAAAAATACTGGACAGGAACCCCCATCGACCACAAAATGTGGGGGTTTCCGCGAACGCCCCCCACTTGATCTGGGACAACCGGAAGAAAGGGGCGCCGGGGAAAATCGGCACTCTGCCCGCCCAAGAAGCTGGCGAGTTCACTTTATAACGAAGTAGGGGGATGACCTCATGAGCGTGGCCAAGTCCCGCCGTTCCGCAGCCGACATTTCCCGGCTGCCCGCCCAGGAAATCAGCACCGAAGTCCTCGTCGAGAAGTACGCCAAGGACGGGGAGAAGTCGATCCGCGAAGTCCGCGCGAGGGTGGCCAAGGCCCTCGCCGCGAACGAGAACGAGGACCGCCGCGCCTTCTGGGAGGCGAAGTTCCTCGAGGCCCAGGAAAACGGCTTCATCCCCGCCGGCCGCATCAACTCCGCCGCGGGCACCACCCTCACCGCCACCCTCATCAACTGCTTCGTGCAGCCGGTGGGCGACTCCATCACCGAGATCGTGGACGGCCGGCCCGGCATCTACACCGCGCTCGCGGAGGCCGCCGAGACGATGCGCCGCGGCGGCGGCGT
>CAZNWZ010000337.1:0-2057 GCA_964576455.1 uncultured Lysobacter sp.
ATCTCCATGCAGGTCACCACGTCGTAGGCGCCGGGTTCTTCCGCTGCGGCGTCCTCGGCGCTCACGAGCCGGTAGTCGACCTCCACCCCGCTTTCCAGGCGGTGCAGCATCGCCACCTTGAGCGACTTCTCGGCGAGGTCGATGCCCGTCACCTTGGCGCCCGCGATCGCCATCGATTCCGCCAGGATGCCGCCACCGCAGCCCACGTCGATCGCGCGCCTGCCCGCGAGGCCGCCCGCCAGGCGCTCGATGTGCGCGAGCCGCAGGGGATTCATCCGGTGCAGGGGGCCGAACAGGTCGCTCCCGGGATCCCACCACTGGTGGGCGAGGTCGCCGAACTTCGCGAGCTCGCCGGGATCGACGTTGAGCCTGGGGCGCTCGTGGGCATCGGTGCTCATGGGCTCGTCCGGATTCTCTGCCGCCACAGCGCGGCGCGCGCGCGGACCTCGTCCTCGTCCACGCCGGTGAGGCGCCTGTCGACGAGGCGGGCCTCGCCCGCCACCCAGACGTGGGTGACGTGCTCGCGCCCGGCCGCGTACAGCAGGTCGGAGACGGGATCGAAGCAAGGGAGCGTCTCGATCGACGAAAGTTCAATGGCCGCGAGGTCCGCCTGCTTTCCCGGCACGATCGATCCGATCTCGCGGTCGAGCCCGAGGGCGCGCGCCGACTCGATCGTGGCGATGCCGAGGACCTCGTGGGCGCCGAGCGCGCGCGCGTCGCCGCTTGTGCCCTTCGCGAGCATCGCCGTGCTGCGCATCTCGGCGAGGATATCGAGCCGGTTGTTGCTCGCCGCCCCGTCGGTGCCGAGCCCCATGGTGATGCCGCGGGCGCGGAACGCCGCCACGGGGGCCACGCCGTTGCCGAGCTTCATGTTCGAGGAGGGGCAGTGCGCGATCGATGCGCCCGCGCGCGCGAGCAGGTCGATCTCGGCCTCCTCCAGGTGGATCGCGTGGACCGCGATGAGCCGCGGACCCACCACGCCGAGGCGGCGCAGGCGCTCGAGCGGCCGCATGCCGCTGCGCGCGATCCCCTGGACGATCTCGTCGACCGTCTCGTGCACGTGGGTGTGGATGGGCGCGTCGATCTCCTCGGCCAGCGTCGCGATCTTCCGGAACGTCTCGTCGCTCACCGTGTAGGGTGCGTGCGGCGCGAGGCAGAAGGAAATGAGGTCCTCGCCCCGGTAGGCGTCGCGGGTCGCGAGCCCCTTGTGGAGGTAGTTCGGCGCGTCGGCGGCATAGGCGCTCGGGAACTCGATCGCGATGACGCCGAGGCTCGCGCGGATGCCGGCACGCAGCGCCGCCCGTGCCGTGGCCTCCGGAAAGAAGTACATGTCGTTGAAGCAGGTGATCCCGCCGCGCAGCATCTCCGCGCTCGCGAGCAGGCTCCCGTCGTGCACGAACTCGTCGCTCACGTGCTTCGCTTCCGCCGGCCAGATGTGTTCCTTCAGCCAGGTCATGAGGGGAAGGTCGTCGGCGAGGCCGCGCAGGAGAGACATCGCCGCGTGGCAGTGCAGGTTCACGAGCCCGGGGATGAGCAGGTGGCCGTCCAGCCGCACTTCCTCGCGGGCCGCGAATGCGCCGGGCGCGCCGTCCGAGGGCAGGACGGCCTCGATGCGCCCGTTGCGCACGGCCACGCAGTGGCGCTCGAGCAGCGTGCCCGCCGGCTCCACCGGGGCGATCCAGGCGGCGTGGATGAGGGTGTCGACTTCGATCATGGAGCGGGAACAAAAAACCCCGCCGAAGCGGGGTTTTCTGCCGTGGCTTGCGGGCTTACTTCTTGACGCCCTTGAACTCGATGTCCACGCGGCGGTTCTTCTGGCGGCCTTCCTTGGTCTTGTTGGTCGCCACGGGCTGCGATTCGCCCTTGCCGAGGGTGGTGATCTTCGAGGCCGCGATGCCCTTGGAGACCAGGTACTCCTTGACGGCCGCGGCGCGGCGCTCGGAGAGCTTCTGGTTGTAGGCATCCGTGCCGACGTTGTCGGTGTGGCCGGTCGCGATGACCATCTCGACGTCCACGCCGGCGAGCTTGGCGAGCGCGTCATCGATGTTCTTCTTGCC
>CAZNWZ010000338.1:0-2053 GCA_964576455.1 uncultured Lysobacter sp.
GAGGGCGGCGGAGGTGTCGAGGCCGCCGGAGAAGGCGATGCCGACGCGCTCGCCCTGGGGGAGGGACAGGAGGATTTTGCTCATGGTGGCGCCATTTTATCGCGCCGGGGCCCCCGGCACCGGGCGGGCGTCCCGCGGGCGGCTGGCGCGGGGCCTAGAGGATCCGCTTGCGGATCTGGGTGACGGCGATCTCGGCGATCACCACGACCGCGAAGATCGCGAAGAGCACCGTGGCCACGCGGGTCCACTGGAAGAGGTTGAGCGCCGTGTCGAGCGCCATGCCGATGCCTCCCGCGCCCACGAGCCCCAGCACGGCGGACTCGCGCACGTTGATGTCCCAGCGGAAGAGCACGATGGACCAGAAGGCCGGCTGCACCTGCGGCCAGTAGCCCTTGGCGATCACCGAGAGCCACGGCGCGCCGGTGGCCTCCAGCGCCTCGATGGTGCCGCGGTTGCACTCCTCCAGCGCCTCGCCGAAGAGCTTGCCCACGAAGCCGATGGAGCGGAAGGCGATCGCGAGCGTGCCGGCGAGCGCCCCCGGCCCGAACACCGCCACGAAGAGCAGCGCCCAGACGAGGGAATTCACGGAGCGGCTGGAGACGAGGACGAGCTTCGCGAGGTAGTTCACCGGGGCGAAGGGCACGACGTTGCGCGCCGCGAGCACGCCCACGGGCAGCGCCATGATCACCGCGAGGATGGTCCCCAGCGAGGCGATGTGCAGGGTGTCCACCAGCGCGTCGTGCACGCCCTCGGGGTAGTGGGCGAAGTCGATCGGCCACATGCGGTGCAGCAGGTCCTGCATCTGCTCGGGCGCGTCGTAGAGGAACTCCGGGATGACCTGGACCGTGCGCGCGGACCATGCGATGGAGGCCGCGAGCACGAGGTACACCGAGAAGCGGGCGAGCCGCTGCGCGGGCGTGAAGCGGCGCCATTCGCGCCGGATGCCCTCGCCGGGCGCGGCGCTAGTCGCCATCGACCTTGCCCTTCTCGAGGAAGACGCCGCGCACCCAGCCGGCGAGCACCTCGCCCACCATGATCATGCCGATGATGGAGAGCAGGATCGCGGCCACGAAGTCGTAGTCGAAGCGCTGGAAGGCGGAGAAGAGCGTGCCGCCGATGCCGCCTGCGCCCACGATGCCCACCATGGTCGAGTTCCGCAGGTTGGAGTCGAGCTGGTAGGTGGCGAACCCGATGAAGCGCGTGAACACCTGCGGCAGCACGCCGTAGGTGATGACGTTCATGAAGGACGCGCCCGTGGCGCGCACCGCCTCCACCTGCTTGAGGGAGATCTCCTCGATCGCCTCGGCGAAGAGCTTCCCGATGAAGCCCACGGAGGCCACCATCAGCGCGAGGATGCCCGCCATGGCGCCGAAGCCCACGGCCTTCACGAAGAGGATCGCGACGATCACGGGGTGGAAGGAGCGGCACAGGGCGATCACGATGCGCGCGGGCCAGGTGGCCCAGACGGGCATGAGGTTTCGCGCCGCGAGAAGGCCCACGGGCAGCGAAATCAGGATCCCGAGGAACGAGGCGAGGAGGGCGATCTGCAGCGATTCCAGCAGGCCGGTGGCGAGCGAGTCGGGCTGCGCGATCACCGGCGGGAGCATGCGGTCGATGAAGCGCGCGCCGTTGTCGAGGCCGACGAGGAAGCGCTCCCAGGTGAAGTCCAGGCGCCCGGCGGCGTAGGCCACGTAGGCCGCCAGGAGGATCCAGCCCGCGCGGGCCCACCAGTTGACCGGGAACGCGGCCCTCGCGCCTGGCGCGCTCAATGCAGCCAGCCCTCGCCGCCGTAGATGCCCTTCAGGTGGTCGTCCGTCAGGTCCCCGGGGGGGCCGTCGAAGACGATGCGGCCCCCGGACATGCCGACGATGCGGTCGGCGAAGCGGCGGGCGAGCTCCACGTCGTGCATGTTGACCATCACCGGGATCGACTGGCGGCGGCCGAGGTCGCGCATGAGCTCCATGATCTCGACGGAAGTCTTGGGGTCGAGCGAGGACGTGGGCTCGTCGGCGAGCAGCAGCTGGGGCCGCTGCATCACCGCGCGGGCGATGCC
>CAZNWZ010000339.1:0-2047 GCA_964576455.1 uncultured Lysobacter sp.
CCGAAGAGCGGCCGCAGCCAGCGCACCCGCTTCACGACTTCGTAGGTGAAGACGCAGGCCGCCGCCGTGGCGGCCAGGAGCACGAAGCCCTCCGCGAGCGGCGGCAGCGCCAGGGGCCGCAGCCACACCGCGAAGGCGATGATCGCCGTCTGGTGCACGATGTAGAAGGGGAAGATGGCGTCGGTGAGGTAGCGGCGCGCGGGGGAATCGGCCTTCACGAGGCGGCGCGCGAAGCCGCAGGCGGCCACCATCGCCGCCCATTGGTCGATCGCGTAGACGACGCGCTGGGCGAGGCGCAGCGCCTCGGTGGGATTGTTCAGGTCGTCGCGGAACAGGAAGTACCAGGCGAGGAACGCCCAGCTCGCCAGCGCCGCGAGCAGGGCCGGCCAGCGCAGGCGCTCCATGCCTTCCCAGATCGCGGGCGAGCGCGCCGCGAGGAACCCGAAGGCGAAGACGGCGAAGTACTGCGCGTGGTTGTACCAGTCGTCCACCAGGGCGTGCGTGGAGGGGAAGCGGCCGACGAGGACGATGCGGATGACGGCGAGCACGATCGCGGGCAGCACGAGGAGCCGCCAGCCCGCCAGCGCCGTCTCGAGCCGGCGTTCGGCTCGCTCCCGCCAGGCCGGCGCGAGGGCGAGCACCGCCGCCAGCAGCATCGTGTAGCACCACAGGTAGGCCACGAACCACATGTGGTTCCAGGTCGGCACGATGAGGCAATCGGTCCCGCGGCAGAACGTGCGGTCGGCCCGCAGGTAGCGGCCCCAGAACTCCCAGAAGCTCCCCGGGTAGCCGGCCTTCTCCACGACCTCGAAGTAGGACTGCGGCGCCACGATCACGACCATGGCGAACGCCAGGGGCACCAGCAGGCGCCAGGAGCGCGACCGCGCGAGGGATCCGGGGGAGAGCTTCGCCAGCATGAAGGCGGTGGCCGCGCCCGAGACGAGGAAGAGCACGCCCAGCCGCCAGGGGTTCACCAGGAACATGAGCGGCTCGATCGCCGGGGACGCGGACGGGCTCTTCACGTGCCAGTCCCAGGAGACGTAGTACATCCCCACGTGGTAGGCGATGAGCAGAAGGAACGCGACGATGCGGATCCAGTCGAGGTCCAGCCGGCGGTCGGCAGCGGCGGGGATGGCCATGGCTGCGCATGTTACGCCGCCACCCTGCAACCACTGGCAGGGAAGTCAGATGACCAGGAGATTGCGCGCCTGCGCCTTGGGCACGGCCTCGATCGGGATCGATCGATCGAAGGTGACGAGCCGGCCACGGCGGGATGCCGCCAACGCGAGAAGGTAGAGGTCAGTCACCTGGCGTGGGCCATGCACGCGGGATGCGTCGACGACTTGTGAGTCGAGGAGGCTCACCTCGTCGGGCCAGAACTCGTGGAGCTTGTGAGATGTCGCCTCCGAGAGCCGCTCGACCACGACACTGACCGGAAGCGGACTCGGATAGCTCGAGCCGGACATCACGCGCACGCATCCGTTCTGGGTGATGGGGCACGAGGCCCAGCCCTCGGAAGCATGGGCAGCGAACCAGTGCGAAGCCTGGTCATGGAGGGAATGGTCCGCGTCCAGGAGGGCGATGAGGACGTTGACGTCCAGGAGCGCGCGCATTCAGTACGCGTCTTCCTCGCGCAAGCGGTCGATGAGTTCGTTGGTGACGACGGCCCCGCGCTTGGGAAAGGGCCGAAAGCCGTATTGCGCTCGCGGTTGGGCAGCGCGGGGCGGTTGCGCCGGCGCGTTCAGTGCCGCGCGGGCCAACTCCGAAATCACTTCGCCTGCCGTCTTCTTCTCGCGACGCGCCCTTTCCTTGGCGGCCTGGAGGACATCGTCGGCGATGTCGAGGGTGGTTCTCATGCATCTGATGCTATTGCATCACGCATCTGATGTCAAGCCAGGCCGCGGCAGTGCCCTCGGAAGCGGTGCGCGCCCGTGGAGTTATCCACATCGCTTGGACCCACGGCCTACAGGCGCCACCTCGGTCACCTTCCGTGCCTAGAATGTCCGTTTCCCCGCCCCCGAAGCCCGGCCCCGTGGCCGCCGCCGAT
>CAZNWZ010000340.1:0-2044 GCA_964576455.1 uncultured Lysobacter sp.
ACGTCCTGCCCGTCGAGGCGGATCGAGCCCTGGTCCACGGGCACCAGGCCCAGGATCATGTAGAAGCAGGTGGTCTTGCCGGCGCCGTTGGGGCCGAGCAGGCCCACGACCTCGCCGCTCTCGACGGTGAGCGAGACGTCGGAGACGACGACGCGCTTCCTGTAGCGCTTCATGAGCGCCTCGGCGCGCAGCACGGAGGGCCTGGGCTCGCTCTTCACGAGCGTGAGGTGCTGGGCGGTGGCCTGGCTCACGGCGCCTTCTCCGGGCCCTTGTCGGGCTTGAGCGTCAACGGGGGCTCGGCGGGCGCCCGGGCTTCCTCCGCGCCCTTCTTCGGCGGGACGATGGTCGCCTTCACGCGCGAGCCGGGCGCGGGCTGCGCGCCGGGGGCGGCGCCGGTGACCTCGAAGAACTCCTTGCCGCGGTCGTAGGAGATGAAGTCGCCCGTGAGCTCGCCCTGGGAGCTCTTGAGCCTCGCGCCGTCGTAAAGCCGCAGCTTCTCGCTGCGGTCGTCGAACTCGGCGCGCCGCGCGAAGCCCTCGATCCAGTCGTCCGCCTTGTCGCGCTTCTGCCGGAAGGTCACGGGCGCGCCCGTGGCGACGTACGTGCGGTAGCCCTCGGGGTCCTCGCGCACGACGATCCTCGCGGAGGTGATGCGCATCGTCCCCTGGGTGATGACGACGTTGCCCTCGTACACGGCCTCCTTCTTCGCGTCGTCGGCGGCGAGGCGGTCGGCGAGCACCTGGATCTCCTTCTCGCGGTCCGCCTTCTCCGCGGCCGCGGCGAGCGGGGCCGCCAGCGCGGCGGCGAGTGCGATCCGGGCGGCGGCGGCGAGGAGGCGGGAGGCGGGTGCGCGCATCAGCGTCGGGGCCTGTAGGTGGCGCGCACGCGGTCGAGCCGCAGCGTGCGCTCCTGGTTGTTCAATTCGAGCCCCGAGGCCTCGACGCGGGCCGACGGGTTCTCGAGCAGCACGGGACTGCTGGTGCGGGCCACGCCGGTATCGGGGAGCACGAGGAGGCGGTCCGTGGTGAGCCGGGACGCCTCGTACTTCCCGTCGGCCTCCCGGACCAGGACGACGTTGCCCTCGAACCAGACCTTGTCGCCTCCCTCGAGGAGCCGGCCGCGGTCCGAGGACACGGTCACCCGCGGCTGGCGGGGCTCGAACGCCTCGAAACCGATCCGGTCCAGCACGGCCGAGTCGTCGTCGGGGTAATGTACCATCTTGCGCGCCGCGAGGGTGTAGAGGGTCCGGCCGTCCTCGCCGTACTTGCGCGCGCGGAAGTTCTCCACGATGAGGTCCGGGTCGTGGCGCCCGGCCGCCTTGGCGCGCGCGCCCTCGGGCTGCACGAGCTGGTCGAGCCACCAGGTGAGCGCCACCAGCATGGCGAGCACGCCCAGCGGCAGCCACGACGAGGGGCGGACCACCGCTACCCCAGCGCCCCGTGGCGGCCGCCCGCGCCTTCGAGCGTGCCCTGGGCGCGCATCACGAACTCGCAGAACTCGCGCACGGCGCCGCCGCCGCCGCCCGCCTTCGTGACGAGGTGGGCCATCGCCTTGACCTCGGGGACCGCGTTGGCCACGGCGACGGCGAGCCCGCAGCACGCGAGGACCGGCGCGTCGGGCAGGTCGTCGCCCACGAACGCGCACTGCGAGGCCTCGAGCCCCAGGCGCCCGCGCAGCGCCTCGAAGTGGGCGAGCTTGTCGTCCACGCCGAGGATCACGTGCGCCATGCCCAGCTCGCGGGCCCTCGCCGCGGCGGCCTCCGAGCGGCGGCCGGAGAGCAGGCCCGTGGCCACGCCGGAGCCGGCGAGCATCTTCAGGCCGTGCCCGTCGAGGATGCTGAACACCTTCATCGCCTCGCCGTCGGGCCCGTAGTACAGGCGCCCGTCGGTGAGCACGCCGTCCACGTCGAAGAGGGCGAGGCGGATGGCGCGGGCGCGTTCTTCGGGTGTCCTCATGGGGTCAGGTTACTTCGTCGCAGGCAATGTAGGTGATGGATCCGGCGTGGCTTCGGCAGGCGCGTAACCTGACCCCATCCGGACTAGAT
>CAZNWZ010000341.1:0-2043 GCA_964576455.1 uncultured Lysobacter sp.
ACGAGGTTCTCGTGGTAGAAGAACTCGTCGCGCTCGCTCGTCATGTTGCAGCCGTCGAGCCGGAAGAGGCGGCCGAGCTCGGGCGTGTCGTACACCTCGAGGAGCTGGAACGGGGTCTGCCGCCGCTCGACGAGCGTGCCGTCGAACCAGACGCCGCTCGCCTCGTTCAGGCGCTCGAGGATTCTCTCGGACACGGGGGGCGCGAGGCTACTTCACCGCCGCGAGGCGCTTGGCCTTCAGGGGCAGGTCGCGGCCGCGCCAGACGCGCTCCACCAGCACGTCGCCGGGCCGCAGGGCGGCGATGAGCGTCTCGTAGAGCTTCTCCGCCTTGCCGCTGTTGTCGCACGTGACGTTGCAGACGTACACGTCGAGCGTGGCGCCGTCGCGCTCCGGCCAGGTGTGGATCGCGAGGTGCGACTCCGCGAAGACGACCGCGCCCGTGGCGCCGCCGGCCTGCGTCGCGTCGAGGCCCTCGAACTGGTAGAAGTGGTCCCCGAGGACCGTGAGCCCGACGTCCTTGCAGGCCGCCACGCAGGTTTCGCGAAGCAGGGCGGACGAGGCCAGCATTTCGCCGTTCCGGCAGCCGTACAGGTCGGCGATGATGTGCAGTCCCTTCACTCCGTGACCTCCCTCTGGTGGCGGATCCTGCGAGGGGGATGCACTTATCGCCCGGCCTCGGGCGCCCTCCGCGTCGCATCACGCGACGGCGGCGGCGCCCGGATCACTCGGGCGGCGGGTGGAACCCTCTCTGCAGCGGTGTAGACAAGCAGTCTTTGCGGCGCAAAAACGAAGGCCGGAATTATAGGGGATTCTGCGCCGGCGCAGAAGCCCTTTTCGGGGATTTGCGCGGCCCGGCGGCGCCCTCGCGCACGCGCACGCCGGTGGTCTCCTCGATGAGCTTGGCGCCCTCGGCGGCGAGGAAGGCGCGGAAGGCCTCGGCGAGCGGCGAGAGGCGCTTGCCCTGCCGGCTCACGACGTGCCAGTCGCGCGTGACGGGCGTGCCCTTCACGTCCAGGCGCACGAGCTTGCCCGCCGCGAGCTCCAGGCCCACGGTGTGCAGCGACAGGAACGCGAGCCCCATCCCCGCCATCACCGCCTGCTTGATGGTCTCGTTGCTGGCGAGCTCCATGCTCGAGGCGAGCTTCACGCCGTGCTCGGCGAAGACGCGCTCCATCGACATGCGCGTGCCGGAGCCGGGCTCGCGCAGCAGGAAGTTCTCGCCCGCCAGGCGCGAGAGCTCGAGCCCGCGCCTGCGGGCGAGGGGATGCTCGGGCGAGGCGATGATGCCGTGCGGGTGCTTCGCGAACGCGGTGGCCTCCACGTCGAGCCCCTTGGGCGGGCGTCCCATGATCGCGAGGTCCACCTGGTTGGCCTGCAGCGCCCCGATCACCTCCTCGCGGTTCACCACCGAGAGCTTCACGGTGACGCCGGGGTGGCGGCGCGAGAACTCCGAGAGCAGGCGCGGCGCGAAGTACTTGGCGGTGCTCACCACCGCCAGGTGCAGGCGCCCGCCCGCCACGCCGCGGATCGCCGCGAGCGTGTCCTCGCAGTCCTTGAGGCCGCTGTGCACCTCGCGCGCGAAGCGGGCCACCTCGGCCCCGGCCTCCGTGAGGTGGATCCGCTTGCCCACCTGCTCGAAGAGCGGCAGGCCCGCCTGCGCCTCCAGGCCCTTCACCTGCATCGAGACCGCGGGCTGGGTGAGGTGCAGCTCCTCGGCGGCGCGCGAAAACGACAGGTGGCGCGCGACGGCCTCGAAGACCTTGAGCTGGCGCAGCGTGATGTGGCGTAGCGGCATGGCTCCCCCCGGACCTTATGAAAACGATAACTTTTTTTGAGTTTACCTTATGGCAGCGCGGCCCTAGATTTCCACGGCCTCCCCCGCCACCGGACGCCGATCCATGAACGCCGCCGACCCCCTCCTCGCCCATCGCCTCGCCCGCGAGCCCTGGTACCGCCCCGTCGCCGACGAGGTGGCCCTCTTCGAGGCCGCCTGGCAGGCGCGCATGCCGATGATGCTCAAGGGGCCCACGGGCTGCGGCAAGA
>CAZNWZ010000342.1:0-2040 GCA_964576455.1 uncultured Lysobacter sp.
CCTGGGCGTAGCCGTAGGCTCGCGCGATGCCCGAGAGCACCCAGGGCGCGCCGATCGCCGGAAGGTCCATCGGGATGATCGACCTGGCCCGGAGGGTGAGCGCCTTGGCATTGCCCGCCGAGGAGCGGATCGCCTCCAGGCGCGCCCGGGGGTCGGCGATGTGCGTGGCGAGGTTGGCCAGGACCATCGTGGCCCGGGTCGTGTAGAGGGAATCGCCCTCGGCCCGGAGCGAGACCGGCATGGCGGCCACGAGCGGCGCCTCCGGCAGCGCCCGCTTCCCGGCGAGCCAGGCGCGGGCCGCCCCGCTCACGAGGGCGAGCACGACGTCGTTCACCTTGGCGTCGTGGCGCTTCGCGATCGCCTTCACCTCGCCCAGGGGGATCGACGCGGTGGCGAAGGCCCGGGCCGCGCCGATGGGCACGTTGAAGGGTGTCGCGGGGCCGATGGGCAGGCCGCGGCGCCGGCCCTTCGGCGATTCGCCGAGGGAGGCGACGGCCGCGAGGCCGTCGGTCACGAGCCGCGCGGCGTCCGGGAGGGCGCGCAGGAACTTGCCGTACTCGGCCACGCTCTTCGCGATGGCCGCGCCGAGGAGATCGGCCACGCCGGGCGCCTCCTCGAGCCTTCGCGGCGCCGGCGCGACCGGGCGCCCGCGGGGCGAGGCGTCGAGGAGCGCCTCGGCGAGCTTCACGCCCGCGGCGCCGTCGAGCGTGGCGTGGTGGATCTTCACGTACCACGCGACTTCCCCGGACTCCAGCCCCTCGACGAGGTGGAACTGCCAGAGGGGGCGCTCGCGGTCGAGGAGCCCGGCGTGCAGCCGCGCCACCAGCGACTCCAGCTGGGCCCGCGTGCCCGGCTTCGGGAGCTTCACGCGGCGCACGTGCCAGTCGAGGTCCACTTCCCGGTCGGCGACCCAGACGGGGCTCGCGAGGTCGAAGGGCAGCGCGGCGATGCGGCGCGTGAAGACCGGGACGAGGTGCAGGCGCTCCTCGACGTGCGCACGCACGCGGTCGGCGAAACCGGCACGGGCGCGGGCCGGCACCCGCAGCAGGTGCAGCGACCCCACGTGCATGGGGGTCTCGGGCGTCTCGAGGTGCAGGAAGGCGGCGTCGAGTCCGGAGAGGGGCTTCACGAAGACCTTCGGCCTAGAGGCGCATGGCCCCGTCGGTCTTGCCCAGGTTGCGGTCGAACGTGCCGAGAGGGACATGCCCTGCCTTGCGCGCCAGCTCGACCAGCAGGCAATCCGAGTATCCCAGCGCCGGATTGTGGCGCAGCCGATCCAGCGCGGCGGAGGCGACGTCGGCATCCTGCAGGACGAGTTGGCCGTGCTCCAGCAACATCTCGACGGCGGTGGCGATCCGGCGCGTGTCCAGATCGTAAGCGGAGGACAGCACCCAGGTCGCCTCGGCCAGCGCGAGCACCGATACCCAGGCCCCATCCGCGACGAACGACTCCGCGGCCGCGACCTGCTTCGGGTCGTCCCGCACGATGAGCCTCACGAGGACGTTAGTATCGACCGCGCGCATGGCGCTTGCGGATGTGCCTGCCGATGCTCGCCTTCATGTCCTCGACCGGGACGGGCTTGGGCGGGCCCTCGGGGAAAAGGGCGCGGTGGATGTCCTCCGAGGAGTAGCGGCCGGCATGTCGCACGACCACCTGCCCGCCCTCCTCGACCCACTCGATGACGGAGCCGGGGCCTAGCCCCAGCTTGCGCCGGACCTGTGCGGGGACCGAGATCTGCCCCTGGCTGGTCAGCTTGGAGTGCGCGATGGCCATGACTTAGATTACCACGGTAATGGACCTCTCGAAAGGCCTTCCCTTCCGGCGAGACGTCCGGGTTCCGGATCCATCAACGCGCCGCCTGGCACGACGGCTGACCGCAAAATCGGCCAAAATGACCGTTTCCGCAGTGCGGCAACCGCCCCGAGCACCCATGCCCAACGATTCGAAGACGCCGGAAGGCGCCCACGTCACCAACTTCATCAAGCAGCGGATCGAGGCCGACCTCGCCTCGGGCAAGTACGCCCAGCGCCGCTGGGGCGG
>CAZNWZ010000343.1:0-2025 GCA_964576455.1 uncultured Lysobacter sp.
GAGATCCACGCCGGCAGCAGCACGTGCTTGAACTTCACGTCGGCGTAGCGCGTGGACACGGAGTGGATGCGCTGCTGGTCGCCGCCGATGTCGCGGCGGACGAGCGCGCGCACCGCCTCGTCGATGGATTGCTTCGCGATCGGAAAACCCTCGCGCAGGGTCACCTGGTACGCCTCGGCCTGGAAGCCGCTCACGAACTCCGGCTGGTACGGCACCAGGCCCTTCAGGTTGAAGCGCATGACGGAGTCCGTGATGTTCCCGGGCAGCGACTTCGACGCCATCACCAGGACGTCGTCGTGGAACTTCTCCACGTGCCCCGAGGCCGGCGTCCAGCGCGTGTGCTTCACGCGCCGCGTCTGCATGACCGACTTGCCGGAGGAGTCGGTCGTCGTGTAGGTCTCGGTCGTGTAGTAGTCGTCGCCGCGCTCGCCGGCGTAGTCGCTCGCGGTGCTGCAGTCGTAGGTCCAGTAGGGAAGGTACACGCCCGTGAGCCCCGCGTCGCTCTGCGCGTACTTCTTCAGGTCGCCGGGGGCCAGCCACAGGCCCCTCACCCAGCGCCGGAACGCCTCGGCCGCGCGCGGGCGGTCTACCTGGAACGGCACCAGGGCCTTGGGCTTGATGCGCCGGCTCGCGTAGCTCTTCGAGACGATGGCGGCGCCGCAGAAGGTGCAGTGGCCGGCGAAGAGGTGCCCGGCCATCGACTGCTCCGCCCCGCACTTGTCGCAGCGGACCTCCTCCACCTCCTCGACCTCCATCTTGCCCTCGAGGGCCTTCAGGTAGGTGTCGAAGTCGAGCTCCTCGACGCGCGCGTCGTTCTCGGGGATCGCGTTCGCGGTCCCGCAGTATTCGCAGCGCAGCTCCCGCGTCCCCGGCGCGAACGAGAGCTTCGCCCCGCACCCCGAGCAGGGGAAGGTCTTGACGAAGGCGTTGTCGTGGCGGGTCGGCTGGAGGTCGGCCTGTTCCATCGCCTAGGAGGCGGGCGGCACCGGCGGCGGCACGTTCGCGAAGAGCGCCGCGAGCTCGGGCACCTCGCCCGCCTTCGCCCACTGCGCCATGCCCGCCTTCCAGACGAGGGAGGCGCGCGTCAGGCTGCCGCTCGCCGCCTGCTGCTGCAGCGCGGACAGGTCGAAGGGGCCGGTCTGCTGGCCGTTCACGGCCACGTGGAACGCCGCCGCGCCGGGAATGGGCGGCGGGGCCGCCGCGCCCGCGCCGAACGGCGCCGCGCCCGCGCCCCCCGTCATCGCGTTCATCATCTGGGCGCCCATCGCCACGCCGGCGCCGATCCCCACCGCGGCGCCCGCGGCGCCCCCGGGGTTGTTCGCGGCGTCGCGGATCGCGGAGGCCGTCTCGTACTGCGTGTAGGCCTGCAGGTTGCCGATGGCGGCCATCGCGCCGCGCTTGTCGATCGCCTTCTCGACCTCCTCGGGAAGGCCGATGTCCTGGACCTGCACCTCGACCAGCTCGATGCCCATGCCCTCGAACTCCGGCCCGAGGCGGTCGCGAAGCCGCGTGCCCAGCTCGGTGACCTTCGCCTCGAGGTCGAGCACGGGGATGCCCAGCTCCGGCATCACCTCCTTGATGCGCAGGCCGATCTTGCCGCGCAGGTTCTCCTGGATCTCCGCGGTCGTGAAGCGGTTGTCCGTGCCGACCAGGTCCTTCACGAACGTGCCGGCGTCCTTCACGCGGATGGCGTAGAGGCCGAAGGCGGTGGCGCGGACAACGCCGAAGTCCTTGTCGCGCATCATCGCCGGCCCGGGCGTGCCCCACTTGAGGTCGGTGAACTTGCGCGTGGAGCAGAAGTACACCTCGGCCTTGAACGGGCTGTTGAAGCCGTACTTCCAGCCCTTGAGCGTGGCGAGGATGGGCAGGTTCTGCGTGGTGAGCTCGTGGGTGCCGGGCCTGAAGACGTCGGCGAGCTTGCCCTCGTTGATGAACACCGCCACCTGGCCCTCGCGGACCACGAGCTTCGCGCCGTACTTGATCTCGTTCTGGTAGCGCTCGAAGCGGTAGGCGAGCGTGTCGTTG
>CAZNWZ010000344.1:0-2024 GCA_964576455.1 uncultured Lysobacter sp.
TCGAAGGCGCGCATCTTCGGCGACCAGGACGACCCGAAGTCCGAGATCGCCCAGGTGCTCAAGGCGCAGAAGTCCTTCCGCCTGCAGGAGGAGAAGGGCACCAGGCCCAACGTGCACTACATCAACAAGTACAGCGCCCGCGCCTGACCATGGCGGGATGGTAGATTGGGGGCGGGTGTTTCCGCCCCCTTTTCGTTCGAGGAGCCTCCCATGGCCGAGCTGGACACCGGGCAAGCCGCGGCGCGCGCCGACCTGTCGCGCTTCCTGGCCGCCTGCTACTACGAGCCGGCGCCCGAGTTCGCCGAGGAGAAGCTCTTCGAGTCGATGGAGCAGGTGGCCGCGCGAGTCGACCCGGAACTCGCGGCTGGCGCGAGGCGGCTGGGGGAGGCCTTCGCAGCCGACAGCCTCGAGGATCTCCTGGTGGACTACACGCGGCTCTTTCTCGGCCCGGTGGATGCGAAGGCACGTCCCTACGGCTCGGTCTGGCTGGGCCCCGACAAGCTCACGATGCAGGAATCCACGATGGCGCTGCTTGCCCTGTACGAGGAGGGCGGGTTCGAGATGGCGGAGGATTTCCGCGAGCTTCCCGACCACGTGGCCGCGGAGCTCGAGTTCCTCTACCTGCTCCTGTTCCACGAGAGCCGGGCGAACGCGCGCGCCGCAGCCGGAGAGCCGGGTGATCCGGTCGCGTTGCGCAAGCGCCTCCTCGGCGAGCATCTCGGCGTCTGGGCCCGGCCCTTCTCCGAGGCCCTGAAGACCGGCGCGCAGAGCGCCTTCTACCGCGAGCTCGCCGACCTCACGGGCCGCTTCGTGGAGATGGAGTCGCGGCGGGCGGCCGCGGGCTGAAGGACGACTTCGCGATGGCGCGCTTCCTCGTGCGTGGCGCCGGCGACATCGGCTCGGCCATCGCGCTGCGCCTGCGGTCCCAAGGGCACGCCGTGGTCCTGCACGACGCGCCGCGTCCCGCGCACTCGCGCCGCGGCATGGCGTTCACGGACGCCTGGTTCGAGAAGGCCTGCACGCTGGAGGGCATGCTGGCCAAGCGCGCCCCGGGGGCCGAGAGCGTCGGGTGGATGATCGCCTGCGGCCGCGCGCTGCCGGTCTGCGACGCGGACTTCGAGGAGGTCCTCGCCGAGGTGGTGCCGGACGTGCTCGTGGACGCGCGCATGCACAAGCACGACGAGCCGGAGCCGCTGCGGGGACTCGCGCCGCTCGTCATCGGACTCGGTCCCGGGTTCCGAGCGGGCGACAACGCCGACGTCGTCATCGAGACCGCCTGGGGCGAGTCGCTCGGGAAGGTCATCCGCCAGGGCGAGGCGGCGGCATACGGAGGCGAGCCGCGGCCGCTCGGCGGCCGCGGCCGCGAGCGCTACGTTTACGCGAAGTCGGCGGGCTTGTTCCGCACGGAGCGCGCCATCGGCGATCGCGTCCTCGAGGGCGAGACGGTGGCGCGGGTGGGCGAGGAGGCCGTCGTTGCGCCCCTTTCCGGGATCCTGCGGGGGCTCACGCACGACGGCGCGCGGGTCGCGGCGGGCACGAAGGTGCTCGAGGTGGATCCGCGCGGCGACCCGGCGCGCGCCTTCGGCGTGGGCGAGCGGCCTGCGCGCATCGCCGACGGCGTGCTCGAGGCGTTCGCCTCGATGCCCCAGGGAGACTGACGCATGGACACCCTCAATGCCGCGGAGCTGCTCTCCGCCCTCGGGCACGAGTCCCGCCTCGCCATCTTCCGCGTCCTCGTCGAGTGCGGCTCGGCCGGCATGAACGCGAGCGCCATCGGCGAGAAGGTGGGCCTCGCGCCGACGACACTCTCGTTCCACCTCGCCCACCTGAGCCGCGTGGGCCTCATCGCCGGCAGGCCCGAGAAGCGCTTCATCTTCTATTCGGCCAACTATCCGCTGATGGACGACCTGCTCGCATTCCTCTCGTCCAACTGCTGCCAGGGCAAGGCTTGCCTGCCGAAGGTCGCCGCGCTGGGCCGGCGTCCCGGCCCCTCGCGGCCGAAGGGCTAGCCCACGATCGGCGCC
>CAZNWZ010000345.1:0-2024 GCA_964576455.1 uncultured Lysobacter sp.
CCAGCGCGGCGTCTGGGTGAACGAGCAGAACTACATGATCCACCTGCTGCTCGGCAAGCACGGCACGCCCGGCAACGGCGCCTTCTCGCTCACCGGCCAGCCCTCCGCGTGCGGCACCGCGCGCGAGGTGGGCACCTTCGCGCACCGGCTTCCCGCCGACATGGTCGTGGACAACGCGAAGCACCGCGAGCTCACCGAGAAGACCTGGAAGCTCCCCGCGAAGACGCTCAACCCGAAGGTGGGCAGCGACATCATGGGGATCCTGCGCGACCTCGAGGACGGGAGCGTCAAGTTCCTGTGGGTGCAGGTCACGAACCCCTTCCAGTCCTCGCCCAACGCCAACCACTGGCTCAAGGCCGCGCGCGAGATGGACAACTTCATCGTCGTGGCGGACTGCTATCCCACGCTGTCGGGCAAGGTCGCGGACCTGGTGCTGCCGGCCGCGATGATCTTCGAGAAGTGGGGCGCCTACGGCAACGCCGAGCGGCGCACCCAGATGTGGCGCCAGCAGGTGGACGCCCCGGGCGAGGCGCGCACCGACGTCTGGATGATGCTCGAGTTCGCCAAGCGCTTCAAAGTGGGCGAGGTGTGGGGCGAGAAGAACCTCCCGGGCCTGAAGGCCGAGGGCTTCGCCGACGGCAGGCTTCCGGACGTGATGGAAGGCGCGAAGGCCCTGGGCTACAAGCCGGAGCAGTCGCTGTACGAGGCGCTCTTCGCCACCCCGGAGAACCGCAAGTTCGCGTGGCCCGACCCGGTCGCGAAGGGCCGGGGCAACGCGACGGTGAAGGCGCTCGGCGAGAACTGGTTCGTCGAGAAGGCCCTCTTCGAGGAGTACGCCCAGTTCGGCCGCGGCCACCACCACGACCTCGCGGAGTTCGACGTGTACTTCCGCGACGACGTGCGCGGGCTGCGCTGGCCCGTCGTGGGCGGCAAGGAGACGAAGTACCGCTTCGTGGAGGGCCACGACCCGTACGTGAAGGCGGGCGCGGGGTTCGATTTCTATGGAGGTGCGTTCAAGGCCCTGCCCTCCGGGAACCTGGACGCGGTGACCGAGGCCAAGCCCACCCCGATCCCGGGCAAGGCCAAGATCTTCTTCCGGCCGTACGCAGCGCCCGTGGAGCAGCCGGACAAGGCCTACGACCTGTGGCTGTGCACCGGCCGCATCCTCGAGCACTGGCACACCGGCTCGATGACGCGGCGCGTGCAGGAGCTCAACCGCGCGGCGCCGTCGGCCGTGCTCTACATGCACCCGAAGGACGCCGAGGCGCGCGGGATCAAGCGCAACGACACGGTGTGGGTGGAGTCGCGCCGCGGCAAGATCAAGCTGGTGGTGGACACGAAGGGCCGCAACGCCATGCCGCGCGGCTCGGTGTTCGCGGCCTTCTTCGACGAGGCCCTGCTCGTCAACAAGCTGGTGCTGGACGCCGTCGACCCGATCTCGCGCGAGACCGACTTCAAGAAGTGCGCGGCCAAGGTCTACAAGGCCTGAGGACGCGGCTGCCGGGCTGAGCTCACATGGCCGGGAACGGCGATCGCCGGAAGTTCCTCGCGCAGGCGGCGCAGGGCGTGGCGGCGGCCGCGTGCGCGGGCGTGGCCTGGAACGCCCTCCTCGTGCAGCAGGCGCACGCGGTGCCGTTCGCGATCCGCCCGCCCGGGGCGCAGCCCGAGCGCGACTTCAACGCCACGTGCGTGAAGTGCGGCGCCTGCGTCGTGGCCTGTACCTACGGGATCCTGAGGCTCGCCACCACCGCCACGGGCATCCCCCTGGGAACGCCGCACTTCGTGCCGCGCGAGGAGCCCTGCCGCCTGTGCCCCGACATCCCGTGCGTGCGCGTGTGCCCGACGGGGTCGCTCGACCGGGACATGAAGGACATCAACGCCTCGCGGATGGGCCTCGCGGTCATCGACGCCGAGAACTGCCTGTCGTGGCAGGGGCTGCGCTGCGAGGTGTGCTACCGCGTCTGCCCGGTGAAGGGCAAGGCGATCACCATCGACCCGCACCCGAGGAAGCTCTCGAAGCACGC
>CAZNWZ010000346.1:0-2023 GCA_964576455.1 uncultured Lysobacter sp.
GGCGACCTGCAGTACTACAACGGCGAGACGCACCGCGCCGTCTTCGCGCTGCCCAACTACGTGCGCAGCCTCCTCGCCTAGGGAAGCCGGGGCCGCGATGCTCAAGAGAATCCGCAAGTCCTCCAGCCGCGTGACCCTGGTCCTCATCGGGCTGGCGGGGCTCGCCGGGTGCGGCAGCGAGGGCCGCGACGTGTACGCCTCGCGGGAGGACTGCCTCGCCGACTGGGGCAACAAGCCCGAGGACTGCTCGCCCGCCACCGACCCGAAGCACGCGGGCCGCGGCTACTTCTACGGCCCGACCTACGTGCACCGTTCCTCGGGGTCGTCGTGGGGCTGGGGGCGAAGCACCGGCTCGTCCTCCTCGCGCTCGTCGAGCACGTCGTCGAGCCGCTCCTCGAGCTCGTGGGGCTCGTCGGGCTCGACCTCGCGCGGCGGCTTCGGCTCCTCGGGCCGCTCCTCGGCGAGCTGAGGGCGTCCGGCGATGAAGCGCGAGAGCCTCGTTCCCCGCATCGACTGGCCCCGCAAGGTCGAGGACCTGGGGTTCCACTTCCACACGATCGACGGCGTGTACTGGGACGAGAGGGCCTGCTACCGGTTCACCTCGGCCGAGGTCGACAAGCTCGAGCTCGCCACGGGGGAGCTGCAGTCGCGCTGCATCGACGCCGCCACGCGCGTGATCGAGCGCGGCGACTACGACCGCTTCCGCATCCCGGAGGCGTTCATCCCCCTCATCGAGCAGAGCTGGAACGACGACGAGAAGAGCCTCTTCGGGCGCTTCGACCTCTCCTGGGACGGCACGGGCGAGCCGAAGATGCTGGAGTACAACGCCGACACGCCCACGGCGCTGCTCGAGGCGAGCGTGGTGCAGTGGTACTGGATGAAGGACGTCTTCCCGTCGCACGACCAGTTCAACTCGATCCACGAGCGCCTCATCGAGCGCTGGAAGCAGATGGCGCCGGACTTTCCCGCCGACCGCCTCGTGCACTTCACCTGCGTCTCGGACAGCGCCGAGGACCAGGGCAACCTCGACTACCTGCGCGACACGGCCACCCAGGCCGGCATCGACGCGCGGCCCATCGACATCGCCGACATCGGCTGGGACGGCCGGCTCTTCCGCGACCTGGACGAGACCCCCATCACGGTGCTCTTCAAGCTCTACCCCTGGGAGTGGATGGTGCGCGAGGAGTTCGGGCAGAACCTGCTCGCGAGGACCGTCCGCGTGATCGAGCCGGCCTGGAAGATGCTGCTGTCGAACAAGGCGATCCTGCCGGTGCTCTGGGAGATGTTCCCCGGCCACCCCAATCTCCTGCCCGCCTACTTCGAGCCCGGGAAGTTCGCCACCGACTTCGTGAAGAAGCCGCTCTACTCCCGGGAGGGCGCCAACGTCTCCATCACCTCGGGCGGGCGCACGATCGAGGAGCCGGGCGAGTACGGCGAGGAGGGCTTCATCTGGCAGGGCTACCACGAGCTGCCGAGCTTCGGCGGCAACTACACGGTGATCGGCTCCTGGATCGTGGGCGAGGAGCCCGCGGGCATCGGCATCCGCGAGGATTCCTCGCCGATCACCAAGAACACCAGCCGCTTCCTCCCCCACCACTTCACCTGAGCCCCCCGCGCGCGAAAGGTCCCCCATGGGCAACGTGCTCGCCTCCTTCTCCGGCTTCGACGACTTCCTCGCCTACCTCGCGGTGTCGCTGGCGCTGCTCGCCTGCTACGTGGCGATCTACGTGCGCGTCACGCCGCACCGCGAGATCGCCCTCATCCGCCAGGGCAACCTCGCGGCGTCCTTCAGCCTCTCGGGCTCGCTGCTGGGCTTCATCGTGCCGCTCTCCTCGGCCATCCAGTACAGCGTGGGCCTGGTGGACATGGCGATCTGGGGCGCCATCGCGCTCGTGGTGCAGATCTCGGCCTTCGTCGTGGTGAAGCTCCTCATCCCCACCGTCACCGAGGACATCGCGGCCGGCAAGCAGGCGCAGGGCTTCTTCCTCGGCGCCCTCTCCCTCGGCGTGGGCCTGCTCAACGC
>CAZNWZ010000347.1:0-1994 GCA_964576455.1 uncultured Lysobacter sp.
GTTCGCCCGCGACCGGGCGATGCTGGACGGGAAGGCCGGGGAGAGGATCCTCGCGCTGCTCGACGAGCTGACCGGCGCCCGGGCCGCAGCCCCCTAGCCCACCGGCCAGCGAAGCGATCCGCCCTTCCGATGCTGTTCAATTCCCACGAGTTCATCCTGTACTTCCTGCCGGCCGCGCTGGCCGGCTTCTTCGCGCTGGCGCGGCTCGGGCACCTCCTGGCCGCCGGCTGGCTCGCCGCGGCGTCCCTCTTCTTCTACGGCTGGTGGAACCCGGCGTTCGTCCTGCTGCTGCTGGCGTCGATCGCCTTCAACTACGGGGCCGGCCGGGCCATCGCGCGGGCGCGCGAGCCGGGCGCCACGCCGGGGCCGGCCCGCCGGCTGCTCGTGCTGGCCCTCGTGGTGAACCTGCTGGTCCTGGGCTACTTCAAGTACATGAACTTCTTCATGGACTCGGCGGGCCGCCTGGCCGGCACGGCCTGGGACGCCATCGACGTGGTGCTGCCGCTGGGCATCTCCTTCTTCACGTTCACGCAGGTCGCGTTCATCGTGGACGTCTACAAGGGCGTGGCGCGGGAGTACGACTTCGTCCACTACGCGCTCTTCGTCACCTACTTCCCGCACCTGATCGCGGGCCCCGTGCTTCACCACAAGCAGATGATGCCGCAGTTCGACCGGCCGCCGACGTACGCCTGGAACTGGGACAACGTCAACGCGGGAGCGACGATCTTCGCGCTCGGGCTCTTCAAGAAGGTGGCGCTCGCCGACCAGCTCGCGCTCTTCGCGGGGCCGGTGTTCGACGCGCCCGCGGGCGCGGCCGGGCCGACGTTCGCCGAGGCCTGGATCGGGGCGCTGGCCTATTCGCTCCAGCTCTACTTCGATTTCTCCGGCTATTCCGACATGGCGGTCGGCCTGTCGCTCATGTTCAACGTCGACCTGCCCCTCAACTTCCATTCCCCCTACAAGTCGCGCAGCGTCATCGAGTTCTGGCGCCGCTGGCACATGACGCTCTCGGCGTTCCTTCGCGACTACCTCTACATTCCCCTGGGCGGCAATCGCCATGGCGCGCTGCGCCGGTACGCGAGCCTCGCCGTCACGATGCTGCTGGGCGGCCTCTGGCACGGGGCGAACTGGACCTTCGTCTTCTGGGGTGGCCTGCACGGGCTCTACCTGATGGCGAACCACGGCTGGCGGGCGCTTCGTTCGCGGCTGGGGATTCCGGGATTCCCCGGCAGCGGACTGCTCGCGGGCCTGGCGACCTTCCTGGCGGTGGTGGTCGCCTGGGTGCCCTTCCGCGCGAGGGACCTGGACCAGACCTTCGCCCTCTGGGGCACGATGTCCGGGATGGACGGGGTCGTGATTCCGCGATGGGCCGCGGACTGGCTGCCCCGGCTGGCGGATCTCGGGATTCGCGCCAGCGCCCAGGACTACGCGTTCGTGAGGCACCCTTCGCAGGCGATGGCCTGGATCGCCGCCGGCCTGGCGGTCGCCTGGCTCCTGCCGAACACGATCCAGTGGGTCGGCCACCGCGGAAGCGCGGGGGCGCCTTCCGCGGCGATGCCGGTGCCCGCGTGGCGACCGACACGCGCGTTCGCGCTGGCGACGGGCGCGCTCTTCGCGTACTCGCTGGCGAGCCTCGGCGAGGCGAGCCCCTTCCTCTACTTCCAGTTCTGATCCCGCATGCCGCATGCAGGTCATCCGCAAGCTGCATCCGGCGCGACCTACTTGCTGTGGATGGCGCTGGCCTACGCGCTGGCGCGCGTGGCCGCCGCGCTCTACCTGCACGCCGAGATCGAGCCCGGCCCCGGCCTGGACCGGTGGAACCGCATCGCCAACGTCTGGGCGATGCCCCGGGGCGCCCATGAAGCCGCCCTCCGGTCCTTCCTCGCCCGCGCCAGCCAGCACCACGCCCGCTCGGGGCGCAAGGAAGTGGTCCTCGTCGCGGGGGATTCCCAGCTCTACGGGTATTTCCTGCCGGCCCCCGGGACGGTAGCCGC
>CAZNWZ010000348.1:0-1988 GCA_964576455.1 uncultured Lysobacter sp.
GCGATCACCACCAGCGCCATGGCCTGCTCGGGGTCGATGATCCAGTTCCAGTCGAAGCCCAGCACCTTGAGGTAGTAGGTCACGATGCCGATGGACGGGGCGAAGATGAACGCCCACAGGACCCCGGCGATGGCGGGCGCCACGGCGTACGGCCAGATGAGGAACGTCTTGTAGACGAGCGCCCCCTTGATCACCGAGTCGGCCATCGTCGCGAGCAGCAGCGAGATGAAGATGCCGGAGGTGGCCACCAGCGTCGCGAAGAACGCCGTCGTCTTGAAGGACGACAGGTAGTGGGAGTCCTTGAAGAGCTCCGCGTAGTTCTGGAACCAGACGAACTGCGAGGACATCCCGAAGGCGTCCTGCAGCAGGAACGAGTAGTACACGGCCTGGATGGCGGGCCAGAAGAAGAACATGGCCGTGATCACGAGCTGCGGCGCGAGCAGCACGTACGGCAGCCAGGCGGACCGGAAGACGACTCGTTTTTCCATGGCGTCGGATGGAGGAAGGGGCCTTTCGGCCCCTTCCTCGCGCGCGTGGCGCCGCTACTTGTTCGCGGCCTGGAACTTGCGCAGGATCTCGTTGCCGCGCCTCACCGCGTCGTCCATGGCGGCCTTGGGTTCCTTCTTGCCGGCGATCACCTGCTCGATCTCCTCCTCGATCACCTCGCGGCCCTGGACGTAGTTGCCGAAGCGAAGGCCCTTGGAGTTGGCCGTCGGCGGCTTGTTGGTGAGCTGCTTCACCGCGATGTCGGCGCCCGGGTTCTTGTCGTAGAAGCCCGACTTGCGGGTCATCTCGTAGGCGGCCAGGGTGATCGGCACGTAGCCCGTTCCCGTGTGCCATTCCATCTGGATCTCGGGCTTGGACAGGAACGAGAAGAACTTGGCCACGCCCTTGTAGGCGTTGTTGGTCTTGCCGCCCATCACCCACAGCGAGGCGCCGCCGATGATCGAGTTCTGGGGCGCGCCCTTCACGTCGTCGTGGTAGGGGATGAAGTTCACCGACCACTGGAACTTCGCCATGCGGCGGATGTTGGCCTGCGCGCCGGTGGACGAGGTGAGCATCGCGCACTCGCCGCTGGAGAACTTGGCCTCGGCCTGGTTGGTGCGCCCGGCATAGGTGAACAGGCCCTTCTTGGCCATGTCGCCCAGCATGCCGATGTGGCGCACGTGCAGCGGGGAGTTCACCTGGAACTCGGTGTCCAGTCCGCCCATGCCGTTTTCCTTGGTGCCGATGGGCACGTTGTGCCAGGCCGAGAAGTTCTCGATGTGCATCCAGGACGGCCAGCCGGAGGTGTAGACGCACGCCTGGCCCGCGGCCTTGAGCTTCTCGGCGTTGGCGATGAACTCCTTCCAGGTCTTCGGGGCCTTGTCGGGGTCCAGGCCCGCCTTCTTGTAGGCGTCCTTGTTGATGTAGAACACCACCGTCGAGCTGTTGAACGGGAACGACAGCATGTTGCCCTTGCTGTCGGAGTAGTAGCCCGTCACGGTCGGCAGGTAGGCCTTCGGGTTGAACGGCTCGTCGGCGTCGTGCATGAGCTTGTACACCGGGACCACGGCGCCCTTGGCCGCCATCATCGTCGCGGTGCCCACCTCGAACACCTGCAGGATGTGCGGGGCGTTGCCGGCGCGGTAGGCGGCGATGGCCGCGGTCAGCGAGTCGGGGTAGGAGCCCTTGTACGACGGGACGACCTTGTAGTCCTTCTGGCTCGCGTTGAACTTGTTCGCGAGCTCGTTCAGTTTGTCGCCCAGGGCGCCGCCCATCGAATGCCACCACTGGATCTCGGTCTGGGCCTGCGCGCCGGTCGCGCCGAAGGCGGCCGCGACGAAGGCGGCCAGCAAGTAGTTGCGGGTCATTGAGCGTTTCTCCATGGAAGGGGGGGTCGGTTGGCCAGGTCGCTCTCCGGCCGGGGACTTCTCGTGGGGACCCCTGGCCGCTTCGTGTTCTTCGTGCGCCCATGTTACCTCGGCGCCGCCCCGGACGCCTCCGGG
>CAZNWZ010000349.1:0-1982 GCA_964576455.1 uncultured Lysobacter sp.
GCACGCTCTCGGCCGAGGACCTCGCGGGCTATCGCGTGCGCGACGTCGAGCCCCTGTGCGGCCCCTACCGCGAATGGCGGCTCTGCGGCATGCCGCCGTCCTCCTCCGGCGGGATCGCCGTGCTGCAGATCCTGGGCACGCTCTCGCGCTTCGACATGGCCGCCGTGCGGCCCCTTTCCGCCCAGGCCGTGCACCTGCTGTCGGAGGCGGGCCGTCTCGCCTTCGCCGACCGCAACCGCTACGTGGGCGACGACCGCTTTGCCGACGTGCCGACGGCGGGGCTCGTGCAGGCCGGCTACCTCGCCGCGCGCTCGCGGCTCATCGCCCCGGAGAAGTCCATGCGCCAGGCGCAGCCGGGGACGCCGCCGGGCCTGCGCGTGGCATTCGCCGACGACCCCGTGGACGAGGCGGCGGGGACCAGCAACATCGCCATCGTCGACCGCTGGGGCAACGCCGTCTCGATGACCACCACGATCGAGGCGATCTTCGGCAGCCGCCTCATGGTCCGCGGCTTCCTCCTCAACAACCAGCTCACCGACTTCAACTTCCAGCCGGCAGAGGACGGCCGGACGGTGGCCAACGCCGTGGCGCCGGGCAAGCGCCCGCGCAGCTCCATGGCGCCCTTCCTCGTCTACGCCAGGGACGGCGAGCTCGAGATGGCGCTCGGCAGCCCCGGCGGCAGCCTCATCATCAGCTACGTGGCCAAGACGCTGGTGGCCGCGCTCGACTGGAGGCTCGACATCCAGTCCGCCATCGCGCTGCCCAACATGGGAAGCCGCAACGGCCCGACCGAAATCGAGAAGGGCACGGAACTCGAGGCGACCCTCGCGACTCTGAAGGCGATGGGACACGACGCCCGGGCCATCGACATGCCCAGCGGCGTGCAGGCGATCCGCCGCGCGAAGGCCGGCTGGGAAGGCGGCGCCGATCCCCGCCGCGAGGGCCTCGCCCGCGGCCGCTAGCCGATCCACGACCCCCGAATCGAACAGAACACGAACCGAAAGGAATCCCCTTGAAGAGCCACGCCGTCGCCCTGATCGCCCTTGCCCTCGCCGCCTGCGCCCAGACGGGCGCCCCGCCCGAATCCCCGGCTCCGAAGGCCGCGGCGGCCCCCGCCGAAGTGAAGGCGCTGGTGAAGAAGGACCTCAAGGTCGGCACGGGGCCGGAGGCCGCGACGGGCAAGGCCGTGCTCGTGGGCTACAACGGCTGGTTCTACGATCCCGGCAAGCCCGACCTGAAGGGCGAGCTCTTCGACACCTCCGACAAGCGGGGCGCCCCGGTCGGCTTCGTCATCGGCGCCGGGCGCGTGATGAAGGGCTGGGAGGAGGGCATCGTCGGCATGCGGGAAGGCGGCAAGCGCCAGCTCATCGTCCCGAAGTCCCTGGCCCGCGGCGAGCGGGGCACCGGCGCCCAGGTGCCGGCGAACGCGGAGGCGATGGTGTTCGAGCTGGAGCTGTTCAAGATCCTGAATTGAGGCAAGGGGAGGAGACGCACATGCAGGTCACCAGCACGAGCTTCGCGGACGGCGGGCCGATCCCCGCCGAGTTCGCCTTCTGCGCGATGGACGCGAAGGCCCACGCCACGCTTTCGCAGAACCGCAGCCCGCAGCTTTCGTGGACGGGCGCGCCCGCGGGGACGAAGTCCTTCGCGATCGTCTGCCACGACCCGGACGTCCCGAGCCGCGGCGACGACGTGAACCAGGAAGGGCGCGTGGTGCCGCGGACGCTCGCGCGCGTGGACTTCTTCCACTGGGTGCTGGTGGACCTGCCGCCGTCGGTGGCGTCGGTCGCGGCCGGCGAGTTCGCCTCGAGCGTCACGCCCCGCGGCAAGCCGGGGCCGGCGGCCGCGCACGGCGCGCGCCAGGGCGTGAACGACTACACGGGCTGGTTCGCCGCCGACAAGGACATGAGCGGCAACTACTTCGGCTACGACGGGCCGTGCCCGCCCTGGAACGACGAGATCCCGCACCACTACGTCTTCAC
>CAZNWZ010000350.1:0-1963 GCA_964576455.1 uncultured Lysobacter sp.
CGCGACCTCGAGGGCAACCCCATCGTCGTGCGCGACCACTGCTACGGCTGCACGGCCGGCCAGGGCTCCTCCTGCGGCGGGGCGCTCGCAGGATGAGGGCCGCCGATGCCGGGCCGGGCCGAAGCTGCCCGACGGCCTACCGCTATCCCCCGCGCTCGCTCGACCGCGCGCCCGAGCTCGAGGCGGACACGCTCCTCGTGGTGGGTGGCCTCTACGGCAACGTCGAGGCGCTGGAGGAAGTGCTCGCCCTGGCCGCCCGCGAGCCCGGGCCCTGCGCCGTCGCGTTCAACGGCGACTTCCACTGGTTCGACGCGGCACCCGCTGACTTCGAGCGCGTGTCGGAGGAAGTCGCGCGGCACGCGGCCCTGCGCGGCAACGTGGAGACCGAGATCGCCGGCGAGGACACGGGGGCGGGCTGCGGCTGCGCCTATCCCGCCGGCGTGGCCGATGCCGAGGTCGCGCGCTCCAACGAGATCCTGGCGCGGCTTCGCGAGACGGCGCGCGCCTTTCCCGACGAGCGGGCCGCGCTCGCGACCCTTCCCATGAACCTCGTGGCACGCGTGGGCGAGGCCCGGGTGGGCCTCGTGCACGGCGACGCCTCCTCGCTCGCCGGCTGGGGCTTCGCCCACGGGGCGCTCGACGATCCCGCCCACCGCCGCTGGCTGGAGAGCGCATTCGCGGATTCGCGGGTGGACGTCTTCGCGAGCAGCCACACGTGCCTCCCGGCGCTGCGCGCCTTCGACTTCGGCCGCGGCGCGGTGGCGGTGATCAACAACGGGGCGGCGGGCATGCCCAACTTCGCCGGCGAGCGCTTCGGCGTGGTGACGCGCGTCTCGGTGCGCCCGGCGCAGGGCGCGCTCTACGGCACGCGCGTGGCCGGCGCCCACGTCGACGCGCTCGCCGTGCGCTACGACGCGGCCGCCTGGCAGCGGCGCTTCCTCGCGAGCTGGCCGGAAGGGTCGGCGGCGCACCGGTCCTACTTCCGCCGCATCGCGGAGGGCCCGGCTTTCGCCCGCGAGCGCGCCCTGCCGAAGGCGGCCTGAGATGAAGGGCGGCCGCCTCGCCCTGCTGGCCGTGATCGCGGCGCTCGTGGCCGCGTACTTCGCCTTCGACCTCGGGCGCTTCCTGTCGCTCGAGTACTTCAAGTCGCAGCAGGCGGCGATCGAGGCGTACGTGCGGGCGAACCCGCTGCAGGCCGCCGCGGCCTACTTCCTCCTCTACGTGGCCGTGACGGGACTGTCCCTGCCGGGCGCGGTCATCATGACCCTCGCCGGCGGCGCGGTCTTCGGGCTGCTCTGGGGGACGGTGATCATCTCCTTCGCCTCGACGATCGGGGCGACCCTCGCCTTCCTCGCCTCGCGCTTCGTGCTTCGCGACTGGGTGCAGGCGAGGTTCGGCGACAAGCTCAAGCCCGTGAACGAGGGCATCGCGAAGGAGGGCGCCTTCTACCTCTTCGCGCTGCGGCTGGTGCCCGCGTTCCCGTTCTTCGTGATCAACCTGGTGATGGGCCTAACGCCCATCCGCACGGCCACCTTCTACTGGGTGAGCCAGGCCGGGATGCTCGCGGGCACCGTCGTCTACGTCTACGCCGGCACGCAGCTCGCGCAGCTCACCTCGCTCAAGGGGATCCTCTCCCCGGGCCTTCTCGGCGCGTTCGTCCTGCTGGGCCTCTTCCCCTTCGCCGCCAAGCGCGCGCTGGCGGCGATGAAGTCGCGCAGGGTCTACGCGAGGTGGACGCGCCCGGCACGCTACGACCGCAACGTGGTGGTGATCGGCGCCGGCTCCGCGGGGCTCGTCACCGCCTACATCGCCGCGGCGGTGAAGGCGAAGGTGACGCTCGTCGAGCGCCACCGGATGGGCGGCGACTGCCTCAACACCGGCTGCGTGCCCTCGAAGGCGCTCCTCCGGTCGGCGAAGTTCCTCTCGCACGTGCGGCGCGCGAAGGAGTTCGGCATCCGCTCGG
>CAZNWZ010000351.1:0-1942 GCA_964576455.1 uncultured Lysobacter sp.
TGCCGCAGCTGCTCAAGGACGCGGGCTACCACACCTACATGGTCGGCAAGTGGCACCTGGGCAAGTCGCCCGACCTGATCCCTGCCGCGCGCGGCTTCGAGCGCGACTTTACGATGCTCGACGGCGCAGGCAGCTACTGGGACATGACCGGCTTCACCGCCTTGGTGCCCAACCAGATCTACACCGAGGACGGGCGCTACCTGACCAAGCTGCCCGACGACTACTACGCGACCAAGACCTACACCGACAAGCTGATCGGCTTCATCGACGCCAACCGGGGCAGCGGCAAGCCCTTCTTCGCCTACGTGGCGCACCAGGCACCGCACGACCCGTACCACCTGCCGAAGGACTGGCGCAACCGGCATCTCGGCGGGTACGACAAGGGCTGGGATGCGGTGCGCGAGGCACGGCTGAAGCGGCAGATCGAGATGGGCATCATGCCGGCCGGCACCGAGCTTGCTGAACGGATGTGGTTTGTGCCCGATCCGATCGTGCTTGCCCCCGCAAGCCGCTACATACTCGGCAAGAAGATGGAACTCTACGCCGGCATGGTGGAGAACATGGATTTCCACATCGGCCGCCTCATCGACCACCTGAAGAAGATCGGCGAATACGAGAACACCATCTTCATCTTCTTCGGCGACAATGGCGCCGAGGGCACCGACCTTTTCGGGATGATCGCGGGTTCCCCGGGTTCGCGCGACAACCTCTACGCGGCGATCAACTGGTCGCAGACCAATCCCAATGCGTGGGGCGACCCGGGTTCCTGGGTCGGCTATGGGCCGATGTGGGCCCAGGTGTCGATGACGCCGTTCAGCCAGTACAAGGGCTGGCTGGCCGAGGGCGGCATCCGCAACGCGCTGATCGTCAGCGGACCGGGCGTGAAGCGGCCCGCCGGCAGCATCAACCACGGGCTGATGCATGTGGCCGATCTGATGCCGACGCTGCTTGAAGTCGCCGGCACCAGCTATCCCAAGGCCAGCCAGCCTGATCTGCCGCCGCTGATCGGCAAGTCGTGGGGCCCGATGCTCGCCGGCAAGGCGGACTCGGTGCGGACCGACCAGGACTACCTTGCGTGGGAAGTCTTCGGCAACCGCGCGGTGCGGCAGGGCGACTGGAAGCTGCGCTGGCAGTTCAAGCCGTACGGCAAGGGCGACTGGGAGCTGTTCAACGTCGCCAAGGATCCCGCCGAGCGCAACGATCTCGCCGCACAGAGTCCCGACAAGGTGAAGGCGATGGTCGCGCTGTGGGACGACTACGTGCGGGCCAACAACGTGATCCTGCCGAGCCGCGGGCCGTACGACACCCTGGAAAAGGACATGCCGCAACGGGTTACGGTCCATCCGGGCTTCCCGCCGCTGATCTACCAGCAGCAGTTCGTGCCGCCCAAGGACATGCTGGCGGATCCCAAGCCCTGAGCGTTGCCGCTCTGGAACACTCTGGAAATCAATCAGGAAGGAAGAGGACGACATGAAAAGAACGGGAGACCCAATGAGAATGGTTGCCTGGTTTCGGTTGGTTGCCGCAGCGATCTTCGCCGTCGTCGCGCTCTTTCCGCCGCAGGCGCTCGCCCAGGTGCCGGCGCGGTTCTACTGGAAAAACCTGTCGGGCGGGAACGGGGTGCCGGTGATCCTCAACTCGATCAGCGGCAACACGAATCCGTTCGACCCCGGTCACACGGTGTCGCCCGGCTCGGACATCGACGCGACGTTGGCGATCGTGGGCTATGCGCACACCTTCGCGATGTTCGATCGCGCGGCCATGGCCGCGATCCTGCTTCCCATGGGGCGTGTCTCGGGGGATGTCACGACGGCTGGCCGGACCTTCAACCAGTCGGCCAGCGGATTCGGCGACCCGACGATCGAGTTCACCATCAACGTCCTCGGACCGCCGGCGCAGAAGAACATCCCCGACATGCTGCGATACGAGCCGGGATTCTCCG
>CAZNWZ010000352.1:0-1915 GCA_964576455.1 uncultured Lysobacter sp.
AAGGTCGTCAAGGGCGGCCGCATCCTCGGCTTCGCCGCGCTCACGGTGGTGGGCGACGGCGACGGCTCGATCGGCATGGGCAAGGGCAAGTCGCGCGAGGTCCCCGTCGCGGTGCAGAAGGCGATGGAGCAGGCCCGCCGCAACATGGTGAAGGTCGCCCTCAAGGGCGGCACCATCCACCACGAGGTGCTCGGCCGCCACGGCGCCACGCGCGTGTTCATGCAGCCCGCGGCCGAGGGCAACGGCATCAAGGCCGGCGGCGCGATGCGCGCCGTGTTCGAGGTGATGGGCGTGACCAACATCTCCGCCAAGTGCCACGGCTCCACCAACCCCTACAACGTCGTGCGCGCGACCCTCGACGGGCTGCTGCAGCAGCACCGCCCCTCCGAGATCGCGGCCAAGCGCGGCAAGAAGGTCGAAGAGATCGTCGGCTGAGGCGAAGGAAACCGAGATGACTTCCCCCAAGAAAATCAAGGTCACGCAGGTCAAGGGCCTGCGCGGCGCGCTCACCCCGCACAAGGCGACCGTGCGCGGCCTCGGCCTTCGTCGCATCCGCCACACGGTGGAGCTGGAAGACACGCCGGCCATCCGCGGCATGGTCAACAAGGTGAGCTATCTCGTGAAAGTCGAGGACTGAGATGGAACTCAACACGCTCAAGCCCGCTGCGGGCGCCAAGAAGGCCCGCCGCCGCGTCGGGCGCGGCATCGGCTCCGGCCTCGGCAAGACGGCCGGCCGCGGCCACAAGGGGCAGAAGTCCCGCGCCGGCGGCTTCCACAAGGTCGGCTTCGAGGGCGGCCAGATGCCGCTGCAGCGCCGCATGCCCAAGCGCGGCTTCGCCGCCGTGACCATCGAGCCCGCCGTCCAGGTGCGCCTGGGCGACCTGCGCAAGGTCGAGGGCGATACGGTGGACCTCGTCGCCCTCAAGGCGGCGGGCCTCGTCGCCGGCTCCGCGAGGCGCGCCAAGATCATCCTGGCGGGCAAGGTGGAGAAGGCCCTGAAGGTGCAGGGCGTGGGCGTCACGAAGGGTGCCAGGGCCGCCATCGAGGCCGCCGGCGGCTCCATCGCGGCCTGATCGGAAAGGTCACCGACTTGTCGGCCAATCCCCTCGCAACCCTCGGAAAGCTGGGCGACCTGAAGAGGCGCCTGTGGTTCCTCGTGGGCGCGCTGGTCGTCTACCGCATCGGGACGTTCATCCCGGTGCCGGGCATCGACCCGGCGGAGCTCGCGAAGCTCTTCCAGCAGACCAAGGGCGGCATCCTGGACATGTTCAACATGTTCTCGGGAGGGGCGCTGTCGCGCTTCTCGATCTTCGCGCTGGGCATCATGCCCTACATCTCCGCGTCGATCATCATGCAGCTGCTGACGGTCGTGTCGCCGCAGCTCGAGGCCCTCAAGAAGGAGGGCGAGGCGGGCCGGCGCAAGATCACGCAGTACACCCGCTACGGCACCGTCGTCCTGGCCGCCTTCCAGGCGCTGGGCATCTCGGTGGCGCTCGAGGCGCAGCCGGGGCTGGTCATCGAGCCGGGCCTCGCGTTCCGCCTCGTGACGCTCGTCACCCTCATGACGGGGACGATGTTCCTGATGTGGCTGGGCGAGCAGATCACCGAGCGGGGCCTGGGCAACGGCATCTCGATGATCATCTTCGCCGGCATCGTCGCGGGCCTGCCCTCGGCCATCGGGGGCACGCTGGAGCTGGTGCGCACGGGCGCGATGTCGATCCTGGTGGCGCTCATCATCTTCGCCCTCGTGGTCGGCGTGACCTACGTCGTGGTGTTCGTCGAGAAGGGCCAGCGCCGCATCCTGGTGAACTACGCCAAGCGCCAGGTCGGCAACAAGCTCTACGGCGGGCAGAGCTCCTTCCTGCCGCTCAAGCTCAACATGTCGGGCGTGATCCCGCCGATCTTCGCCTCGTCG
>CAZNWZ010000353.1:0-1905 GCA_964576455.1 uncultured Lysobacter sp.
CGCAGAACTTCTCGAGGGTGCCGCCCTCGACGTACTCCATCACGATGTAGCTGAAGTCCTCCTCGACGACGGCGTCGAAGATCTGGACGATGTGCGGGTGGTGGAGCTTGCCGGCGAGCGCGGCCTCGTTGAGGAACATGTTCTTGTAGAGCGCGCCGTCCTCGCTGCTCTTGAGCGCCTCGGGGTAGGCCACCTTGATGGCGACCTGGCGGTTGCCGAACGGGTCGACGGCAAGGTAGACCTTGCCCGTCGCGCCCCGGCCCAGCTCCCGGACGACCTGGTACTTCCCGATGGCTTCCATGGGGGGATTATAGGGAAAAAGGGGCCAGGGGCCCCTTTTTCCTTCCCCCGGGGGCGGTGGCCGCCCCCGGGACAGGCCCCGGCGCGAAGCGGCCTAGAAGAGACCCACGATCTTGCCGTCGTCGTTCACGTCGATGGCGCAGGCCGAGGGCACCTTGGGCAGGCCGGGCATGGTCATGATGTCGCCGCAGATCATGACGACGAACTCGGCGCCCGCCGCGAGGCGCACCTCGCGCACGTTCACCACGTGCCCGGAGGGCGCGCCGCGCAGCTGCGGGTCGGTGGAGAAGGAGTACTGCGTCTTCGCCACGCACACCGGGTAGTGGCCGTAGCCCGACTCCTGCAGCTTCCTGATCTGGCCGCGCACCTTGGAGTCGGCCGTGATGTCGGAGGCGCCGTAGATCTTGGTGGCGATCGCCTTCATCTTGTCCCACAGGGGCACCTGCTCCTCGTACACGAACTTGAAGTCGTTGGGCTGCTCGCACATCTTCACGACCTCGCGGGCGACGTCGGCCGCGCCCTTGCCGCCCTCGGCCCAGTGGCGCGCGAGCACCACCCTGGCGCCGTGGTGGGCGAGCTTGTCCATGAGGAGCTTCACCTCCTCGTCGGTGTCCTCGGTGCGGTGGTTGATGGACACCACGCAGGGCAGGCCGTAGTTGTTGCGGATGTTGTTCACGTGCCGCTCGATGTTGGTGATCCCCTTCTCGAGGGCCGCGAGGTTGGGCTTCGCGAGCTCCTTCACGTCCACCCCGCCGTGGAACTTGAGGGCGCGGATGGTCGCCACGAGGACGACGGCCGAGGGGCGCAGCCCCGCCTTGCGGCACTTGATGTCGATGAACTTCTCGGCGCCCAGGTCCGCGCCGAACCCGGCCTCGGTGACCACGTAGTCGCCGAGCTTGAGGGCCGTCTGCGTGGCGAGCACCGAGTTGCAGCCGTGCGCGATGTTCGCGAAGGGGCCGCCGTGGATGAAGGCCGGCGAGTGCTCGAGCGTCTGCACCAGGTTGGGGGCCAGCGCGTCCTTCAGGAGCGCCGTCATCGCGCCGTGGCACTTGAGGTCGCGGGCGAGGATGGGCTTCTGGTCCTTGGTGTAGCCGCAGACGATGTTGCCCAGGCGCTCCTTGAGGTCCTTCACCGAGGTGGCGAGGCAGAAGATCGCCATCACCTCGGAGGCCACCACGATGTCGAAGCCGTCCTCCCGCGGGAACCCGTTGGCGGGCCCGCCGAGCGCGACGGTGATCTGGCGCAGCGCGCGGTCGTTCATGTCCATCACGCGCTTCCACGCGACGCGGCGCACGTCGAAGCCCAGCTCGTTGCCGTGGTTGATGTGGTTGTCGATCATCGCCGCGAGCAGGTTGTTCGCGAGCGCGATGGCGTTGAAGTCGCCGGTGAAGTGCAGGTTGATGTCCTCCATCGGCACCACCTGCGCGTAGCCGCCGCCGGCCGCGCCTCCCTTCATGCCGAACACCGGCCCCAGCGAGGGCTCGCGAAGGCAGATCACGGCCTTCTTGCCGATGTGGTTGAGGGCGTCGCCCAGGCCCACCGTGGTCGTCGTCTTGCCCTCGCCGGCGGGCGTGGGGCTGATGGCGGTGACGAGGATGAGCTTGC
>CAZNWZ010000354.1:0-1898 GCA_964576455.1 uncultured Lysobacter sp.
TCGCCACCCTGTTCGTCACCGCGAACCTCAATGCCGGCGGCGCCCAGCGCTCCCTCGTGAACCTCGCGCGCTCGCTCGCCGGGCGGCACGCGTTCGCGGTGGCCGTCTGCGGCGATTCCACGCAGGCGGCCTTCGCGGGCGAGCTGCGCGAGCGGGGCGTCGAGGTGTTTCGCGCCTCGGCGGCGGGGGACGACCTCGCGATCGCCGAATCCCTCCTTGCCCACGCCTCGGCGCGGCGGGTGCGCACGCTGTGCTTCTGGAACGCCGCTCCCGGGGTGAAGCTCCTCGTCTCGCGCTTCGCGCCGCCCGGCCTTCGCCTCGTCGACGCGAGCCCGGGGCGCTACGCCTTCGAGGAGCTGGAAGGCGCGGCGGCCCTGGCAGCCGCGACGGGCCAGGACGCCGCGGCGTATTACCGGCGGCTCGACGTGCTGGTTCTCAAGCATGCCGACCCCGCGCCGCCCGCCTGTGCGCGCGTCGAGGTCGTTCCCAACGGCGTGGCGCCCCGCGAGCCCGCGCCCCCGCCGCCGCGCGATCCGCGCTTCCTCGTGAGCGGGCGCCTGGCGCCCAGCAAGCGGCTCGAGACGGTCCTCGCCGCGTTCGCCATGCTCGCCCGCGACCGGCCCGGCGCCGAGCTGCACCTCATCGGCCCGGCCGAGCCCCGTCACGCCGACTACGCCCGCGCGCTTCTCGCCATGGGCGGCGCGGGCGTTCGCTTCCGGGGCCCCGACCCTCGTCTCGGCTGCCTCGCCGAGCCGTGGACGGCCGCGGTCGTGCTCGGCACGCATCAGGGCTCGCCCAACGCGGTGCTCGAGGCGATGGCCGCGGGCATCGCCGTCATCGCGAACGCGAGCGGCGGGACGGCGGAAATCGTGCGCGACGGCGTGACGGGATGGCTGCTCCCGGAAGCGTGTCGTGCCGGGGACCTGTTCGGCGCCATGGCCGGGGCCGCCGCCGATGCCGGGCTGGCGAGGCGCCTGGGCCTGGCCGGACGCGAGCACGTGGCGCGGGCGCATTCGCTGGACGCCATGGCTCTGCGGTATCTTTCCATCCTCGAGACCGTGGACGCTCCCGCCCTCCTGCATCGCCCGACTGCCATCGATGATTTCCCCCGGCTTCGCACTGCCTGAGGACAGCCTCCGGCTCGCGCTCAACGACGAGGTGCACGCGCGCCCGCCCGTGCGCCTGGCCGGCGCCCAGCACGTCGTCTATCTCGCCGTGCGCCACCGCCCCGGCGAGCGCGATGCCCACCGGCAGGCCCTCGTGCGCCTGGCGCAGGCCGCCGGGGCGTCCGTCGCTCCGGGAGTGGACCACGCGGTGGTGACGCTTTCCGGGGGCCTGCGCTTCAAGTGGGAAGGGCACGCCGAGTTCGCGAGCTACACGTTCTTCGCCGAAGGCGCGGGCGACAGCGCGCCGGCGGCGGTTCTCGAGCGTGCCGGATGGCCCGACGTGGCCTATGCGCTGCCCGGCGAGGTGCTCGTCGCCGTCTCGATCAACCTGGTGCCCTTCGCGGGCGACGTGCCGCCCCCGGACGCGTTCCGGACGGCGTCCGACACGGTGATCGGCGGCGCGGTGGCCGAGGGGCGCGGCTGGGCCTACGCCGACTTCCGCATCCGCGAGGACGGCTTCACGCGCTTCCTCGTGCTGAACCGCGAGATGGGCCTCGGCCAGGCCGGCCGCATGGTGCAGCGCCTCCTGGAGATCGAGACCTACCGCATGATGGCGCTCCTCGCGTTTCCCGTGGCGCGCAAGGCGGCGCCGGACGTGGGGGCGATGGAGTCCGAGCTCGGCGGCATCGTCGAGCGCATCGCGGGTGCCACGCCCGAGGACGAGGCGCGCCTGCTCGACGACCTCACGCGGCTCGCGGCCCGCGTCGAGCACCTGCAGAGCGCGACGCGCTT
>CAZNWZ010000355.1:0-1895 GCA_964576455.1 uncultured Lysobacter sp.
CGCCTGGGCCTTTACCGCGCGCTCATGGCCTTCGGCATCCTGCAGGCCGTCTCCAACCTCGCCTTCATGGCGCTGGCGGCCGCGGGCAAGAGCTGGCCGCTCATGCTCTTCGCGGTGGGCTTCGAGAACCTGTGCGGGGGCATGGGGACGGCCGCGTTCGTGGCCCTCCTCATGGCGCTGTGCGACCACCGCTTCACCGCCACGCAGTACGCGCTCCTGTCCGCGCTGGCCTCCTTCGGCCGCGTCTACGTCGGCCCCGCCGCGGGCTACGCCACCGACCCGAAGTACCTGGCACTGGCGTGGACGGTATTCTTCTTCCTCACCTTCCTCGTCGCGCTGCCCGGGCTGGCCCTGCTGTGGTGGAAGCGCGAGACCCTCAAGAACCTCGACTCGAAGACATGACCATGCCGATGCCCCCGTTCCACCTCGCCTTCCCCGTCCGCGACCTCGAGGAGGCCCGCAAGTTCTACGGGGGCCTGCTCGGATGCCCCGAGGGCCGCAGCTCCCCGGACTGGATCGACTTCGACTTCCACGGCCACCAGATCGTGGCGCATCTGTCGCCCGACGAGGCCGGCCACCGCAACACCAGCGCCGTCGACGGCGACAACGTGCCGGTTCGCCACTTCGGGCTCGTCCTCCCGATGGCGCAATGGCACGCGCTGGCGGACAGGCTCAAGGCCGCGGGGATCAAGTTCGTGATCGAGCCGCACATCCGTTTCAAGGGCCTGCCGGGCGAGCAGGCCACGATGTTCTTCCTCGACCCCTCGGGCAACGCCCTCGAGTTCAAGGCCTTCGAGGACCCCTCCCGGCTCTTCGCCCGGCAGTAGGGACGAGGTAGGCTTGCCCCGCACGACCACTTCTGGAGCCCCCATGCAAATCCGCATTCCGACCACACGATTTCTCGCCCCGCTCTTCGCGGCCCTCCTCGCGCTTCCCCTCGCCGCCGGCGCCGCCACCAAGGAGGAGCGGCGCCAGGACGTGCGCGACGTGACCGAGAACACGCTGCAGCGCCTCTACAAGTCGCAACCCCAGGCCAGGGACGCGATCGAGCGCTCGGCCGGCTACGCCGTCTTCTCCAACTTCGGCATGAAGATCTTCTTCGCCGGCGGAGGCACGGGCTCCGGGATCGCGGTCAACCGCAAGGCGAAGACCGAGACCTTCATGAAGATGGTGGAGGTGCAGGCCGGGCTCGGCGTCGGCGTCAAGAAGTTCCGCCTGGTCTGGGTCTTCGAGAAGCAGTCGGACCTGAATCGCTTCATCAACTCCGGCTGGGAGCTGGGCGCCCAGGCCACCGCCGCCGCGCAGGTGAGCGGCAAGGGCCAGGAGCTCTACGCGGGAGCGATGTCGATCTCGCCCGGCATCTGGCTCTACCAGCTCACCGACGAGGGCCTCGCCGCGGAGCTCACCGCGAAGGGCACGAAGTACTACAAGGACGCGGAACTCAACTGAACCGCGCAGGAGACCTCCATGCAAGACGACCGCAAGCCTGACGACGAATCCCGCCGCGACTTCCTGCGCAGCGCCGGCCTGGGCGCCACGGCGCTGGGCCTGGGACTGCCCGCCGGCGCCGCGCCGGAATCGAGATCGGCGGCACGCGCCGCGCCCGGAGCGCAGGGCGGCCCGTACAACATCCTCTTCTTCCTCGTGGACCAGGAGCGCCGGTTCCGGCCGGGCGAGCTGCCCGTGGGCCTCTCGCTGCCCGCGCGCGAGCGCCTCGCGCGGCAGGGCACGACGTTCGTGAACCACCGCATCAACTCGTGCGTGTGCACGCCCTCGCGCTCGGTGCTCTACACCGGGCAGCACATCCAGCACACGAGGATGTTCGACAACACGAACTTCCCGTGGATCACGAGCCTCTCGCCCGAGATCCCGACGGTGGGCCACCTGCTGCGCGA
>CAZNWZ010000356.1:0-1889 GCA_964576455.1 uncultured Lysobacter sp.
CGCCCGCGCTTGAAGAGCGGCTCGCCGCTCGTGTCGAGGTAGAGCGTGCACCACTTCGCGTCGAGGAAGACGTGCACGCGCACGTCGGGCTCGCGCGGGGAGACGTCCGGGCGCCGCCCGAGCGCCTCGCGGAAGGCGTCGGCCACCGCGTCCTTCACCTTGAGCGTGATGAAGTCCAGGCTCTTCACCGGCGCCTTCACCGCGTTCGTGTCGACCTTGAAGGTGCGGTCCACGCCGAAGTGCGCGTGCCAGCGCACGCGCCTCGCGCCCTCGTAGATGTCGCTTTCGTTGCGGTAGTCGAACTTCGAGACCCGCACGAGGATGCGCGTGGCGAGCCGCGATTCCAGATTGGCCGCGTAGGCGAGCTCGAAGGGGCCCTCGAACTCCACGCCGGCCTCGCCCGCGCGGATCTCCTGCGCGCCGAGCCCGGCGAGCTCCTCCGCGAGCGCCCCCGCGAGCCCGCGCGGGCAGGTCGCGAAGAACGGCACCGCGGCGGGCTCGCGGCGCGCCGCGGCCACCGACGGGGCGGGGGCGGCCTTGCGGCGGGTCAGCGTGGCCATGGGGGAGCGGTGTCGGACACCGTAGAATGGAGAGCTTGCGGGGAGGAACTTCCCTCCCCACCGCCGCTCTATGCGTTGGTTTCCCGAGATTCTACCGTGATGTCCCGCCTCCTCCCGGCTCTCGCCCTCCTCGCCGCCCTGGCCCCGTCCGCCCAGGCCGCGCCCGTGCGCACCGAGCGGGTCGAGGCCGAGCTCGTCGCCGAGACGCTCGCCGCCGCGCCGGGCAGGCCCGCCACCGTGGGCCTGCGCCTGAAGATGGACGAGCACTGGCACACCTACTGGAGGAACCCGGGCGACTCGGGCCTGCCCACGAAGATCCGCTGGACGCTGCCCGAGGGCTGGAAGGCCGGGCCCATCCAGTGGCCCTATCCCGAGGCCCAGCGCGTCGGGCCGCTCATGAACTACGGGTATTCCGGCGAGGTGCTGCTCCTCGTCGAGCTCACGCCGCCCGCGGAGGCGAAGCCCGGCCCCGTCACGATCCGGGCGGACGCCGACTGGCTCGTGTGCCAGGAGGTCTGCATTCCCGAAAAGGCCTCCCTCTCGCTGCCGTTCTCGATCGCCGAGGGCGAGGCGAAGGCCGCCCCGGACAAGGCCGCGCTCTTCGCGAAGGCCCGCTCGCGCCTTCCCGCGGCCGTCGCGGGCTGGACGGCCGAGTCCGCCATCGCGGGGAACAAGCTCACCCTGCGCGTGCTGCCGCCCGCGGGCGCCGTGGCGCCGTCCAGGGTCGCGTACTTCCCCTTCCGCGAGCATTTCGTGGACCATCCCGCGCCGCAGGTCCTCGCGCGCGACGGCAACGGCCTGCGGCTCGAGGTGAAGCTCGTGGAGCCCGTCCCCGGCGACGTGAAGGAAGCCGCCGGCCTGCTCGTGGCCGAGAGCGCGTGGCCCGGAGCCGGCGGCCGCAAGGCGGTGGAGCTCGCGCTGCCCGTCGTCGCCTCGCTGCCCGCGGCGGCCGCGCCGGTCGGGGCGGGCGCGGGCGAGACCGGCGGCAGCCTCGCCCTCGCGCTCGTCTTCGCGCTCGCCGGCGGGCTGCTCCTCAACCTCATGCCCTGCGTCTTCCCGGTGCTGGGCATCAAGGTCATGGGCTTCGTGCGCCACGCCCACGGCGATGCGCGCGCGCTGTGGCTGCAGGGCGCGGTCTTCTCCGCGGGCGTGCTCGCGTCGTTCCTGGCGCTCGCGGGGCTGCTGCTCGCGCTTCGCGCCGGCGGCGCCGAGCTCGGCTGGGGCTTCCAGCTGCAGTCGCCCGCCTTCGTGACGCTGCTCGCCGCCCTCTTCTTCCTCATGGCGCTCAACCTCTTCGGCGTCTTCGAGTGGGGCGGCTTCGCGCAGTCG
>CAZNWZ010000357.1:0-1887 GCA_964576455.1 uncultured Lysobacter sp.
CAACAGCCTGCACACCAACGCCTACGACGAGGCCATCACCACGCCCACCGAGGAGAGCGTGCGGCGCGCCATGGCCATCCAGCTCGTGATCAACCGCGAGTGGGGACTGGCCAAGAACGAGAATCCCAACCAGGGCTCGTTCATCGTCGAGGAGCTGACCGAGCTGGTGGAGGAGGCGGTGCTCCGGGAGTTCGAGGCCCTCAGCGAGCGCGGCGGCGTGCTGGGCGCGATGGAGCTGGGCTACCAGCGCGGCAAGATCCAGGAGGAGTCGCTGCACTACGAGCACCTCAAGCACACCGGCGAGTACCCGATCGTCGGCGTGAACACCTTCCGCAACCCCCACGGCGACCCGATTCCGGAGACGCTGGAGCTGGCGCGCTCCACGGAGGAGGAAAAGCGGGGCCAGCTCGAGCGCCTGGCGGACTTCCACGCGCGCCACGCGAAGCAGGCGCCGGCGATGCTCGGGCGCCTGAAGCAGGCCGTGATCGCGAACGAGAACGTGTTCGCGGTGCTCATGGACGCCGTGCGCTGCTGCTCGCTGGGGCAGATCACGAACGCGCTCTTCGAGGTGGGCGGCCAGTACCGGCGCAGCATGTAGGGGGCGGCGATGTTCAAGGCGATCTTCCTCACCCAGGAAGGCAAGGCCACGAAGGCGGAATTGCGCTCCCTGCAGGAATCGGAGCTGCCCGCCGGCGACGTGGACGTGAAGGTCGAATGGTCCACGATCAACTACAAGGACGCGCTCGCCGTCACCGGCAAGGGCGCCATCGTGCGCAAGTGGCCGATGGTGCCCGGGATCGACCTCGCCGGCGTGGTGGAGGCGAGCCGCAGCCCCGACTGGAAGCCGGGCGACCGCGTGGTGGTCACCGGCTGGGGGCTGGGCGAGTCGTACTGGGGCGGACTCGCGCAGAAGGCGCGGCTGGATGCGAAGTGGCTGCTGGAGGTGCTGCCGCCCTTCACCACGCGCCAGGCGATGGCCGTGGGCACGGCCGGGTTCACGGCGGCGCTTTGCGTGCGCGCGCTCGTGAAGCACGGGCTCAAGCCCGGTGACGGCGAGGTGCTGGTCACGGGTGCGGCGGGCGGCGTGGGCTCGATCGCCGTCGCGATCCTCGGCGGCATGGGCTACAAGGTCGTGGCCTCGACCGGGCGGCCGGCGGAGGAGGGCTACCTCAAGAGCCTGGGGGCGACGCGCATCATGGACCGGGCGGAGCTTTCGTCTCCCGGCAAGCCCCTGCAGTCGGAGCGCTGGGCCGGCGTGGTGGACACCGTGGGCAGCCACACGCTGGTGAACGCCTGCGCGCAGACGCGCTTCTACGGCGCCGTCGCCGCGTGCGGGCTGGCGCAGGGCTTCGACTTCCCGGCGACCGTGATGCCCTTCATCCTGCGGGGCGTGACGCTCTACGGCATCAACAGCATCCAGAACCCCAACGACGAGCGCCGCGAGGCCTGGGCCCTCATCGCGCGGCACGTGGACGCGGGCAAGCTCGAGGCCATGACGGGCGAGATCGGGCTTTCGGAGGTGATCGGCTTCTGCCCGTCCGTGCTCGAGGGCAGGGTGCGCGGCCGCACGGTCGTGGACGTGAACCGCTGAGCGCCGTGTATCCCGACCGCATCGTCTGCCTCACCGAGGAGCCCACCGAGGTCCTTTACGCCCTGGGCGAGCAGGCGCGCATCGTCGGCATCTCCGGCTTCACGGTGCGGCCGGCGCGGGCACGCAAGGAAAAACCCAAGGTCTCGGCCTTCACCAGCGCCAAGGTGGACGAGATCACGCGCCTTTCGCCGGACCTGGTCGTCGGCTTCTCCGACATCCAGGCCGACATCGCGCAGGCGCTGGTGAAGCGCGGCGTGGAGGTGTGGATCGCGAACCACCGGACGGTGGACGGGATC
>CAZNWZ010000358.1:0-1883 GCA_964576455.1 uncultured Lysobacter sp.
AGGCCTCCTCGCGCAGCATCGGGCAGCCCACGGAGGCGCAGTTCACCGCGTAGTGCACGCGCGGCTCGTCGTAGGCGCCGGGCTTCCTCAGCATCCCGTGCTCGATCCCGTCGAGGCTCTCCTCGCGGCCGAGGAGCGTGAAGAACTTGCGCTTCCAGGGGCTGTTGAAAAGGATGTTGCCGAGGTCGCGGATCGACTTGAGGTCCGGGTACCTCGAGAGGACCAGCTCGACCGTGTACGCGTTGTAGGCGTTCACGAGGAAGGCCATCTGCCGCGGCTTCGTCCAGCCGCGGAACTCCCCCTCGCCCACCGCCGAGACCTCCGCGAGGTAGGCCTTGAGCGCCGAGCGGTCCTTCGCGAAGTCCGCGTAGCGCACCTGCGAGGCCCTGCCGCCGTCCACGAGCTTCACGTGCCGCTTCACGAGCGCGTCCCAGGCCGCGTGGGAATGGTCGAAGGCGTGGGCCGTGGCGGCGACGATCAGGCCGGCAGCCAGCAGGAAGGCGCGGATCATGGCGTCAGTGCCGGGACGGGTCGTGGTACGGGCGCCTGTCGGAGACGAGGCCCCCGGCGCGCGCGAGCACCCCGCCGAGCGTGCCCTCGCCCCGCGTCCAGGCGTGGAAGGCCGAGAGGAAGTCCATCTGGCCGCGAGTGACCGTCGAGCGCTTCCAGGCACCGGCGGCGAACTTGTTGGCCTCCGCGAGGGTGGGGTAGACGTGAATGGTCCCCAGGATGCGGTTCAGCCCGATGCGGTGGCGCATGGCCGAGACGAACTCCGTGACCAGGTCGCCGGCGTGCTCGCCCACGATCGTGGCCCCCAGGATCGTGTCCGTGCCCGGCTTCACGATCACCTTCACGAAGCCGTGCGCCTCGCCGTCGGCGATCGCGCGGTCGAGGTCGTCGATGCCGTAGGTGACGACCTGGTGGGCGATGCCCCTTTCCTTGGCCTCCTGCTCGTTCAATCCCACGCGCGCCACTTCCGGCTCCGTGAAGGTGGCCCAGGGGACCACCGACCAGTCGACCCGGAACTTGCGGAACCGGCCGAAGAGCGCGTTCACCGACGCGTACCACGCCATGTGCGAGGCCGTGTGCGTGAACTGGTAGGGCCCGGCGACGTCGCCGCAGGCGAGGATGTTCGGGTACGCCGTCTCGAGGAACTCGTTCACCTCCACGGTGCGGCCCTTCGTCACCGGGATGCCCAGCTCCTCGAGGCCGTAGCCCTCGGTGTTGGCCACGCGGCCGACCGCCACGAGGATCTCGTCGAAGGCCACCCGCCGCTCGCCGTCCGGGCCCTCGACGACGAGGACCTTCTCCCCCCCCTCGACCACGACCGCCTTCGCCTTGTGGCCCGTGAGCACGTCGACGCCCTCGGCCTCGAAGCGACGGCGCACGAGCTCGGAGACTTCCGGATCCTCGCGCACCATGAGGCGAGGCAGCATCTCCACCTGCGTCACCTTCGCGCCGAAGCGCGCGAAGGCCTGCGCCAGCTCGCAGCCGATGGGCCCGCCGCCCAGCACGGCGAGGCGCGGCGGGAGCCTGCGCAGGGACCACACCGTGTCGGACGTGAGGGGCCCCGCCTCCGCGAGCCCCGGGATGGGCGGGACGAAGGGGCGCGCCCCCGCGGCGATGACGATGTTGCGCGTCGCGAGCACCTGCCTCGTCCCGTCGTCCTTCGCGATCTCCACGGTCCAGGGGCCGGTGATCCTCGCCGTGCCCGCCACCACGTCCACGCCCAGCCCGGTGTAGCGCTCCACGGAATCGTGGGGCTCGATCGCCTTCACCACCGACCGCACGCGCTCCATCACCTCCGCGAAGTCGAAGTCGGCGCTGGCCGAGCGGATGCCGAACTCCTTCGCGCGCCGCACGTGCGAGAGGAACTTCGCCGA
>CAZNWZ010000359.1:0-1878 GCA_964576455.1 uncultured Lysobacter sp.
ACCGCGAGCTGGATGGCGCGCGTGATGTCGAAGACGTGGGACTCGAGGACGGGCATGGGGGAGATCCTGGTGACGCGCGCGCCGGCCGTCAAGCGCGCCGCGCCTTCCAGGCCGCCACGACGAGCGGCAGCAGGCTCACGGCGATGATGGCCAGGATGATGAACGTGAGGTTGGCGCGCACCCAGGGCAGGTTGCCGAAGAAGTAGCCCGCGTACCCGAGCGAGGCGACCCACAGGACGGCCCCTCCCACGTTGTACGCGGTGAAGCTCGCGGCGCCCATGTGCGCGAGGCCCGCCACGAAGGGAACGTACGTGCGGACGATGGGCAGGAATCGGGAGATGACCACCGCCACCCCGCCGTGGCGCTCGTAGAACGCGTGCGTGCGCTCGAGGTGCTCGCGCTTCACCCAGCGCGAGCGGCCCTCGTCGAAGAAGCGCCGCCCCAGCCAGCGGCCGATCGCGTAGTTGGTGGTGTTGCCGAGGATGGCGGCGGCCGTGAGGCTGGCCACCAGCAGGTGCACGTCGAGGCCGCCGAGGGCGGCGAGCGCCCCCGCCACGAAGAGGAGCGAATCCCCGGGCAGGAAGGGCGTCACCACGAGCCCCGTCTCCGCGAAGATCACCGCGAAGAGGATCGCGTAGACCCAGGCCCCGTAGTCGCGGATGAGGGCGCCGAGGTGGACGTCGAGCCGCAGGACGATGTCCAGGAGCCCCGCGATGAGCTCCACGGCGTCAGGGCACCACGGGCTCGGCGGCCTTCCTCTCCGGCTTCACGAAGTCCTCGCGCGAGGCGCCGAGGTACTTGGCGAGCGGGGCGGCGACCAGCACCGACGAGTAGATGCCGAAGCAGATGCCGATCGTGAGGGCGAGCGCGAAGTAGTACAGGCTGGCGCCGCCGAAGAAGAGGATGGAGAGCACCATCATCTGCGTCGAGCCGTGGGTGATGATCGTGCGCGAGATCGTGCCGGTGATGGACGCGTCCATGATCTCGTCCACGCCGGCGCGGCGCATCTTGCGGAAGTTCTCGCGCACGCGGTCGAAGACGACCACCGACTCGTTCACGGAGTACCCCAGGATCGCGAGCACGGCGGCGAGCACCGGCAGCGAGAACTCCCACTGGAAGGCCGCGAACATGCCCAGGATGATGACCACGTCGTGCAGGTTGGCGAGGATCGTGGCCACGGCGAAGCGCCACTCGAAGCGGAAGGCGAGGTACACCATGATCCCCAGGCAGACCACGAGGAGCGCGAGCGCCCCGTCAGTGGCGAGTTCCTTGCCCACCTGCCCGCCCACGAATTCCGTGCGCACGATCCGGGCGGAGGCGTCGACCGTCCTGAGCACCTCCATGGCCGCCGTGCTCTGCTTCTGCATCTCCTCGTTCTGGACCTTGGGGTCCGGGTTGGGCTTCAGGGGCAGGCGGATCAGCACGTCCTGCGAGGAGCCGAACTTGAGGACGTTGATGTCCTTGAATCCCGCCGCGCCGAGGGCGTCGCGGATGCGGTCGGGCTGGGCCGGCTTGTCGTGCGTGACCTCCATCACCGTGCCGCCGGTGAACTCGATGGAGAAGTGCAGGCCGCGCACGGCGAGGAAGCCCACCGCCAGCACGAACGTGACCAGCGAGATCACGTTGAACGCCAGCGCGTGGCGCATGAACGGGATCGTTCGCCGGATCTTGAAGAATTCCATGGTGGTTTCCCGGTTCGTTCGTCTCGGGCGGCCCTCAGGCCGCCTTCTCCGCCTTGTGCCACTCGGTGTTGCCGATCGAGACCCTGGCGACCTTCCTGCGGCCGCCGTAGATGAGGTTCACGATGCCGCGCGAGACCATCACCGCGCTGAAGATCGAGGTGAGGATGCCCAGGCAGTGCACCACCGCGAAGCCGCG
>CAZNWZ010000360.1:0-1863 GCA_964576455.1 uncultured Lysobacter sp.
GAGCAGCGGGTGCGGGTAGTTGATCATGGCGTAGCGCCACGCCGGCACCTCGACCAGCTCCTCCTCGCCGGGAAGCTCGCCGTTCTCGTTCATCATGGGCGCGAGGCCCAGCATGCGGGCCTCCAGCGCGTACACCTTCTTGGTGTCGGCGAGCGCCGCGAGCGTCTTCTTCATCTCGGCGGCGGAGCCCGTGTTGAGCCGGATCTTGCTCCACTCGACGGGGTTGTTCTTGAGCTGCGAGATCGACTCGTCGCGGTAGCGCGTCTCCACCGACAGGAGCTTCAGGTACGGCTCCTCGCTCGGGTCGTGGAAGATCTCCGTCGGGCACATCGTCGTGCGGCCCACGTCGGAGGGCAGCAGCCGCTCCTTGAAGCTCGAGAAGAAGAGCGCGTTGATGAGCTCGGACTTGCCGCGCGAGAACTCCGCGAGGAAGGCGAGCATCAGCCGGCCCTTGTTCAGGTTCTCCAGCAGATCGTAGAAGCGGATGGACTGCTGGACGTCGAGCTGGCCGTTGGACTCGAGCCAGTCGTGGTACGCGGTCACGGAACGCGTGAGGTCCTCGCGCCAGCGGTTGTAGCGGGCGATCTCGCCTTCGAAGCGGGCGTCGATGGGGGAGGCGGGGCTCACGGGGCGCTCGGTCGGGGCAGACAGTGTAACCGCCCCGGGCGGAGGTGTCAGGTTGCCGCCCGCCCGCCGGCGCCCGGCCGCCGACGGGCGGTGCGGCCGGCCGGGGCGCGGCCCCCAAAGAAAATGGCCGGACACGAGGTCCGGCCATGCGAGGGGGGAAGCGTTCAGGCCCGGGAGACCTGGCCGGGGGGTGGGCCCCCGCCGGCCGGTGCGGCGGCGCCGGTTCAGGCGGCGCGGCGGAAATCCGGGTCGTTGGCGGGCTTTTCGGGACGCGCCGGGATCGTGGCGGCGGGCACCGTGTTGGCGGCGCGGCGCACGGCCTCGAAGGGACCGGCGCTGGGCAGGAGCAGGGTGCCGCGCTCGCCGCCGAGGGCCAGGAGCAGGTTCATGGCGGCCAGCGTGAGGACGGGAACGGCGACGGCGATCAGTTGCGCGTTTTCGAGGAAGAGGTTCATTTTCGGTCTCCGGGTTCGTGTTCGTTTTCGGGTCGTTTCGCCCCCCTCTTTCCGGGAGGGGCCGCGGGTTTCGTCCCGCGTTGGATCGCAATCTAGGGCTGCCGCCCACCCCCCGCCAGCCCGATGCGACGAACTGGCGAAATCCGGGGACGAAACGCGTCCGGGAGGGGGTTCCGGCGCCTCAGTCCGCCGGCTGGCGGCCGGCGATGACCACCTCCGCCAGGGTCCGGCCGTCCCGGCCGACCACCCGGATCCGGTCCACGCGGCGCCCGGCCAGCCAGGCGGCGACGCCCAGCAGGGCGAGCAGCGGCACGGTCACGGCGAGGAGGGTAATCACGAAAGGTGACAGGTCCATTTCGGCGCGCCCCGTTCAGGCGGCCAGCCGCTCGACGTCGTCGTTGGCGGCGACCGGGCGGGACTTGAGGGGGTGGGCGGCCATCCAGGCGGCGGCGGCTTCCTCGGCGCTGGGCATCCGGGCCGGCCAGCGGGGGGCGCCGGGGTGCGAGCCGCCCATCTCGAGGACGAGGAAGACCGGCAGGACGATGGCGTAGAAGGCGACGGCGGCGGCGATGAGTTCCATGGCGTTTCCCTTTTCCCTTGCGGCCCCCCGGCAGGCCCCTGCCGGTTTCGGGCGGCGCGACGTTTCGTCTCGCGTTGGTGCCCAGACTACGCACCGGGCGCCGGGCGATCGCCGGAGGAATGCGCCGTGTTACGGATGAAAGATCGGGGGCGGGAATGTGGAAATTTCCACACGCCCGGGGCGGGAAAGGGCGCGGCTAGA
>CAZNWZ010000361.1:0-1860 GCA_964576455.1 uncultured Lysobacter sp.
GTGCCGTTCTACCAGGACGCCCCGGCGCCGGAGATGACCTACGTCTTCCAGAACGCCGAGATCGAGATCGCGATCGTCGAGGACCAGGAGCAGGCCGACAAGCTCTTCGAGATCCTGCCCCAGTGCCCCAGGCTGAGGCTCATCGCCTACGACGACCCGCGCGGCTTCCGCCACTACCACCGCGACGAGCTCGTCGCCTACGACACGCTGCGCGCCGAGGGCGAGGCCTTCGCGAAGGGCCGGGCCGACTTCCTCGACGAGCACGTGGACGCCGGGCGCGGGGCCGACACCGCGATCATGCTCTACACCTCGGGCACGACGGGCATGCCCAAGGGCGTGGTGCTCTCCTACGACAACCTCATCCGCACCGGCCGCGCCTACGCCGAGCTCGAGGGCCTGCGCGACGACGAGGAGGTGCTCGCCTACCTCCCCATGGCCTGGATCGGGCAGAACCTCTTCTCCTACGCGCAGTGGCTGGTCACGGGCTTCCGCATCAACTGCCCCGAGTCCGCCGACACCGTCATCACCGACATGCGCGAGATCGGTCCCACCTACTACTTCGCGCCGCCGCGGGTGCTGGAGGCGCTCCTCACGCAGGTGACGATCCGCATGGAGGACGCCGGTCGCCTGAAGCGCTGGCTGTACCGCTACTTCATGGACGTGGCGAGGGGCGTCGGCTCCCGGCTCCTCGACCGCAAGCCGGTGTCCTTCGCCGAGCGAACGCTCTACGCGCTCGGGCAGGTCCTGATCTACGGGCCGCTGCGCAACACGCTCGGCATGACGCGCATCCGCGTGGCCTACACGGCGGGGGAGGCGATCGGCCCCGACCTCTTCGTCTTCTACCGCTCGCTGGGCATCAACCTCAAGCAGATCTACGGCCAGACCGAGACCTGCGTGATGGTGTGCGTGCAGCCCAACGGGCAGGTGAAGCCCGACACCGTGGGCCCGCCGATGAAGGGGGTCGAGGTGCGGCTCCTCGACAACGGCGAGATCGTCCTGAGGACCCCGGGCCTCTTCGTCGAGTACCACCAGAACCCCGAGGCCACGCGCGAGGTGAAGGACGCCGAAGGCTGGTACCACACCGGGGACGCGGGCTACTTCGACGCCGACGGGCACCTGAAGATCATCGACCGCGCCAAGGACGTGGGCAAGCTCCAGGACGGCACGCTCTTCGCGCCCAAGTACCTCGAGAACAAGCTCAAGTTCTTCACCACGATCAAGGAGGCGGTGGCCTTCGGCGACGGGCGCCCCGAGGCCACGGCCATGATCAACATCGACATGCAGGCCGTGGGCGACTGGGCCGAGCGGCGCGGCATCGCGTACGCGGGCTACCAGGACCTCGCCGCCAAGCCGCAGGTCTGCGAGCTCATCCGCGAGTGCGTGGAGAAGGTGAACGCGGACCTCGCGGCCGACCCCAAGCTCTCCGGCAGCCAGATCCACCGCTTCGTGGTCCTGCACAAGGAGCTCGACGCCGACGACGGCGAGCTCACCCGCACGCGCAAGGTCCGCCGGCGGTTCATCGCGGAGAAGTACGAGTCGGTGATCCACGCGCTCTACACGGGCGCGGACCACTGCTGGGTGGAGGCGGCCATGCGCTTCGAGGACGGGCGCACGGGCACGGTGCGCGCGCAGCTCGCCGTGCACGAGGCGAGGACCTTCGCTCCGGCGGCCGCCGCGAAGGCCGCGTGAGGGCGCCATGAACAGCCCCGCCCGACGGTTCGGCGACGTGATCCTCGAGCTGGAGAACATCTCGCTCTCCTTCGGCGGCGTGAAGGCGCTCACCGACATCAGCTTCGACGTCCGCGAGCACGAGATCCGCGCCATCATCGGCCCCAACGGCGCCGGCAAGAGCTCGATGCT
>CAZNWZ010000362.1:0-1847 GCA_964576455.1 uncultured Lysobacter sp.
TGCCCGACATGGGCGACTTCGCGGCCATGAACTCGGTGTGGGAGCGCTGGGTGGTGCCGGGACACACGCCCGCGCGCGCCACGATCGAGGCGAAGCTCGCCAATCCCGCCTACAAGATCGAGATCCTCGTCGTCGCAGCGGCCTGAGGGCCCGGCCTCCCCGCCCGCCGTGAACCGCGCGCAGTTCCTGATCCTCGCCCTCCTCAGCGTGCACGTCATGCTGGGGGCGCTGTGCCTCGCGGCCTCGCGGGGCGAGCGCGAGGCGCCGGCGCTTCGCTGGTGGGGACGGGGGCTCGTGGTGTACGCGGCGGGCCTCGCCCTCACGCTGGGGCTCGTGTTCTCCCGGCCGGTGGCGAGTTTCCTGGGCAACGCGCTCATCGCGCTGTCCGCCACGTTCACGATCCACGGCGTGCTGCACTACGCCGACCGGCGCCTGAACTGGCCGGTGTCCCTGTCGGGCGTGGCGGCCACGGTCCTGGTGCTGGCGGTCGGCAACTTCGCGCTGCCGGCGAGCGCGGCGGTGAACATCATCGCGCCGACGGTCACGGCAACGGTGTTCTTCGCCTACGGGACGGCGATGCTCCTGCTGCACCCGGTGCGGGACGCCGAGCGCGCGACGCGCTTCGTCGCGCTGGTGCTGGCGAGCGCGGTGCTGGTGTGGTGGGTGCGCATCATCGCGATGCCGCCGCTGCTGGCCGAGCCGGTGGACCGCGACCGCCTCGACATGGTCGTGTCCGCCTTCGCCATCGCCCAGATCCTCGTGGGCGTGGGAGCGACGTTCGGCCTGTTCTGGGTGGAAGTCCGGGGCGTCCACGCGGCCATGGCGCACATGGCCTTCACGGACCCGCTCACCGGCCTCGCCAACCGGCGCGCGATCCTCGCGCGCTTCGAGCAGGAGGCGGCGCGGTGGTCGCGCACCGGCAACGGGTTCGCGCTCGCCGTGCTCGACATGGACCGCTTCAAGGAGGTGAACGACGCCCACGGTCACCTGGTGGGCGACGCGCTCCTGTGCCACGTGGGCCGGATCCTCGCGCAGGCCAAGCGCACCGAGGACGTGCTGGGCCGCCTGGGCGGCGAGGAGTTCGTCGTCCTGCTGTGCGGGCACCAGTCGGGCGGCGCCACCGCCGCCGCCGACCGGCTGCGGGAGGCGGTCGTGCGCAACCCCATGATCCACCGCGGCGAGCGCCTCGAGGTCACCCTGAGCGGCGGCATCGCCGAGCTGCCGGCCGACGGCGCCGACTGGGACAAGGTCTTCGCCGCCGCGGACTCGCGGCTCTACCAGGCCAAGCACACGGGCCGCAACCGCATCGTCGGCCGCCACGACGCCTCGCCGCCGGACGGCGAGGCGGCCGCGGCCCCCTGAGCAGGCCAACCCGCCCGAGGAGGAGACCCGCCATGGAAATGACGACCAACGCCCTCAACTGGTTCGAGATCCCGGCCCGCGACTTCGATCGCGCGCGCGCGTTCTATTCGCGGATCTTCGACTTCGAGATGCCGGTCATGCCGCTGGGCGGCACGATGATGGGCTTCCTGCTGCACGAGGAGGGCAAGGGCGTGGGCGGGGCCATCGTCCACGGCGAGGGCTGCGAGCCCGCGGCGCAGGGGACGATCGTCTACCTGAACGGCGGCCGGGACCTCTCCGCGGTGCTCTCGCGGGTGGAGGGCGCCGGCGGCAAGGTCCTCGTGGGCAAGACGCTCATCACGCCCGAGTACGGCTGGTACGCGCACTTCCTCGACAGCGAAGGCAACCGGGTGGGGCTGCACTCCCCGGAGTGAGGCGCGGCGAGATCCGGTCAGGGCGCGAGCCGCTCCTTCACCCACCGGCCGTCCTGCAGGCGGTAGCGGATG
>CAZNWZ010000363.1:0-1836 GCA_964576455.1 uncultured Lysobacter sp.
CTCGGCAGGGCCTTCACCTGGATGGAGCCGGGACCGGTCGTCCTCGTGACGACCCACGACGGAAAGAAGCCCAACGTCATGACCATCTCGTGGACCCTGGTGGTGGATTTCGCCCCGGTGCTGGCCATCACGACAGGGGAGTGGAACTACTCCTTCCGGGCGCTGCGCAGGAAGCGGGAATGCGTCATCGCGATTCCCGGGGCCGACCTCCTGGACAAGGCGATCGGGATCGGGACCTGCTCGGGCGCCGACACGGACAAGTTCGCCCGGTTCCGGCTCACGCCCGTGCCGGGCAAGGTCGTCAAGGCGCCGCTCATCGGGGAGTGCCTGGCCAACATCGAGTGCAAGGTCGTCGACTTCGTCCGGCGGCACAACATCGTCGTGCTGCAGGGCGTGGCCGCGTGGGTGAATCCCGCGCGCAAGGAGAAGCGCACGATCCACGCGGTGGGCGACGGCACGTTCGTCGTCGACGGGCGCAGGCGGGACCGGCGGAAGATGATGGCTTCGAAGATCCCGGCCGGCCTCTAGAGTCTCGCGCGCGTCGGCGGCGGTCACCAGTACCTCAGCGCTCCCAGGTACAGCCCCTCGAGGCTCTCCTCGGTGACCTCGCGCGGGGAATTCGTGAGCAGCCGCTGCTGCGCCCACGCCCCCTTCGCGAGCGCCTTCGCATCGTCCTTCCCGTAGCCCACGCCGCCGATCCCGTTCGGGATCTGCGTGGCCTTCATCATCGCGATGAGCTGATTCGCGACCACCTCGCCCGCGTCCTCGTCGCTGGCGCCACGCGTCTCCGCTCCCAGCCACCCGGCCGCGGCGATGTGGCGGTCCGGGCAGGCGCAGGCCGTGAAGCGGAAGACCGAGGGCGCGTTCACCACCACGCTCATGCCGTGCGGGACGATGGGCTCCTCGCCGGGATAGCCCTCGGGGTGAAAGTCGCGCACCAGCCCCGCCACCGAGTAGGCCATGCCGTGGGGCACGTGCACGCCGGAGTTTCCGAAGGCGATGCCGGCCAGCGTCGCGGCATACATGAGGTTGTCGCGCGCCTCGCGGTCGGAAGCGTCGTTCACCCCGCGCTCCAGGTACTGCCCGAGGAGCTTGAGCGCCGCCTCGCAGCCGATGTCGCTCCAGGGATTGGCGCCCTGGCTCATGGGGCGCAGCCCCGGCTTCCCGGGTGCCGCGCGCCGCGTGTAGGGCCTCGCGGTGAAGGACTCGAGCGCGTGCGAGAGGATGTCGAAGCCGCTCGCCGCGACCACGTTCTTCGGGAGCGTGTAGGTGGTCGCGGGGTCGATGAGGGCGAGCGAGGGGCGGAGCCTGCGCGAGGCGATCCCGGTCTTCACCTGCATCGAGAGCAGGTCGAAGATGGCGATGCCGGTGCACTCCGAGCCCGTGCCGCAGGTGGTGGGGCAGGCGATGTGGGGCTTGAGCGGCCCCGGCACCGCCTTGCCCTTGCCGATGGGGGCATTCACGTAGTCGAGGAACTCGGCCGGCCAGGTGGCGTAGAGGTTCGCGGCCTTGGCGGTGTCCATGACGGAGCCGCCGCCGACGGACACGTAGCCGTCGAACTTGCCCTCGGCGGCGAACTTCGCGGCGGCGAGGAAGGACTGGTCCGTGGGCTCGACCCGCGATTCGTCGAAGACGGCCACGTCGAGCCCCGCCGCGCGCAGGGAGTCGCGCACCTGCGCGACATAGGGCAGGGCGGCCAGGGTCGCGTCCGTGAAGAGGGCCACGCGCGTCATCCCCAGCGCCCGCGCGTGCTCGCCGGCTTCCTTCAGGACGCCGTGGCCGAAGGTGATGCTCGAGACGTCGATGGCGAAGGCGGCCTCGTTGCCTTCGGCGAGC
>CAZNWZ010000364.1:0-1829 GCA_964576455.1 uncultured Lysobacter sp.
ACCTCGTGATGCTGGCGGTGGTCGGCTGGGAGCCGCACGAGCCGCACAAGGGCGGAGCGCACGCCGCTCCCGCGGCGACGGTGCCCGCGCGCTGAAGCGCGAGGCCTTCCCCTTGCGGACGCGGCACGCGGCTCTCGCGATGGCGGCGCTCGCGGCCTTCGCCGCCGGCGACGCGGTCGCGGCCGGATCGGCTGCCGCGGGGCAGACGTTCCTCTGGCTCGCGATCATCCTGTTCCTCGCGCGCCTTTCGTCCTTCGTGGAGAGGTGGGGCGTTCCCGCCGTGCTGGGCGAGCTCCTGATGGGGGTTCTCCTCGGCAACCTCGCGCTCGTCGGGATCGGCTTCTTCGACCGGGCCGGCGAGGATCCGATCCTCCTGGTGTTCGCGGAACTGGGCGTGGTGATCCTCCTCTTCCAGATCGGGCTCGAGACCACCGTGGGCGAACTCGCCAAGGTGGGCGCGCGGGCGCTGGCGGTCGCCGTGATCGGGGTGGCGGCGCCGTTCGTGCTCGGGACCTTCGTCGTCGGGCCATGGCTCCTCCCCGGACTCGATTTCAAGGCCTACCTGTTCGTCGGCGCCACCCTTTGCGCCACCTCGGTCGGCATTTCGGGCCGGGTGTTCCGCGACGCCGGCCGGCTCGACTCGGCCGAGGCGCGCATCGTCCTGGGCGCGGCCGTGATCGACGACGTGCTGGGGCTGGTGATCCTCGCCGTGGTGACCGGCTTCGTGCAGAGCGGCACCGTGAGCGCGGGCGATGTGGCCGTCATCATGCTGAAGGCCTTCGCCTTCCTGGTGGGGGCGGTGGTGATCGGGCGCGCGATCGCGCCGCACCTGGCGAGGCTGCTCGCACGCGTGAGCGACTCCATGGCCACCAAGCTCACCCTCCTGCTGTGCGTGGGCCTGGGACTCGCCTGGCTCGCGCAGGCGATCGGGCTTGCGCCCATCATCGGCGCCTTTGCGGCCGGGGTGCTCCTCGAGCCCATCTTCCTGCGCGATTTCGGGGAGCCCGGGATCGTGCGCGAATTGCGGCCGCTCGTGGAACGGCTGCCCGCCGAGGAGGCAAGGCGCGCGCGCGCGTCCCTCGACTGCTACCAGGAACACCACCACCGGCACCTGCTGGAGCCCCTGGGCCACTTCCTCGTCCCGGTATTCTTCGTTTATACCGGGATGCAGGTAAAGCTCGATGCCCTGGCCGACCCCGCCGTGGTCGCGGTGGCTCTCGGGCTCACGATCGCGGCCATCGCCGGGAAGGTGCTTTCCGGGGCCGCGGCCGGGCCCGTGAACCGCTGGGTCGTCGGCTGGGGCATGGTTCCACGGGGGGAGGTCGGCCTGATATTCGCGGCCATCGGCCGGCAGCTGGGGGTGGTCGGCGAGCAGATGTTTTCCGTGATCGTGGCGATGGTCATCCTCACCACCCTGGCCACGCCCCCGGTCCTCGCCTGGCTCCTGGGGCGCCGGAATGCCGCCCCGGGTGCCTGACCGGGCGCCGACACGGCCCGCCCCGGGCCGCAGGGCCCGGTTTCTATTGCCTTACCCCCCTCCGGAGAATTAGGATTCCGTGTCAATCCGGCGAATCGTCCGCCCCGTCGGGGCGGCGCGCCAGAATAGCCGCCTTCCGAAGAGCGCAACAACACCACCCGAGGAGATTCCTGATGACCGATAAGACCAATGTCGCGAAACCCGCGACGCAAGTTTCCCGCCGCAAGTTCCTGGCCGGCGCCGCCGGCGCCTCCGCGCTCGCCTTCCCGATGATCGCCAAGGCCCAGGGCCCGATCGCGATGCGCTGGCAGTCCACCTGGCCCTCGAAGGACATCTTCCACGAGTACGCCCT
>CAZNWZ010000365.1:0-1825 GCA_964576455.1 uncultured Lysobacter sp.
GCGGGATCGGGGCCCGTGGCGATGGCCACGAGCGGCAGGCCGCCGAACTCGGCGGCCGAGCGGTAGCGCACGGTGCGAAAGCGGCCGCCTGCCCTGAGGCTCGCGACCTCGGCCTCGAGCTCTCGCACGCGCCGTTCGAGATCCTGGCGGGTCTGCATCGCCCGATCCTACGCCGCCGCGGGCGGGCGCGCCTCAGGCGGCCTTCTTCGCCTTCTCGCCCGCCTTGCGGAACACGGTCCCTTCCTTGCCGGCGTCGACCACGATCCTGTCCTTGGCGGCGAAGCGTCCCTCCAGGATCTCCCGGGCGAGCGGGTTCTCGACCGACTGCTGGATCGCGCGCTTGAGGGGCCGCGCGCCGTAGACCGGATCGAAGCCCGCGGCGGCGAGCTGCGCGAGCGCCGCGTCGGTCACCTCCAGGCCCATCTCGAGCTTCGCGAGCCGCTCGGTGAGGTAGCGCAGCTGGATCCTCGCGATGTCACGGATGTGCTCCTCGCCGAGCGCGTGGAAGACCACGATCTCGTCGATGCGGTTGACGAACTCCGGGCGGAAGTTCGACTTCACCTCGCCCATGACCGCGAGCTTGACCACCTCGTAGTCGCTGTCGGCCATCTGCTGGATCATCTGCGAGCCGAGGTTGGAGGTCATCACGATCACCGTGTTCTTGAAGTCCACGGTTCGCCCCTGGCCGTCGGTCATGCGGCCGTCGTCGAGCACCTGCAGCAGCACGTTGAAGACGTCCGGGTGGGCCTTCTCGACCTCGTCGAGCAGGATCACCCTGTAGGGCTTGCGCCGCACCGCTTCCGTCAGGTAGCCGCCCTCCTCGTAGCCGACGTAGCCCGGCGGCGCGCCGATGAGCCGCGCCACGGAGTGCTTCTCCATGAACTCGCTCATGTCGACGCGGATGAGGTGATCCTCGGAGTCGAAGAGGAAGGCCGCGAGCGCCTTGCACAGCTCCGTCTTGCCCACGCCCGTGGGGCCGAGGAAGAGGAACGAGCCGTAGGGCCGGTCGGGGTCGGAGAGCCCGGCGCGCGAGCGGCGGATGGCGTCGGCGACGAGGCGCACGGCCTCGCCCTGGCCCACGACGCGCTCGTGCAGCTTCTCCTCCATGTGCACGAGCTTCTCGCGCTCGCCCTGCATCATCTTCGATACCGGGATGCCGGTGGCGCGCGAGACGACCTCCGCGATCTCCTCGGCGCCGACCTCCGTGCGCAGCAGCTTCGGCTTCGCCCCGCCCTCGGCCTTGTCGGCCTTCCTCAGCTGCGCCTCGAGCTGCGGGAGCCTGCCGTACTGCAGCTCGCTCATGCGCGCCCAATCGCCCCGGCGGCGGGCCTCCTCCATGGCGAGCTTCACCTTCTCGGCCTCCTCCTTGATGGAGGCCGAGCCCTGCACGGCGTGCTTCTCCGCGCTCCAGACCTCCTCGAGGTCGGCGTATTCCTTCTCGAGCTTCGCGATCTCCGCCTCGAGGAGTTCCAGTCGCTTCCTCGAGGCCTCGTCCTTCTCCTTCCTCACCGCCTCGCGCTCGATCTTGAGCTGGATGAGGCGGCGGTCGAGCCGGTCCATCGACTCGGGCTTGGAGTCGATCTCCATCTTGATGCGCGCGGCCGCCTCGTCGATGAGGTCGATGGCCTTGTCCGGGAGGAACCGGTCGGTGATGTAGCGGTGCGAAAGCTCGGCCGCGGCGACGATCGCGGGGTCGGTGATGTCCACGCCGTGGTGGACCTCGTACTTCTCCTGCAGCCCGCGCAGGATGGCGATGGTCGATTCCACGCTCGGCTCGTCGACCAGCACCTTCTGGAAGCGGCGCTCGAGCGCCGCGTCCTTCTCG
>CAZNWZ010000366.1:0-1812 GCA_964576455.1 uncultured Lysobacter sp.
CCTCGACGGGCCAGTACCAGGCCGAGCAGGCCAAGGCCGACGCCACCTACGGGCCCGTCTTCAAGAAGTACGCCGCCATGGAGATCGAGGCGATCGCGAAGGACCCGCAGGCCAAGGCCATGGGCGAACGCATGTTCCTCACCTATTGCTCGCAATGCCACGGCTCGGACGCGCGCGGCGCGAAGGGCTTCCCCAACCTCGCCGACGGCGACTGGCTGTGGGGCGGCGAGCCGCAGGCGATCCTCACCTCGATCCTGGAGGGCCGCAACGGCCTGATGCCCCCCATGGGCGCCGCGGTCGGCGGTCCCGAGGGCGTGAAGGAGGTCGCCAACTACGTGCTCTCGCTCTCCGGCGCGGCGCACGACGCGAAGCTCGCGGAGGCGGGGAAGGCGAAGTTCGCGGCCTGCGCCGCCTGCCACGGGCCCGAGGCCAAGGGCAACCCGGCCCTCGGCGCGCCCAACCTCACGGACAAGGTCTGGCTCCACGGCGGCTCGCTCGCCGCGATCAGCGAGCAGATCGACAAGGGCCGCACCAACGTGATGCCCGCGCACAAGGAGTTCCTCGGTCCCGAGCGCTCCCGCCTCATCGCCGCCTACGTCTGGGGTCTCTCCCAGCCGCCGGCCGGGGCGAAGTGACGCAACCGGCGCCCGGCGCCGGAACGGGCGCGGCGAAGCCCGCGCCCGCCGCCCCCCTGCGGGCGGTCGCTTCGGCGGCCGCCCGCGAGGAGGTGGAACGCGGCCTCTTCGAGGTCCGCAGGAAGATCTACCCGCGCGCCGTCACGGGGTGGTTCGCCACCTTGCGCTGGGCCGCGGTCTGGCTCACCCAGGTCATCTTCTACGGCCTTCCGTGGCTCGCCTGGAACGACCGCCAGGCGGTCCTCTTCGACCTCGGGGCGCGCAAGTTCTACATCTTCGGCCTGGTCTTCTGGCCGCAGGACTTCATCTACCTCACCCTGCTGCTGGTGACGGCGGCCGTCTCGCTCTTCCTCTTCACGGCCGTCGCCGGCCGCCTGTGGTGCGGCTACGCCTGCCCGCAGACGGTCTACACCGAGATCTTCCTCTGGATCGAGCGCCTGTTCGAGGGCGACCGCAATGCCCGGACCAAGCTGGACGCCGCCCCGCTCACCGCCCGCAAGTTCGGCATCAAGGCCGGCAAGCACGCCGCGTGGGCGGCCTTCGCGTTCTGGACCGGCTTCACCTTCGTGGGCTACTTCACGCCCATCAAGGTGCTGGGCGGCTCGGTGCTCTCCTTCTCGCTGGGGCCCTGGGAGACCTTCTGGGTCTTCTTCTACGGCTTCGCCACCTACGGCAACGCCGGCTGGATGCGCGAGCAGGTCTGCAAGTACATGTGCCCCTACGCCCGCTTCCAGGGCGCGATGTTCGACCAGGACACCCTCGTCATCGCCTACGACCGCGAGCGCGGCGATCCGCGCGGCGCCCGCGGCAAGAAGGCCGACCCGAAGTCCCTGGGCCTGGGGGACTGCGTCGACTGCAACGTCTGCGTGCAGGTCTGTCCCACGGGCATCGACATCCGCGACGGCCTGCAGTACGAGTGCATCGGCTGCGCCGCCTGCATCGACGGCTGCGACCAGGTGATGGAGAAGATGGGCTACCCGAAGGGTCTCATCCGCTATTCCACCGAGCACGCGATGCAGGAGAACGCGGGGCTCGCGGGCATCGTCCGGCGCTTCATCCGCCCTCGCACCCTCGTCTACACCGCGATCCTCACGACGGTGGTCGTGGCGGGGTCGGTGGCGCTGTGGATGCGCGTGCCCCTCAAGGTCGACGTGATCCGCGACCGCGGCGCGATGGT
>CAZNWZ010000367.1:0-1791 GCA_964576455.1 uncultured Lysobacter sp.
ATCCACCACTTCAAGCTCTTCACCGAGGGCATGCACGTTCCGCCGGGCGAGGTGTACGCGGCGGTCGAGCACCCGAAGGGAGAGTTCGGCATCTACCTCGTTTCCGACGGCGCCAACAAGCCCTGGCGGCTCAAGATCCGCGCGCCGGGATTCCCGCACCTGGCGGCCATGGACGAGCTCACGCGCGGCCACATGATCGCGGACGTGGTGGCCATCATCGGCACGATGGACATCGTGTTCGGGGAGATCGACCGGTGAGCGTGATCGATTCGCGCGTGGTGAACATCGACGAGCTGGAGCTGGAGCATTTCTCCGCCGCCGGCGGCCGGTTCGAGTCCGGCTCCGTGCGCATCGGCCCGCGGGTGGGCGCGAAGGACCTGGGCTATTCCTACGACGTGGTCCAGCCCGGCAAGGTCTCCTGCCCCTTCCACAGCCACCGCGCCGAGGAGGAGATGTTCTTCATCGTGAAGGGCGAGGGGACGCTCCGCTACGGCGACGAGCGCAGGAAGATCCGCGCCGGCGACTTCATCTGCTGCCCCACCGGCGGCCCCGAGACCGCGCACCAGATCATCAACGACTCCGGGGCCGAGCTCGCCTACATCTCCGTGAGCACGATGATGCCCGCGGAGGTCTGCGAATACCCGGACTCCGGCAAGATCGGGGCGTTCGGTGGCAGCGGCGAGGGTCGCCTGCGCCACATGACCGAGCGTTCGAGCGCCGTCGACTACTGGAAGGGCGAGTCGTGAGCGTGCTCACCCCCGAGTCGCTCGCGCGCATCGAGCGCGAGATCGCGAAGTACCCGCCCGACCAGAGGCAGTCGGCCGTGATGAGCGCGCTCGCCATCGCGCAGGACCAGCTCCGCTGGCTCCCCGACGAGGCGATCGAGGCCGTCGCGCAGGTGCTCGGCATGCCGCCCGTGGCCGTCTTCGAGGTGGCCACGTTCTACAACATGTACGACCTGAAGCCCGCGGGCCGGCACAAGGTCACGGTCTGCACCAACCTGCCGTGCGCGCTCTCCGGCGGGGTGGACGCGGCCGAGCACCTCAAGCGCCGCCTGGGGGTGGGCTTCGGCGAGACGACGGCCGACGGCTGCGTGACCCTGAAGGAGGGCGAGTGCATGGGTGCCTGCGGGGACGCGCCGGTGCTCCTCGTGGACAACAAGCGCATGTGCAGCCGCATGTCGGACGAGAAGCTCGACGCCCTGGTCGAGGAGCTCAAGCGATGAGCGCGCTCGACTACGGGCCCGACGCCGTCATCATGAAGGGGCTGGACGGCTCCAACTGGCGCCTGAAGGACTACGAGGCGCGCGGGGGCTACCGGGCGCTGCGCAAGATCGTCGGGGAGAAGGTCACGCCCGAGGCGGTGATCGCCGAGGTGAAGAAGTCGGCGCTGCGCGGCCGCGGCGGCGCGGGCTTCCCCACGGGCCTCAAGTGGTCGTTCATGCCGCGCGCCTTCCCGGGCCAGAAGTACCTCGTCTGCAACACGGACGAGGGCGAGCCCGGCACGTTCAAGGACCGCGACATCCTGCGCTACAACCCGCACGCCCTCATCGAGGGCATGATCATCGCGGGCTACGCCATCGGCGCCACCGTGGGCTACAACTACGTCCACGGCGAGATCTGGGCCGAGTACGAGCGCTTCGAGCAGGCGCTCGAGGAGGCGCGGGCCGCCGGCTACCTCGGCGCGAACATCCTGGGCGCGGGCTTCGACTTCCAGCTGCACGCCCACCACGGATTCGGCGCCTACATCTGCGGCGAGGAGACGGCGCTGCTCGAGTCCCTCGAGGGCAAG
>CAZNWZ010000368.1:0-1770 GCA_964576455.1 uncultured Lysobacter sp.
CGCCCGTCTCCTCGAGGATCGCCCCGAGCCGCTCGACGAAGTCCGGGCGCTCGATCTGGCGGACGGAGACGTTCACCGAGAGCTTGGGCAGGCGGAACCCCTGCCCGTCCCAGGCGGCCAGCTGCCGGCACGCCTCGCGCAGGACCCACTCGCCGAGGTCCACGATGATCCCCGTCTCCTCGGCGATCGGGATGAAGCGCGCGGGCGAGACGGGCCCGAGCTCCCCGGGGGACCACCGCGCCAGCGCCTCCGCGCCGAGGAGCCGGCCGGTCGCCCCGTCCACCTGGGGCTGGTAGTCGAGCGAAAGCCCGTCCCCGTCGAGGGACCGGCGAAGCTGCCGCTCGAGCCGCAGCCTCTCGGAGGCGTAGGCGGTCATCTCCGGCTCGTAGAAGCGGCTCGCGTTCGGCCCGGCGGCCTTGGCCCGGTACATCGCGGTCTCGGCGTTGCGCACCAGCGCGTCCACCGTGCGCCCGTCGCCGGGGAACAGGCTCGCGCCGACGGTCGCCGAGAGCATCAGGTCGTTGTCGCCCACCAGGAACGGCGAGCGGAACTGCTCGAGGATCGCCGTGGCGACGGCCTGCGTCTCGGCCCGGCCGTGCACGCCCTCGACCAGGCAGACGAACTCGTCCCCGCCGGGCCGGGCCACGACGTCCGCGGGCTGCAGGCGCCGCGAAAGCCGTGCGGCCGCGAGCCGAAGGAGCTCGTCGCCCACCGCGTGGCCGAGCGAGTCGTTGATCGCCTTGAACCGGTCCAGGTCGACGAAGAGCACGGCGAGCTGGCCTCCCGCCGCTTCCGCCCGCCGCAGGGCGGCGTCGAGCCTCTCGTGGAAGGCGAGGCGGTTGGGCAGGCCGGTGAGCGGGTCGTGGTGCGCCAGGTGGTCGAGCCGGACTTCCGCCGCGCGCCGCTGCGCGACCTGCCCCTCGAGCGTGCGGTTGGCCTCCTCGATCTCGAGCGTGCGCGCGCGCACCCGCGCGTCGAGGTCGCGGTTGGCCTCCTGCAGCCGCGCCTCCTGCTGGCGAAGGATGCGGTGCGCGCGGTGCACCACCACCGACTGGGCCAGGTAGAGCAGCCCCAGGATCGCGAAGATGCCGCCCGCGATCCACCAGAGCGTCTGGTGCAGGAGCTGGAGGAAGGGGGTGACGTCCTGGTAGAGCTCGAAGACGCCCTCGACCGTCCCGTCCTCGCCGCGAATGGGCACGTAGCTCGAGATGACGTCGCGGTCCGAGAGGGCGCCCTCGAAGGCGTCGAAGGTGTCGCGGTGGGTGAGCTCGGAGGCGGCCTCTCCGGCGAGCGCGCGCCGGAAGCCCTCGTTGGCGCTCTTGTCCTCGCCGATCTGCCGCGGGTCGCTCGAGTACACCGTGATGCCGGCGCGGTCGTACACCTTGGCCTTGACGACCTCCGTGCCGTGCATCTGCGCGAGGACGTCGGCATGCAGGCGGGCCGTCTCCGGGGCCCGGCGCAGGTCATCGGGATCGCGGGCGCCGGCGCCGCGCAGGAAGGCGCCGTAGCGCGGCCACAGCGTGTTGCGGAAGACCTGCGTCATCGCGACGTTGCGGTCCTCCGCCATGCGCTCGAGCTGCGCGTCCGCGAGCGCATGGTAGAACTGCCCGAGCACGCCCCCCGCGAGGACGATCAGCGCGAGGCTGAGGACGGAGAAATGGCGCGATAGGTTGAACATCGTCCGGGGCGCCCAGGGCGGGCAGCGCCGGCGCGCCCGATTCGATTTTCCGTCCCCGGGGCCCCGGCGCCTTTGCGGGCGCTCAAGAAACG
>CAZNWZ010000369.1:0-1753 GCA_964576455.1 uncultured Lysobacter sp.
CGCTCGCGAGGTGCGGCACGAGCGTGAGGTGCATGTAGCAGGTGTTGGTGCGGCCCTCCTCGATCCCCATCTGGCGGATGGCCTCGAGGAAGGGCAGCGACTCGATGTCGCCCACGGTGCCGCCGATCTCGATGATGCCGACGTCCACGTCCTTGCAGGCGGCCTTCACGGAGGCCTTGATCTCGTCGGTGATGTGCGGGATCACCTGCACCGTGCCGCCCAGGTAGTCGCCGCGGCGCTCCTTGTTGATGACGCGCTCGTAGATCTGGCCGGTGGTGAAGTTGTTGAGCTTCCTCATCCTCGAGGAGATGAAGCGCTCGTAGTGGCCGAGGTCGAGGTCCGTCTCCGCGCCGTCCTCCGTGACGAACACCTCGCCGTGCTGGAACGGCGACATGGTGCCCGGGTCCACGTTGATGTACGGGTCGAGCTTGACGAGGGAGACCTTGATCTTGCGCGACTCGAGGATCGCGGCAAGGGAGGCGGCGGCGATGCCTTTGCCCAGGGAGGAGACCACGCCGCCCGTCACGAACACATACTTGGTCATCGTCTGGATCCCCGGCAGGAAATTTGCATTTTACCGAAATTCCGGACGTTCAATTTCCCGTGACGCCGGGAACCGCATTCGACCGGGCGCAATGCCGCCGGTCAGCGAACCGAAAAAAGGGACGGGTACAGGAACCGTCCCCTTTTCGAGGGTCAGCGATCGAGGGCGAGAGCCCTGGCCTCGGCGTCGCAGTCGACCTTGGGCTTCGAGCCCGCGGCCCAGGCGGATTGGACTTCCTTGCGCGCGAGCGCCACCTGCGCGGTGAAGACCGGGTCCGCGTGCAGGCGGGCGACCGAGGCGGCCCCCACGACGCGGCCGGCTTCGACGTCGCTCCTGTAGTGCACGCCGCACACCACGCGGCTCTGCCCGTACGCGTAGCCGCGAGCGAGGATGGCGTCGGCCTTCTCGGGCGCCACTTCGGCCAGCGTGAGCGCCCAGGCCCAGCCGATGGACGCGTGGCCCGACGGGAAGGAGTCGGGCTTCATGCGCGCCTCCTCCTTGGGCGTGCAGGAAGGATCCTTCGTCACCTGGTAGGGCCGGGCGCGCTTGTAGTGCTCCTTGGGCTTGTCGTTGGCGCGGCTGGAGTCCATGCGCACCCGGCGAAGCAGCATGTTGAGGTGCGGCGTGGCCTCGGCGGAGATCGCGATCCCCAGGGCGCACTGGAAGACTTCCGTGGCCTGCGGAAAGCGCAGTTCCGCATCCCGGGCCGCCAGCGCCCAGCGCGGCGTGTCCTTGAGCTTGCGGGTGGCCCGGTACATCTCCTCGTCGGCCGCGAGCGCCGAAGTGCCCGCCGCGGGCGGCGGCGGCAGCAGGGCCACGGTGTTGGGAAGCTGCTCGGGCGTGAGGTAGCCCGCCACGTAGCCCGGGCGGACTTCGGGCAGCTCGGTGGGCGGCACCACCGGCTCGACCACGGCGCAGCCCGCCGCCAGCACGGCACCCAGGACGGCCCACGGCCCGGTCCCGGCGAATGCGATCCTCATGTCGGCTCTCCCCTTGTCAGGTCACGATGCCTTCATCGTATTACGCCGCGACGCGGGCCGCCCGTTGATCCCGGTCAACGGCCGGGGCCGCGCCGGCACCGGGCGACCGGCGGGAGGCGATAATGGCGCCACTGACCTTCCCTCCCGTCCCATGAAAGTCGGCGACCGCCACTACCGCAGCCTCTGGGCCGACCGGCCCGCGGGCCCCGTCCACATCATCGACCAGACG
>CAZNWZ010000370.1:0-1747 GCA_964576455.1 uncultured Lysobacter sp.
GAGACGATGCGCCGCGGCGGCGGCGTGGGCTACGACTTCTCCTCCATCCGCCCCGAGGGCGCGTGGGTCAAGGGCACGAACTCGCGCGCGAGCGGCCCCGTCTCCTACATGCGCGTCTTCGACCAGAGCTGCGAGACGGTGGAGTCCGCCGGCGCCCGGCGCGGGGCGCAGATGGGCGTGCTTCGCTGCGACCACCCGGACATCGAGCGCTTCATCCACGCCAAGGACCAGGGCGACCTCACCAACTTCAACGTCTCCGTGGGCGTCACCGACGCCTTCATGAAGGCGGTGGAGGCGAACGGCGACGTCGAGCTCGTCCACCGCGCCGAGCCCTCGCAGGAGGTGAAGGACAACGGCGGCTACCAGCGCGGCGACGGCCTGTGGGTCTACCGCAAGGTGCGCGCCCAGGACCTGTGGGACCAGGTCATGCGCTCGACGTACGACCACGCCGAACCCGGCATCCTCTTCCTCGACCGCATCAACAAGGACAACAACCTCTATTACTGCGAGGCGATCGAGGCAACCAACCCGTGCGTGACGGCGGAGACGTGGGTCATGACGGTCGAAGGGCCGCGGCAGGTCGCGGACCTCGTCGGCCGGTCCTTCGAGGCCGTCATCGACGGCCGCTCCTACCCCACCGAATCGCGGGGCTTCTTCGCCACCGGGGTGAAGCCCGTCCTGAAGCTGCGCACGCGCGAGGGGCACGAGCTTCGCCTCACGGCCGACCATCCCGTCCGCCGCGTCTGGCACACGACGAGGAACCGCGCCGAGACCGAATGGGTCAAGGCGGGCGAACTCGCGCCCGGCGATCGCATCGCGCTCAACGACCATCGCTCGCTCGTCCGATGGGAAGGCGAGTATGGCCAGGCGGAGGGTTACCTGCTGGGACTGCTGCTGGGCGATGGCCACCTCAAGATGGACGAGGCGGTGCTGGGAGCCTGGGACACGGGCGCCCTCCGGCAAGCCAACGGCGGCACTGTCCGCTCGCCGGGCGTGGAATCGATGATGCAGGCCGCCATGGAAGCCGCCCGCGCCCTTCCGCACCGCGCGGATTTCCGCGGCTGGCACGAGGTCACCGGCCACCCGGGGCACTACCGGCTGAAGCTGGCGGCCCTCCATCGCCTCGCGGTCGAAGCCGGGATGCGGCCGGGCGCGAAGTCGATCACCCCGAAGATGGAGTGCGCCTCCTCCGACTTCGCGCGCGGGTTCCTGCGCGGCCTGTTCGATGCCGACGGTTCCGTCCAGGGGGCGCAAGAGAAGGGGGTCTCCGTCCGCCTCACGCAGGCGAATCCCGAGACGCTCCGGGCGGCCCAGCGCATGCTTGGCCGCCTGGGCATCTTCGCGACGATCTACGCGAACCGCCGCGACGGCGGCATGCGTCCGCTCCCCGATGGGCATGGCGGCACGAAGCTCTATCCGACGCAGCCCGTCCACGACCTCGTGATCGCCAACGAGAATCTGGAGCGCTTCGCCGATCTCGTGGGTTTCTCGGACGTCGAAAAGTCGGAACGACTTGAATCGGCGCTCGGCAACTATCGTCGCGCGATGAACCAGGAGCGGTTCTTCGCGACGGTCGAGTCACTTGCGGACGACGGCGAGGAGGCCGTGTACGACGTGACGGTTTCCGACGTGCACGCATTCGATGCGAACGGCCTTTACGTATCGAATTGCGCTGAACAGCCATTGCCGGCCTACGGCTGCTGCTGCCTGGGCTCCATCGACGTCGCGCGCTTCGTGAAGGAGCCGT
>CAZNWZ010000371.1:0-1724 GCA_964576455.1 uncultured Lysobacter sp.
GCGTGCGGCCGTCGAAGCTCTTCAGGGTCTTCGCCGCGGCGTCCACGGACTCGGCCGCGAAGTCGGCGACCACGTTCACGCCCTTCTCCTGGGCCATGGCGGTGAGCACCCGGTTGGCGTTGGGCTTGGTGAAGGCGCCCGAGTAGGGCGTCACCAGCGTGATGTCGATCGCGTCGCGCACGCCCTTCTGGGTGAAGTAGTAGTCGGCGAGGAAGGCGAACTCGATGGGCGCCACCGGGCACTTGATCGGCATGTCGCACACGTCGATCACCAGGCGCCCGGAGGTCATGCGGTCCAGCGCCCCGCGCATCGCCACCGCCCCCTCCAGGGTGTAGAAGGTGTGCACGCCGTCCTTGCCCATGGGCTCGGCGAGGCCCTCGACCTCCTCCGGAGCCACGCGGCAGCCCATGGCGCCGATGAGGTAGTCGTAGCGCAGGGTGGTGATGCTCGTCTCGACCGTCTTCTTCTCCGGGTCGATGCGCAGGATGTCGGCGGCGAGGAAGTTCACGTTCCTCGGCAGCGGGTCGCCGATGGGCTTCACCAGGTCCTTGTGGTCGTCGTGCCCGTAGAGCCCGAAGGGCAGGAAGAGGAGCCCGGGCTGGTAGACGTGGCTGTCGGAGCGGTCGACGATCGTGATCACCCACTCCTTCAGGTTCAGCTTGTGGCTGAGCATGTTGGCGATGAGGGCGCCGCCGGTGCCGGCGCCCAGGATGACGATCTGTTTCATGGAGGACCTCCCGAGGGTGACGGCCCCGATTCTCCCGTCCCGGGCGTACCCCGGCTTGTGGGATGTCAATAAGCGAGCGCTGATGTTGCCCGAAAGGGCAATACCCCCCGGGGTCAGCCGTCGAGGCGCTGCTGGAAGACGAGCCCCGCGTGCTCGCGCAGGGCGTGGAAGCGCACCTTCGGCCACAGCTCCTGGGTGACCACGAGCTCGGCGTTGGCCGAGGCGAGGAAGGTGGGCGCGTCCACGGCGTCGTAGGCCACGCGATGGCCGTTGGCCTCGATGAAGCGCGCGAGCTCCTTCGCGTCGTCGCAGGTGACCCAGCGCGCGATGTGGAACTTCGACGGCGCCATGCGCGCGGGGACGGAGTACTCGTGCTGCAGGCGGTGCGCCACCACCTCGAACTGCAGCTGCCCCACGGCGCCCAGCAGGAGCGGCCCTCCATGATGGGGGCGGAAGACCTGGATCGCGCCCTCCTCGCCAAGCTGCGCGAGCCCGAGCTTGAGCTGCTTGCTCTTCATGGGGTCGGCGATCTCGACCTGCTGGAAGATCTCGGGCGCGAAGAAGGGCAGGCCCGTGAACTGCAGGCTCTCGCCCTCGGTGAGCGTGTCCCCCAGCTGAAGGGTGCCGTGGTTGGGGATGCCGATGATGTCGCCGGGCCAGGCGAACTCCAGCAGCTCGCGGCGCTGCGACAGGAACGACACCACGCTTCCGGGGCGGATGGACTTGCCGTTCCTCACGATCGTGAGGCGCATGCCGCGCTCGAACTGGCCGGAGCACACGCGCACGAAGGCGATGCGGTCGCGGTGCGCCGGGTCCATGTTGGCCTGGATCTTGAAGACCACGCCCGTGAACTTGCCCTCCTGCGGCTTCACCTCGCGCTGGATGGCGGCGCGCGGTCCCGGGGGCGGGGCGAGGTCGGCGAGCGCGTCGAGCACCTCGTGCACGCCGAAGTTGTTGATGGCCGAGCCGAAGAAGACCGGCGTCTGCTTCCCGGCCA
>CAZNWZ010000372.1:0-1721 GCA_964576455.1 uncultured Lysobacter sp.
CCGATGGCGGGGTGCGCGCGCAGCCGCTCGCCGATCCAGCCCGAGAAGAGGGCCACGGCGCCGAAGATCACCACCGTCTGCGCCATGAACACCAGGCCCAGCAACGCCATCTGCCAGGCGAGTGCGCCCGCGGCCGGGTCCACGAACTGCGGCAGGAACGACAGGAAGAAGAGCGTCACCTTCGGGTTCAGGGCGTTGCCGATCACGCTCTGGCGGTAGATCACGCCGAGTGCCTTCGCGTCGCCGCCCCCGGCGGGCGAGAAGGAAGCGCGGTGGCGAAGCGCCTGGATGCCGATCCAGACGAGGTAGGCCGCCCCCGCCCAGCGCACGGCGTTGAAGGCGAGCTCGGAAGAGCGGATGAGGGCGGCCACGCCGAGGGCGGCGAGCGCCGTGTGGAAGAGGCAGCCCGTGGCGAACCCGAGCGCCGCCGCGATGCCCGCCCTGCGCCCCTGGCTCACGCCGCGCGTGAGCACATAGACGATGTCGGGCCCGGGCGCGATCGTGAGCAGCGCGCTGGCGGCGAGGAAGAGGGCGAGGTCGGGCATTCTTCACCACCCCCGGAAACGAAAAAGCCCCGTGCGAAGACGGGGCTCTTTCCGGGAGAAAGGAGCCTTTAGGCCTGCGCCGGCTCGATGCTCACGGTGTTCTTCTGCTTGGGGCCGTGCTGGGCGAACTTCACCTTGCCGGTCACCATCGCGAAGAGGGTGTGGTCCTTGCCGATGCCCACGTGCTGGCCCGGGTGGAATTGCGTGCCGCGCTGGCGGACGATGATGGAGCCCGCGCTCACGAGCTCGCCGCCGTAGGCCTTGACGCCCAGGCGCTTGCTCTCGGAATCGCGGCCGTTGCGGGAGGAGCCGCCTGCTTTCTTGTGTGCCATGATCGCTACCCGTTACTGGTTGATGGCGTCCACACGGATTTCCGTGTAGTTCTGCCGGTGGCCCTGCGTCTTCATGTAGTGCTTGCGCCGGCGCATCTTGAAGATGCGCACTTTCGGGCCCCGGCCGTGGGCGACCACGGTGGCGGAGACCTTCGCGCCGGCGAGCGTGGGCGTGCCGACCTTCACGGCCTCGCCATCCGCCACCATCAGCACCTGGTCGAGCACGATGGTGGCGCCGACGTCGGCCTGCACCTGCTCGATCTTGATGTTCTCGCCCGGGGCAACGCGATACTGCTTGCCGCCGGCCTTGATGACCGCGTACATGTTGATGCTCCTGTTTTGGTTTGACAATCCGCGGCCTTTTGCACCGCGAACCGGCTATAATACGCGAAATCCCAAGCAACGTCAAAGACTTGTCTGCGGGCTCCCCGGGGCCCCGCCACCCCGAACGCCGTGAACCTGACCCTCGCTCCCGTGACCCTCGAGTCGATCCGGGCCCCGATCGCCGACGATCTGCGGGCCGTCGACGAGGTGATCCGCCGCAGCATCGATTCCGAGGTGGTCCTCGTCCGGACCATCGCCGACTACATCATCGAGGCGGGGGGCAAGCGCCTGCGGCCCGCCCTGCTGCTGCTGGCGGCGAACGCCGCGGGCGCCACCGGGCCCGCGCGCCACGAGCTCGCGACGGTGATCGAGTTCATCCACACCGCCACGCTCCTGCACGACGACGTGGTGGACGAGTCGAGCCTTCGCCGCGGCCGGCGAACCGCCAACGCCGAGTTCGGCAACGCCGCCTCGGTGCTGGTGGGCGACTTCCTCTATTCGCGCGCCTTCCAGATGATGG
>CAZNWZ010000373.1:0-1721 GCA_964576455.1 uncultured Lysobacter sp.
CGGTGAGGCCCTGCAGCATCATGCACGCCGCCTGCTCGAAGGAGATCGCGTCGGGGAGCTTCACGAGGCGCTCCGCGGGATGGATCTTCACCTCCGCGTAGGTCCCCAGGGGGCCGGTGGTCCAGGCCACGCGGTCGCCGGGCTTCAGGTCGGTGACGGCGCTGCCGACCGCCTCCACGACGCCCGCCCCCTCGCGCCCGATGGCCGAGGGCAGCGGCAGCGGGTAGAGGCCCGAGCGGTGGTAGGTATCGATGTAGTTGAGGCCGACCGCCTTCAGGCGGATGCGGGCCTCGTTCGGGCCGGGGTCGCCGACGGCCACTTCCTCCCACTGGAGGACTTCGGGACCGCCGGTCTTGTGGAATCGGATCGCGTGGGGCATGGGTGTGCTCGGGATGGGGGATGCGGAAGCGCTATTCTGAACGAAGCCGGCGCCTCAGGTGCCGAGGATCGTCCCTGCGCCCACGCCCGCGGCCCTGGCCCACTCGGCGGCCGAGACCTTCTTGCCCTCCTCGGGCTTCACCTTGGCGACCTCGATCTGCCCGCCCTGCGCGGTGACGCGCATGGACTCGGCGCCGATCTCGGCGATCTCGCCGATCTTGCCCTTCACCGCGCCGAAGGTGCGCACCAGGTGCTTGCGCGAGCCGAAGAGCTGCAGCTTCTTTCCGCCGATCGTGGTCCACGCGCCGGGAGCCGGATCGGCGCCGCGGATGGTGTTGTGGATCCAGTCGACGTGCTGGTTCCAGTGCACCCTCGCCTCGGCGGCGCGGAACCAGCCCTCGTAGGAGGCCTGCGACTCGTCCTGCACGACTTCCCGGTGCCTGCCGGCCACGACCAGGTCGGCGGCCTCCAGCATCGCCGCGACGCCCATGGGGAAGAGGCGGTCGAAGTAGACGGTGCCCAGCGTGTCGTTCTCGGAAACCGGCGTCTCCTTCTGCAGGATCACCGCGCCCTCGTCCAGGCCGTCCGTGGGGCGGAAGATCGTGAGGCCGGTCCTCGTCTCGCCCTTGGTGATGGGCCAGTTGATGGAGCTCGGCCCGCGGTACTTCGGCAGGAGCGAGGGGTGGTACTGGATCGTGCCGTGCTTCGGGATGTTCACGAACTCCTGCGGCGCGAACTGCAGCACGAAGGCCATGATGCCGATGTCGGCCCCGAGCTCCTTCATCGCGGCGGAGGCCTCGGGGGCCTTGAGCGAGGGGAACTGGAAGACCTTCAGGCCCTTCTCGAGGGCCGCCGTCTTCATGGGGTCGGGCTTGCCGCCCTCCTTCTCCGGGGCGACGAACACGCCCGCGACCGTGTCGCCGCGGGCGAGGAACGCCTCCATGACCGCCTTGCCGAAGTCCTGCTGTCCGATGATCGCTATGCGCATGGTGAGTTATCCGATCGAAAGGCTGTGGAAACGCCGATTACCGCCGATGCCCCGCCGATTTCCGCAGATGAAGCCAATGCGAAGGTCTCGAGGCCTCATCCGTCGACATGGCCGCACCACTCGAAAGCTCAAACGACTGTCCTGCCTCATCGGCGGCAATCGGCGGGGCATCGGCGTTTGCCAAGATGTTGGCGTACTGAACTCCTCTACGCCGCCTTCTTGGGAGGAGCGGAGAAGGCGCCCGCGGCCTTCATCGAGGAGATCTTGGCGTCGTCGTAGCCCAGGACGCTCTTCAGCACCTCGTCGGTGTGCTCGCCCAGCAGCGGGCTCCGCTCGATCCTGGCGGGCGAGGCCG
>CAZNWZ010000374.1:0-1714 GCA_964576455.1 uncultured Lysobacter sp.
GCCTGGGCCCCGATGCGGCCGAAGGTCTCCGGCTCGAGCGGCTCCTCGAAGACGTCGCCCAGCTTCGCCTCGGCGTTCTCGGCGAGGGCGTCGGTGATGGCCACCTGGTGCGCGGGCTCCTCGTGCTCCTCGTCCGGCACGACCGTCCAGCGGCGGAACGCCCGGTACTCGCCCGTCTCGCGGTCGATCTCGACCCGGACGTCCACCTCGTCCTTGAAGCGCTTCTTCGTCGCCGAGGCGAGCGCCATCTCGAGCGCGAGGAACACCACGTCCCTCGGCACGTTCTTCTCGCGCGACAGCGCGTCGACCAGCAACAGGATTTCCTTCGTCATTTCCGCATTCTCCCGCCTCAGACGTCCGGCACCAGCCGGGCCCGGTCGATGTCCGTCATCGCGATCGACCAGCGCTTGCCTTCCACCTCGAGCTCGACGGCGCCCTCCCGGACCCCGGCGATGCGCCCCTCCAGGCGCCGCCGGCCGTCCCGGGGCAGCTTCAGCCGCACCGTGGCCTCCCGCCCCGCGAAGCGCTCGAAGTCCTCCAGGCGCTTGAGGGGCCGGTCGAGCCCGGGCGACGACACCTCCAGCCGCTCGTAGTCGAAGCCCTCGACCGCGAAGGACCGCGTCAGGTGGTTGCTCACCGCGGCGCAGTCCTCCACGGTGATGCCGCCCGGCTTGTCGATGAAGACGCGGACCAGGCCGCCACGAGACGTCTCCAGGTCCACGAGCTCGTAGCCCAGGGACTTCAAGGTCCGTTCCAGCCAGCCGGCACTGCCCGTGATCGGTTCCACAAACAAAAAATGGGCGCTGCCGCCCATCTGGTTTTTTCGAAACTTCAAAAGTATAGCAGGAATCACCCGGGGCCGGAACGGCGGCGGCTCCCCGGCAGCCCTGTCCGGCCCGGTTCGCCTTCCCTCGTTGCGGAAAAGCGACAAAAAACGAAAATTGTTGGATGTTTCACAAGACTGTGGCTATTATCCCGCGATCGGCCGGTCCCGGCGATCGTTTTTTCCGGACTTTTTGGCTAGCAAGCCTTTGATCAGAAAGGCATAACCAGGAAGCCCGGCGGACCCGCAGGGAGCCCCGCCGTAACGCGACCCGTTACGGCGAACACCCGGAACCGGCCTAGTGGGTCTGGAAGAAATCGTCAGCGCTTAACAATGTCAACACTTAGGAGCCCCAGATGAGGAAGCGTGTGCAGCCTGCGAAGAAGATGTCGGAGAACCGGATGCGAGTCCTGTCGCTCGCGTTGGTCCAAGCCCTGAGCGCCGGAGCCGTGGCGGGCCTCGCCACGACGGCGGTGCATGCGCAGTCCGCGCAAAGCGTCGAGAAGATGGAGATCACGGGCTCCCGCGTGAAGCGCGCGGATGCCGAAGGCGCCCTGCCCGTGACGATCATCGGCCGCGAGGAGCTGGAGGCGAGCGGCAACAACACCGTGGCGGAAGTGATGCGCCAGGTCACCTTCACCAACGCCGGCAACTTCCGTCCCCAGTCGGGCAGCTCGGCGCAGGGCTTCGCGGAAGTGAACCTGCGCGGCCTGGGCAGCGAGCGCACGCTGGTGCTCATCGACGGCAAGCGCGTGGCCAAGTCCCCGATGGTCGGCACCGCGGTGGACATGAACACCATCCCCCTCGCGGCGGTCGAGCGCATCGAGATCCTGACCGACGGCGCCTCCGCCATCTACGGTTCCGAGGCGATCGGCGGCGTGGTGAACATCA
>CAZNWZ010000375.1:0-1713 GCA_964576455.1 uncultured Lysobacter sp.
TGGTCATCACCGGCATCGAGAAGGTGATCGGCACGCTGGAGGACTTCGCGACCCTCATCCGCCTGCTGCCGCGCTCGGCCATCGGGCAGTCGATCACGAACTACCTCACGCTCACCACGGGCCTGAAGATGCCGGGGGACGCCGACGGCCCCGAGCAGATGCACATCGTGCTCGTGGACGCCGGGCGCACGAAGCTCGTCGGCGGCCCGATGCAGGAGATGCTGCGCTGCATCCGCTGCGGCGCCTGCATGAACCACTGCCCCGTCTACCAGAACGTCGGCGGCCACGCCTACGGCTGGGTGTACCCGGGGCCCATGGGCTCGATCCTCACGCCGGTGTACGTGGGCCTGGAGAACGCGGGCGACCTGCCCAACGCGGCCACGTTCTGCCACGAATGCGCGGTCGCCTGCCCGGTGAAGATCCCGCTGCCGGAGCTCATGCGCAAGCTCCGGGAGCAGCAGTTCGACCGCCGGCTGCGGCCCTGGCCGGAGCGCCTGGCCATCGCCGCCTGGGCGTTCGCGGTGCAGCGGCCCGCGCTCTACGCGTTCCTGTCGGGGCTGGGGGCGCGGGTGGCGAGCTGGATGGGCGGTCGCGACGGGCTCATCCACCGGCTTCCGGGCCTGGACGGGTGGACGAAGGGGCGCGACATGCCTGCGCCCGCGGGGAGGACCTTCCGCGAGCTCTACAAGGCGAGGGGACATGGGCGCTAGGGAGAACATCCTCGCGAGGATCCGCAAGGCCCAGGGACGCGGCGGCGCCGAGCCCACGCCTTCCGAGAGGGCCGCGGTCCGCGAGGCCATCGCGCGGCACGAGGTGGGGCCGCAGCCGCCGTTCGCGCACGCGCCCGACCGGCTGGCGCAGTTCCGCCGCGAGTGCGACCGGCAGGGCACGACGCATGCGGCGCTCGCCTCCGACGCCGACATCCCGGCCGAGGTGGCCCGCTACCTCGCCGCCCAGGGGCTCGAGCCGCGCATCGCGGGCTGGGGCGAGTTCGCCGGCCTCGACTGGGCCGGCGCGGGCATTGCGTTCGACAATCGCCCCGCGCGCGACGGCGACCGCAACGGCCTCACGGGCTGCTTCTGCGCCATTGCCGAGACGGGCACCGTGCTGCTACTGTCCTCGCCGGCCACGCCGAAAGTCACCGCGCTGCTTCCCGAGACGCACGTCTGCGTGGTGAGGACGTCGAGGCTCGTCGACACGATGGAGGAATCCTTCGCGCTCGTCCGCTCGGAGGTCGGGGACCCGCCGCGCGCGGTGTTCTTCGTCTCGGGGCCGTCGCGGACCGCCGACATCGAGCAGACCATTGTGATCGGCGCCCACGGCCCCTACCGAGTCCACGTCATCCTCCGCTGAAATGACCCGCCTCCTCGCCCTCGCCTTCCTGGCGGCCTTCGCCGCGCCCGCCTTCGCCGCCACGGGGGGCCCGTACGTGCCCGAGCTCGTCATGCTGGGCCCCGTGCCGCTCGACTTCGTCCTGTTCGCCGCGGTGCTCCTGTGCGTGGCGCTCTTCCACCACTACACCTTCCAGGTGGCCGTCACCGGGGTGGTGGTGATCGCCTTCTACAAGATCGTCTTCACGGGCCTGAAGACCGGGCCCGGCGTCGCCGGGTTCCTCGCGCACCTGGGCCACGAGTGGGTGCTGCTCGCCAACCTCTTCTGCCTGCTCATGGGCTTCGCGCTGCTGTCGAAGCACTTCGAGGACAGCAACGTGCC
>CAZNWZ010000376.1:0-1711 GCA_964576455.1 uncultured Lysobacter sp.
TTCTTCACGTAGTCGGCGTGGCCCGGGCAGTCCACGTGCGCGTAGTGCCGGTTCGCCGTCTCGTACTCCACGTGCGCCGTGTTGATCGTGATCCCCCGCGCCTTCTCCTCCGGCGCGTTGTCGATCTGGTCGTAGGCCTTCGCCTCGCCCCCGAACTTCTTCGAAAGCACCGAGGTGATCGCCGCCGTCAGCGTCGTCTTGCCGTGGTCCACGTGGCCGATCGTCCCCACGTTCACGTGCGGCTTCGTCCGCTCAAACTTGCCCTTTGCCATTTCGGTTCCTCGTGAATATCAGGCTGCAGCTTTCTGGTTGATGATCGCTTCGGCGACGTTCTTCGGCGCCTCGGAGTAGTGCTTGAATTCCATCGTGTAGGTCGCGCGGCCCTGCGTCGCGGAGCGCAGCGACGTCGAGTAGCCGAACATCTCCGACAGCGGCACCTCGGCCTTGATCACCTTGCCGCCCCCGGGCATGTCGTCCATGCCCTGCACCATGCCGCGGCGCGACGACAGGTCGCCCATCACCGTGCCGGCGTAGTCCTCGGGGGTCTCGACCTCCACCGCCATCATGGGCTCGAGGAGCACCGGGCTCGCGCGCCGCATGCCCTCCTTGAAGCCGATGGAGGCGGCCATCTTGAAGGCGTTCTCGTTCGAGTCGACCTCGTGGTACGACCCGTAGTGCAGCGTCACCTTCACGTCCACGACCGGGTAGCCGGCGAGGACTCCGGCCGGCAGCGTCTCCCGAAGGCCCTTCTCGACCGCGGGGATGAACTCGCGGGGCACCACGCCGCCCTTGATGGCGTCGACGAACTCGAAGCCCTTGCCGGCTTCCTGCGGCTCGACCTTGAGCACGACGTGGCCGTACTGGCCGCGGCCGCCGGACTGCTTGATGAACTTGCCCTCGACGTCGGGCACGGCCTTGCGGATGGTCTCGCGGTAGGCGACCTGCGGCTTGCCGACGCTCGCCTCCACGCCGAACTCGCGGCGCATGCGGTCGACGATGATCTCGAGGTGCAGCTCGCCCATGCCGGCGATGATCGTCTGCCCGCTCTCCTCGTCGGTGCGCACGCGGAAGGACGGGTCCTCCTGCGCCAGGCGGTTCAGGGCGATGCCCATCTTCTCCTGGTCGGCCTTGGTCTTGGGCTCCACGGCCTGGGAGATCACCGGCTCGGGGAACACCATGCGCTCGAGGATGATCACGTTGTCCGGGTTGCACAGCGTGTCGCCCGTGGTCGCCTCGCGAAGGCCGACGGCCGCCGCGATGTCGCCGGCGCGCACTTCCTTGATCTCCTCGCGCTGGTTGGCGTGCATCTGCAGGATGCGGCCGACGCGCTCCTTCTTGGACTTCACCGGGTTGTAGATCGTGTCGCCCGAGTTGACGACGCCGGAGTAGACGCGGAAGAAGATGAGCTGCCCGACGAACGGGTCGGTCATGATCTTGAAGGCGAGGCCGGCGAACGGCTCGTCGTCCGAGGCCTTGCGCTCGCCCTGCTGGCCGTTCTCGAGCTCGCCCTTCACCGGCGGGATGTCGGTCGGCGCCGGCAGGAACTCGATCACGGCGTCGAGCATGGCCTGCACGCCCTTGTTCTTGAAGGCCGAGCCGCACAGCATCGGCACGATCTCGCCGGCGATGGTGCGGGCGCGGATGCCCTTCTTGATCTCCTCGACCGAGAGCTCGCCCGACTCGAGGTACTTGTTCATGAGCTCCTCGCTCG
>CAZNWZ010000377.1:0-1703 GCA_964576455.1 uncultured Lysobacter sp.
CGAGCGCAACAAGCGCATCGCCGACGGCCTGGCCGCCGCCGAGAAGGGCAAGGCCTCCCTGGTGGAGGCCGAGCGCAAGGGCGAGGCGGCGATGAAGGAAGCCCGCGAGAAGGCCTCGGGCGTGCTGGGCGAAAGCGAGAAGCGCGGCTCCCAGATCGTCGAGGAGGCCAAGGCAGCCGCCAAGGCGGAGGCGGACCGCATCATCGCCGGCGCGCGCGAGCAGATCGCATCGGAAGTCGCGAAGGCGAAGACGGAGCTTCGCGAGCAGGTGGCGGCCCTCGCCGTCGCCGGCGCCGAGAAGATCCTGCAGCGCGAGGTCGACGCGAAGGCCCACGCCGAGATGCTGGCGAAGCTCAAGGCGCAGCTCTAGGAAACGCCATGGCCGAAATCGCCACCCTCGCCCGCCCCTACGCCGAAGCGTCCTTCCGGGCGGCGCTGGAGTCCCGGGACCTCGCGGGCTGGGCCGGGTCGCTCGCCCTCGCGGGCGGCATCGCCGCCGACGCGAGGATGGCCGACCTGCTCGGCAACCCGCGCCTCACGCGCGCCCAGAAGCTGGAGATCTTCTTCGGCGTGGGCGGCGACGGGCTCACGGCACCGGTGCGCAACCTGGTCACGATCCTGGTCGAGGGCGCCCGCGCCTCGCTGCTGCCGGAGATCGCGGCCCAGTTCGAGGCGCTCAAGCGCACCCACGAGAGCGTGCTCCAGGCCCGCATCGTGAGCGCCATGCCCCTCGCCGACGCCGACCGCGACGCCCTCGTGGCGGAACTTTCGCGCAAGTACGGTCGCCGGATCGAGGCCTCCGTGGAAGTCGACCCGGGCCTCATCGGCGGCGCCCGCGTCCACGTCGGCGACGAGGTGATCCACGCCTCGATGCGCGACGCGCTCGCCCAGATGGCCGCCGCGCTCACGCGCTGACCGCAAGACACACGTATTTCGGAGCCCCACATGCAAATCAACCCGGCTGAAATCAGCGAACTCATCAAGTCGAAGATCCAGAACCTCCAGGTGGCCGCCGAGAAGCGCACCGAGGGGTCGGTGATCTCGGTGACCGACGGCATCTGCCGCGTCCACGGCCTCACGGACGTCATGCAGGGGGAGATGCTCGAGTTCCCGGGCAACTCCTTCGGCATGGCGCTGAACCTGGAGCGCGACTCCGTCGGCGCGGTGGTCCTGGGCGCCTACGAGCACATCTCCGAGGGCGACACGGTCAAGTGCACGGGCCGCATCCTGGAGGTGCCGGTGGGCCCCGAGCTCATCGGGCGGGTCGTCAACTCGCTGGGCCAGCCCATCGACGGCAAGGGGCCGGTCGCGGCCAAGATGACCGAGCCGATCGAGAAGGTCGCCCCGGGCGTCATCTGGCGCAAGAGCGTCTCCCAGCCGGTGCAGACGGGCCTCAAGGCCATCGACTCCATGGTCCCCATCGGCCGCGGCCAGCGCGAGCTCATCATCGGCGACCGCCAGACCGGCAAGACCGCGGTGGCCGTCGACACGATCATCAACCAGAAGGGCAAGGAGCTCCTGTGCATCTACGTGGCCGTGGGGCAGAAGGCCTCCACGATCGCCAACGTGGTGAGGAAGCTCGAGGAGCACGGGGCGATGGCCTACACCATCGTGGTGGCGGCCTCGGCCTCGGACCCCGCCGCGATGCAGTACATCGCGCCCTACTCCGGCTGCACGATGGGCGAGTACTTCCGCGACCGCGG
>CAZNWZ010000378.1:0-1702 GCA_964576455.1 uncultured Lysobacter sp.
GCCGTACTTGATCTCGTTCTGGTAGCGCTCGAAGCGGTAGGCGAGCGTGTCGTTGCTGTCGTCGAGCCACTCGACGATGTCGACCAGTTCGCCCATCAACTTGTCCCACAGCGCCATGGCGTCCCCCTTCAGGAAAGGCTGGCTGCCGGAAGTCCCCCGGCCGGGACGGGTAAAGTACCCCCCTTCTCCCCCCAATTCAATCCTCCAGAGAGGCCATGGCCGTCACCGTCTCGCAGCTGAACGTCTATCCCGTCAAGGGCCTCAAGGGCATCGCCGTCGACGCCGCCGTCGCCACCGGGCGCGGGCTGGCGCACGACCGGCGCTTCATGGTGGTCGACCCCGAGGGCCATTTCCTGTCGCAGCGCGAGCTGCCGCTCATGGCCACCGTCTGGACCGAGATCGCGGGCGACGAGCTGCGCCTCGCCGCGCCCGACCATGGCGAGGTCGCCGTCCCGCTGGAGCCCGGGGGCGGCGAGCCCCTCGTCGCGACGGTGTGGGACAGCGAGTGCGCCGCGATCGCGCCCTCGCCGGAGGCGGACCGCTGGCTCTCCGGGGTCATCGGGCGCCCCTGCCGCCTGGCCTACATGCCGGACACGACGAGGCGGCTGTCCAACCCGCGCCACGCCGGGCCGGACCGGCTGGTGGGCTTCGCCGACGGCTACGCCTTCCTCGTGGTGTCCGAACCGTCCCTCGCGGCGCTGAACGCCCGGCTCGCGCGCCCCGTGCCCCTGGACCGCTTCCGGGCCAACGTCGTCGTGCGGGGCTGCGAGCCCTTCGCCGAGGACGGGTGGGGCGAGTTCGCCGTCGGCGCCGCGCGGCTGCGCATGGCCAAGCCCTGCGGGCGCTGCCAGGTCACCACGACCGACCAGGCCACGGGCGAGGTGACCGGCCCGGAGCCGCTCGCCACGCTCTCGGCCTGGCGCATGAGCCCGGAGTTCGGCGCGCGCTTCGGGATGAACGCGGTGACTCTCGCCGAGGGCGAGGTCCGGGTGGGCGACGCGGTGGTCCCCGCCTAGCCCCGCTCGCCCGCCAGGGCGTGCACGGCCAGCAGGAGCCAGCCGGCGATGAAGGCCGATCCCCCGAGGGGCGCCACGGGGCCCGCGGAGCTCGCCGTGAAGGCGAGCCAGCAGAGCGAGCCGCAGAAGAGCGCGATGCCGGCGAGGAACGCCGCCCCGGCGAGGACGAGCCAGCGCGAGCGGCCGAAGCGCGCCAGCACGCCCGCCAGCACGAGCCCGAGGCCGTGCACCAGCTGGTAGAGCACCGCGGTCTGCAGGAGCCTCGCGGCCTCCGGGTGCGGCGCCCGGCCGGCGGCGTGGGAGGCGATCGCCCCCAGTGCCACGCCCGCGGCGAGCGCGAGCGCCCCCGCCGCCACGAGGCCGCGCGAGAGCGCCGGGACGCTCACGCGGCCTTGTGCCCCTTGATGAGGAAGGCCGCGAGCGCGGGCAGCAGGAAGATGGCGCCCAGCATGTTCAGGAAGAACATGAAGGCGAGCAGGATCCCCATGTCGGCCTGGAACTTGAGCGCCGACAGCGCCCAGGTCCCCACGCCGAGGGTCATCGTCACGGCGGTGAACACCATGGCCGTGCCCCGCTCCTTCAGGGCCTCGAAGAACGAGACGGCGAGCCCCTTGCCCTCCTCGAGGTGCACCTCGATGCGGTCGTAGAGGTAGATGCCGTAGTCCACGCCCACGCCCACGCCGAGG
>CAZNWZ010000379.1:0-1701 GCA_964576455.1 uncultured Lysobacter sp.
ACATGCTGCTGCGCGTGCTCCACCGCCTGCGCGACCACGGCAACACGGTCGTGGTCATCGAGCACAACCTCGACGTCATCAAGACCGCCGACTGGGTGATCGACCTCGGCCCCGAGGGCGGCGACGGCGGCGGCACGGTCATCGCGCAGGGCACGCCGGAGGACATCGCGGCCGCGCCCCGCAGCTACACCGGGCGCTTCCTCGCCCTGGCGCTGGCGGCCCCCGGCCGCCGGAAGGCCTCCGCGTGACCCACGTCCGCGATCTCCTGCACGGCAGCTTCCGGGCCGCGCTCGCCGCCGCCGATCCCCTGCAGATCGTTCCCGGGCACCTGCCGGCGCCGCCGGCCGGCAGGACGCTCGTCGTGGGCGCCGGCAAGGCCGCCGCGTCCATGGCCGCCGCCGTGGAGGCGGCCTGGCCGGCCGGCTCGCCCCTGGACGGGCTCGTCATCACGCGCTACGGCCACGGGCTGCCCCTCGGGCGCATCCGCGTGGTCGAGGCGGGCCATCCCGTGCCCGACGAGGCGGGCGAGAAGGCCGCCGCGGAGATCCTCGCCCGGGCGGCCGCGCTCTCCCCGGACGACCTGCTGCTGGTGCTCGTCTCGGGCGGCGGCTCGAGCCTGCTGTCGCTGCCGGTGGCGGGGATCGCGATGGCGGACCTGAAGGCCGTCACCCGCGACCTGCTCGCGAGCGGCGCGCCGATCCAGGACATGAACACCATCCGCAAGCACCTGTCGGCGATCCAGGGAGGGCGGCTCGCGCTGGCCACCCGGGCCCGCGTGCTCGCGCTCGTGATCTCCGACGTCACCGGGGACGACCCGACGCACATCGCCTCGGGACCCTGCTCGCCGGACCCGACCACCTACGGCGACGCGATCGGGATCCTGGCGCGCTTCGGGGTGAGCGCGCCGCCGGCGATCGCCGCCCACCTCGCGAAGGGGGCGGCCGGGGAGATCCCCGAGACCCCGAAGGCGGGCGACCAGGGGTTCAACCGGGTGGACACGCGGGTGATCGCCACCGCGCACGCGAGCCTCATGGCCGCCGCGGCCTTCGTGCAGGCGCGCGGCATCACCCCGATGGTGCTCGGCGACAGCGTCACGGGCGAGTCGCGCGAGGTCGCCAAGGTGCACGCCGCCATCGCGCGCCAGCTGCGCGCGCACGCGCATCCCTTCCGCCCCCCGGTCGCCGTGATCTCGGGGGGGGAGACGACGGTCACCCTGCGCGGCCGGGGCCGCGGCGGGCGCTGCAGCGAGTTCCTGCTCTCGCTCGCCATCGAGCTGGCCGGCCTGCCGAACGCCTGGGCGCTCGCCGCCGACACCGACGGCATCGACGGGGCGGAATCGAACGCCGGGGCGATCGTCGCCCCGGACACGCTCGCGCGCGCCGCGGCCCTGGGCCTGGACGCCAAGGACCGGCTCGCCGACAACGACGGCTGGGGCTTCTTCTCGGCCCTGGGCGACCTCGTGGTCACGGGCCCCACGCGCACCAACGTGAACGACTTCCGGATCGTCCTGGTCCAGTAGGGCCGTCCCGGAAGCGAAAAAGCCGGCACGGGGCCGGCTTCCTTCGCGCTCGCCGCGGCGAGGGGCCGTCAGGCGGCCTTTGGCTCCTTCGCCGGCTCTTCCTTCGGCTCGGGGCGGTCCATCAGCTCCACGAGCGCCATGGGCGCGTTGTCGCCCTGGCGGAAGCCCCACTTGAGGATGCG
>CAZNWZ010000380.1:0-1701 GCA_964576455.1 uncultured Lysobacter sp.
ATCGTCTTCTGCGGCGGCGGGATGACCCTGGGCGTGGGCGCCGGCCAGATGAGCCGCGTGGACTCCACGCGCATCGCCGCCATCAAGGCGAAGAACGCGGGCCTCTCGCTAGCTGGCTCCGTGGCGGCCTCCGACGCCTTCTTCCCGTTCCGCGACGGGCTGGACGTGGTCGCGAAGGCCGGCGCCCGCGCGGTGATCCAGCCCGGCGGCAGCGTGCGCGACGACGAGGTGATCGCGGCGGCGAACGAGCACGGCATCGCCATGGTCTTCACCGGCATGCGCCACTTCCGGCACTGAGGCCGCGCCCTTGAAGATCCTCGTCATCGGCTCGGGCGGCCGCGAGCACGCGCTCGCGTGGAAGCTGTCCCGCTCGCCGCGCGTCTCGAAGGTGCTGGTGGCGCCGGGCAACGCCGGCACCGCGCGCGAGGAAGGGCTCGAGAACGTGGCCATCACCGCCAACGCGGACCTCGTGAAGCTCGCGAAGGACCAGGGCGTGGCGCTCACCGTGGTCGGCCCCGAGGCGCCGCTCGCCGCGGGCGTGGTGGACCACTTCCGCGCCGAGGGCCTCGCGATCTTCGGTCCCACGAAGGCGGCCGCGCAGCTGGAGAGCTCCAAGGACTTCGCCAAGCGCTTCATGGAGCGCCACGGCATTCCCACGGCGCACTACGCCACCTTCACGGACGCGAAGGCCGCGCACGCGCACGTGGACATGAAGGGCGCGCCCATCGTCATCAAGGCCGACGGGCTCGCGGCCGGCAAGGGCGTCGTGGTGGCCATGACGCTCGCGGAGGCGCACGCGGCCATCGACATGATGCTCGAGGGCGGCGGCATGGGCGAGGCCGGCCACCGCGTCGTGATCGAGGAGTTCATGGCCGGCGAGGAGGCGAGCTTCATCGTGATGGCCGACGGCGCGAACGCGCTGGCCCTCGCCTCGACCCAGGACCACAAGCGCCTCCTGGATCGCGACCAGGGGCCCAACACGGGCGGCATGGGCGCCTATTCCCCCGCGCCGGTCGTGACGCCGGAGGTGCACGCGCGCGCGATGCGCGAGGTCATCCTGCCCGCGCTCCGGGGCATGGAGAAGGAGGGCACGCCCTACACCGGGTTCCTCTACGCGGGCCTCATGATCGACGCCCACGGCGCGCCGCGGGTGGTGGAGTTCAACTGCCGCCTGGGGGACCCGGAGACGCAGCCCATCATGATGCGGCTGAAGAGCGACTTCCTCGACCTGCTCGAGCACGCGGTGGACGGGACGCTCGACCGCGCCGAGGCCGAGTGGGACCGCCACACGGCGCTGGGCGTGGTGCTCGCCGCCGCCGGCTACCCCGACGCGCCGCGCAAGGGCGACGAGATCACCGGCCTGCCGGAGGGCATGGACGATTGCCACGTGTTCCACGCCGGCACGGCGACGAAGGACGGCCGGATCGTCACCGCCGGCGGGCGCGTGCTGTGCGTCACGGCGCTGGGCGAGAACGTGAAGATCGCCGCCGAGCGCGCCTACGAGGTCGCCGCGGGCATCCGCTTCGAGGGGATGCAGTACCGCCGCGACATCGGGCACCGGGCCATCCACCGCAAGTAGCCCTCACCCCCAGCCCCTCTCCCGCAAGCGGGCGAGGGGAGCGCTCTTCTCCCCTCTGCCTTGGGAGAGGGGTCGGGGGTGAGGGTAAACTCGCGCCCCATGGACATCGACGCCGTCAGAAC
>CAZNWZ010000381.1:0-1697 GCA_964576455.1 uncultured Lysobacter sp.
CGGTCGCGCACTTCGAGGCCGAGACCGTGGTCGAGAACCTGCTGCGCGAGATCGAGGGCAAGCCCGCCATGCCCACCTTCGACGGCCACGCCAACTGCTTCATCGAGACGGGCCACCACAAGGCGATGCTGCTCGACTTCAACTACGACATCGAGCCGCTCGAGGGTTCGTTCCCGATGGCGCACGTGGGGCCGTTCTCGCTGCTCAAGGAAAGCTACATGAACCACGTGGGCAAGCTCGCCTTCCAGTGGGTGTACTGGAACCTGCTGCTCAAGGGGCGGCTGCCCAACGTGCCGCTGCTGCCCTCGCACATGAACTTCGTGGGCAAGGACCTCGAGACCACGCCGCACGCGCGCCACGCCCGCGAGATGAAGGTGCGCGACGTGATGACGAAGGAGGTCGTGACCGTGCACTCGGGAAGCGCCCTCACCGCGGCGGCCACCCTCATGGTGCAGAAGAAGGTGAGCGGCGTCCCGGTGCTGAACGTGAACGACAAGCTGGTCGGCGTGCTCACCGAGGCCGACTTCCTCTCCGCCATGAACCTCGAGCAGAGCGCCGTCACCGACACGCTGGAGACGGTGGTGAGGAAGCGCCGCGCGAGGAAGGGCATGGGCACGATCGTCGACGACATCATGACGAAGTCGCCCATCACCATCCGCGAGGAGGAGACGCTGCGCACGGCGGTGACGCTCATGGACACCAACCGCATCAAGCGGCTCATCGTCACCGACGACGACAGCAGGGTGCGCGGGGTCGTCTCCCGGCACGACCTGATCCGGCTCTACGCGATGAAGTAGCGCGCGGGCCGGGCGCTAGACGAAGGTGAGCATCGCCGCGGCGACGAGCGCGGCGCTCATGGCGGCGAAGCCGCCGACGCAGCGCCAGCCGAGCGAGGTGCCGCCCGCCACGAAGACGATCACGGCCTTCGTCACGGCATTGGTGACCGTCGCCACGACGATCGTCATCACGGCACCGGCCGCCGTGAAGCTCCCGTCGCCGAAGAGGCGGAAGGACGAGAGCGAGATCGCGTCCACGTCCGTGAGGCCCGACACCATCGCGACGGCGTAGACCCCCAGCATCCCGGCCACGTCGTTCAGCCAGGCCGCGGCGACCAGGACCACGGCGTAGACCACGCCGAAGCCCAGCGCCACGGGGAGGTCCGTGGGGTTGGTGAGCTCGGGGTTCTCGAGTGCCTCGCTGCCCTCCGCGTGCTTTCGCCACACGATCCACGCGATGGGCACCGTCGCGGCGATTCCCGCGGCCAGCACCGGCGCGAGCGTCGGCAGGATGGAGGGCATCACCGCGATGGCGAGGACGAGGATGCGCAGCAGTTTCACGAGGTTCGCGAGCAGGATCACCGTTGCCGCGGTGCTCTCGAGTTCCGGCTTGCCCCGCGCCCCGCGCGAATAGACGAGCGTGGTGGCCGTGCTCGACACGAGCCCGCCCAGCGCGCCCAGCAGGAGCACCGGGCCCTTGCCCCCCAGCAGCCGCCAGGCGAGGTAGCCCGCGAGACTCACCGCGGAGATGAGCACGACCATCAGCCAGAGGTCGTACGGGTTGAGCGCTCCGTAGGGCCCGAAGCCCCGGTTGGGCACGACCGGCAGGATCACGAGCGAGAGCACGGCGAATTGCAGCAGGCTCGCCATGTCGGTCTGGTTGAGCTTCACGGAGAAGCCCTCGAGCTGCGTCTTGTAGTG
>CAZNWZ010000382.1:0-1695 GCA_964576455.1 uncultured Lysobacter sp.
TCGTGCTCTACGCCTCGGCGATCATCTTCTTCTGCTTCTTCTACACGGCGCTCGTCTTCAACTCGAAGGAGACGGCCGACAACCTGAAGAAGAGCGGCGCCTTCGTCCCGGGCATCCGCCCCGGCGACCAGACGGCGCGCTACATCGACAAGATCATCACCCGGCTCACGCTCGTCGGCGCCATCTACATCACGCTGGTTTGCCTGCTGCCGGAGTTCCTGCACACGCAGTACAACGTCCCCTTCTACTTCGGGGGCACCTCGCTCCTGATCGTGGTCGTGGTGACGATGGACTTCATGGCCCAGCTCCAGGCCTACCTGATGTCGCACCAGTACGAGAGCCTGCTCAAGAAGGCGAACTTCAAGGGCGGCGCGGGCGGCTTCCCGGTGCGCTAGGCGGGGACATGGCGAAGGAAGAGACGATCCAGATGCAGGGGGAGGTGGTCGAGACCCTCCCCAACGCGATGTTCCGGGTGAAGCTCGAGAACGGCCACGTGGTGCTCGGCCACATCTCCGGGAAGATGCGGATGCACTACATCCGGATCCTGCCGGGGGACAAGGTGACGGTGGAGCTCACCCCGTACGACTTGACCAAGGCCCGGATCACGTTCCGGGCCAAGTAAGGAGAGGAACCATGCGAGTTCAGGCTTCGGTGAAGAAAATCTGCCGCAAGTGCAAGATCGTGCGGCGCAAGGGCGTCGTGCGCGTCATCTGCTCGGACCCGCGCCACAAGCAGCGCCAGGGCTGACCGGGCGACACGCTCCAGGACTAGAGGGAAGAAAAGGCTATGGCCCGTATTGCCGGCATCAACATCCCGAACCACCAGCACGCCGCGATCGCGCTCACCGCGATCTTCGGCATCGGCCGCGCGCGCGCGCGGGTGATCTGCGACGCGGCGGGCGTGAAGCACTCCGCCAAGATCAAGGACCTCACCGACGGCGAGATGGACAAGCTGCGCGAGCAGGTCCAGCGCTTCAGCGTCGAGGGCGACCTGCGCCGCGAGACCTCCATGAACATCAAGCGGCTGATGGACCTCGGCTGCTACCGCGGCGTGCGCCACAAGAAGGGGCTTCCCGTCCGCGGCCAGCGCACCCGCACCAACGCGCGCACCCGCAAGGGGCCGCGCAAGGCCGTGCGCCTGACCAAGGCCGCCGCCTGACCCATCCACGAATCGAGGAAGAACCAGCATGGCCAAACCTGCCGCCACGCGAGTCCGCAAGAAGGCGAAGAAGAATGTGTCCGAGGGGATCGCGCACATCCACGCCTCCTTCAACAACACGATCGTGACCATCACCGACCGCCAGGGCAACGCCCTGTCGTGGGCCACCTCCGGCGGCGCCGGCTTCAAGGGCTCGCGCAAGTCCACGCCGTTCGCGGCGCAGGTGGCCGCCGAGGCCGCCGGCCGCGCGGCCCAGGAGTGCGGGGTGAAGAACCTCGAGGTGCGCATCAAGGGGCCGGGCCCCGGCCGCGAGTCGGCCGTGCGCGCGCTGAACGCGCTCGGGATGAAGATCTCGAGCATCACCGACGTGACGCCGGTGCCGCATAACGGCTGCCGGCCGCCCAAGCGCCGTCGTATTTGAGTTGTATTTGCGACTGAAAATCGACTGGCTTTGCCAGCGATTTTCAGGAAATTCAACCGGCCGAGAGTAGGTTTTTTACTTTCGGACGAAAGGATAGCTATAGTGGCCCGATATAC
>CAZNWZ010000383.1:0-1692 GCA_964576455.1 uncultured Lysobacter sp.
GGGCCAGGCCTGGGCCGCGGCGTTGAAGGCGGCCGACAGCAAGAGCGTGGCGGCGAGGAGGGCGAGTCTGTTCATCGGTGTTCTCCGGAAAGGGAAGTTTGCGCCGGCCAGCGGCGGCGCGCGGGTCAGGCGGCCACGGGCCGCGGCTGCGAGAGCACGGCGAGCACGTTGCGCGCCGCGGCCGTGCCCATGTTCACGTAGGCGTCCTCGCTCACGCCGCCGATGTGCGGCGAGAGGATGACGTTGGGCACCGCGCGGAAGTGATGCTCGCCCACGAGCGGCTCGGTCGCGAAGGCGTCGAGCCCCGCGGCGCGCAGCTTTCCGCTCGCGAGCGCCTCCAGCAGCGCCGGCTCGTCGATGAGCCCGCCCCGGCCCGTGTTCACGAGGATGGCCCCGTCGCGCATGGTCGCGATCGAGGCGCGGTTCACCAGGTGGCGGTTCTCGTCCGTCAGCGGGCAGTTGAGGGAGATGACGTGGGACTCGGCGAGGAGCCGGTCCAGCTCGACCAGGTTCACGCCCTCGGGCGCGGCCTTCGCGAACGGGTCGAAGGCGAGCACCTTCATGCCGAAGGCCACGCCCAGCTCCGCCACGCGCCGGCCGATGGCGCCCACGCCCACGACGCCCAGGGTCTTGCCCCGCAGCTCGACGCTCTTGTGCGTGGCCTTGTCCCAGAAGCCGGCGCGCATGCGCTGGTCGAGCGCGACCACGCCCTTGGCGCAGCCGAGGATGAGGGCCCAGGCGTGCTCGGCCACCGCGTCGGCGTTGGCTCCCACCGCGGCCTTCACGGCGATGCCGCGCGCGGCGGCGGCCTTGGAGTCGATGGTGTCGATCCCCGCGCCGTGCTTGGAGATCACGCGCAGCGCCCTGGACGCGTCCATCACGCGCGCCGGGATCTTCCCGTAGCGCACGATGATCGCCACCGGCTGGTGCTTCTCGCACAGCGCGGCGATGGAATCCTCGTCGGGGGTCTTGCCGGCGTAGACCACCTCGAAGTCGGTGAGAAGCGCAAGCGCCTGGGGAGCGAGGTCCGCGGCGGTGACCAGGATCGATGGTTTGGCGCTCACAGCGTCTCTCCCTCCTTCAGCACGCCCGCGGCCCGCAGGGAGGCATCGAGCCATCCCGGCCTGAGGGCGCGCTTCGCCCGGATGTCGTCCATGCGCTTCGCCTCGTCCGCGACCTTCTTCGCGGCCAGCGGCAGGAGCGAGGCGGCCTTCTCGCGTTCCACCACGACGACGCCGTCGGCATCGCCCACGACCAGGTCGCCGGGGCTCACCGCGACGCCGCCGGCGGAGATGGGCCAGTTGATCCGGCCGGGGATGAACTTCGTGGGCCCGTTGGGGTTGGCGCCCACCGCGAAGACGGGGAAGCCCAGCTCACGCAGCTCGTCGGTGTCGCGGACCGCGCCGTCGATCACGAGGCCGCCGAGCTGCAGCACCTTGCAGGCGTTGATCATGAGCGCGCCCATGAGCGCGCAGCTCGTGTCGCCCTTGCCGTCGATCACCAGCACGTCGCCGGGCTTGGCCATCGCCATGGCGGCGTGGATCATGAGGTTGTCGCCGGCGCGCACTTCCACCGTGAGGGCGGGGCCGGCGAGCTTCATGCCGGGGGCGACGGGCGCCACGCGGTCCAGCGTGCCGCGCCGGCCGGCCACGTCGGCGAGGATGGCGGCCTGGTACTTCGCCGCCTGCGCGA
>CAZNWZ010000384.1:0-1680 GCA_964576455.1 uncultured Lysobacter sp.
TGACCACCCGATAGCTGCAGGGGGTACTTGCGCGCCTGCTCGGCGATGCGCACGCGCTCGAGCTGGCGCATGGCGATCTCCTCCGCCTTGGCCTTCGGGGTCTTGCCCACCCACATGGGCGCGAGGGTCAGGTTCTCGAGCACCGTGAGGTGCGGGAACAGGTTGAACTGCTGGAAAACCATCCCCACCTCGCGGCGCACGCGCTCCACGGCCTTCACGTCGTCCGTGAGCTCGGTGCCGTCGACGAGGATGCGCCCCTCCTGGTGCTCCTCCAGCCGGTTGATGCAGCGGATGAGGGTGGACTTGCCCGAACCCGAGGGGCCGCAGATCACGATCCGCTCGCCGGGCGCCACCTCCAGGTCGATGTCGCGCAGCACGTGGAAGTCGTCCCCGTACCACTTGTTCACCTTCTCGAACTTGATGATGGGCTCGCTCATGGCGGTTCCTACCGGGTGCGGGAGACGCTCACCTGTTTCTCGATCCACAGGCTGTAGCGGGACATCGCGAAGCAGAAGGCGAAGTAGATCGCGGCGATGAAGAGGTAGCCCTCGAGCTTGTAGGGCCGCCAGTCGGCGTCGGCATTCAAGGCAAGCCCCAGCGACCCCGTCAGCTCGTACAGGCTCACGATCGTCACGAGCGAGGTGTCCTTGAAGATGGCGATGAAGTTGTTCATCACCGCGGGCACCACCATCGCGAGCGCCTGGGGCAGCACGATCTTCCTCTGCGTCTGCCAGTAGGTGAGCCCGAGCGTGGCGGCGGCCTCCACCTGCCCCTTGGGCACCGCCTGCAGCCCGCCGCGCACGGACTCCGCGAGGTAGGCGGCCGCGAAGAGCGTGATCCCCACCAGCACCCGCAGCAGCACGTCGGGGGACTTCCCCACCGGCATGAAGAGCGGGAAGAGGAACGAGGCCATGAAGAGCACCGAGATGAGCGGCACGCCGCGCACCAGCTCCACGTACACGATGCACATCGTGCGGATGGCCGGGAGCTTCGAGCGCCGGCCCAGCGCCACCAGCACCGCGATGGGGAAGGCGAGCACGATGCCGAGCGTGGCCAGCATGATGGTGAGCGGCAGCCCGCCCCACAGGTCCGTCGTCACCTTCGAAAGGCCGGCCACGCCGCCGGCCATCAGCACGAAGTACGCCGCCAGCACGACCACCCACAGGGGCACGAGCCACGGCCGCCAGAACCGCCGCGTGCAGCTCACGCCGAGGAGCCCCATCAACAGGAGCGTCGCCACCACCGGGCGCCACTGCTCGTCGTAGGGATAGCGGCCCAGGATGATGTAGCGGTACTTCTCCGCGACCACGGCCCAGCAGGCGCCCGTGCCGCGCGCGGCCTGGCAGCTCTCCAGGCTCGGATGGAAGACCGCCTGGAAGAGGGCCCACTGCGCCATGCCGGGCAGGATCCACAGCGCGGCGAGCGCCAGCACGATCGTCGTGGTCGTGCTCCTCCAGTCCCCAAAGAGGTTGGCGCGCGCCCACGCCACGAACCCCGTGGTGCGCACGGGAGCCGGGCGCGGCGGGATGGGCTGGAAGACGCTCGCCACCCTCAGCGCTCCTTGATCGCCGCGCGGGCGTTGTACCAGTTCATGAATCCCGCCGTCGACAGCGACGTGACGAGGTAGACGAGCATGATGATCGCGATGCACTCCACCGCGCGCCCGGTGTTGTTGAGCGC
>CAZNWZ010000385.1:0-1663 GCA_964576455.1 uncultured Lysobacter sp.
GTGGACACGCTCAAGATCGACAAGTCGTTCGTGGCCGACATCAACGGCGGCGACCGGCGCGCGGTCGAGAGCGGCGGCGCGGCGATCGTGGCCGCGGTGACCGGGCTCGCGCGCGGGTTGGGGCTGGAGGTGGTGGCCGAGGGCGTGGAGCGCCCGTCGCAGCTCGCTTTCCTGCGCGACCAGGGGTGCGCGGCGTTCCAGGGCTTCCTCGCCTGCCCGCCCATGCCGGCCGCGCAGTTCGAGCACTGGCTCTCGAAACAGCCGGCGCCCCGCAAGGCCCCGGCCCGGAAGCCGGCCGGGAAGCCGCCGGCGAAGCCGAAGACCGTGAAGCCGAAGACCGCGAAGCCGAAGACCGCGAAGCCCGCCGCGAAGAAACCGCGCTCTACCAGGAAATAGACACGCGCGCCCCGCCCAGGGGCGAGGCGCCGATGCTGGCGCCGCCGCCGTGCCACTCCGCCACGCTCCTCACGATGGCGAGCCCCAGGCCCACGCCCCCCGTCTCGCGCTCGCGCCCGGGCTCGGCGCGGATGAAGGGCTCGAAGAGCCGCTCGCGGTCCTCGGGAGCGATGCCCGGGCCGTCGTCGTCCACGTGCACCACCGTGCGCTCCCCCGCGCGCTCCACCGAGAGCGCCACCCGGGAGCTCGCGTGGCGCACGGCGTTCCTGAGCACGTTGGCGAGCGCGCGGGCGAGGAACTTGCCGTCGCAGGCGAGGGTCTCCGGAAGCTCCCGCGGCGCCTCGATCGCGACCTCGTGGCCGCTGGCGCGCATCTCGTCGCGGGCCCGGCGGATCACGTCGTCCACCAGGACCCGCGCCGGCACTTCCTTCGGCGCATAGGGGGGCGCCTGCCGGAGGTTCGCGAGCAGCAGCAGCTCGTTCACCAGCCCCTCGAGCTCGGCGACGTCGCGGCCCATGGCCTCGAAGCGCTCCTCGCGCTCCGTCGCGTCTTCCGACTCCCTCGCGAGCTCGAGGTCGAACTTCAGCTGCGCGAGCGGCGTTCGCAGCTCGTGCGCCACGCCCTGCTCCAGGTCGCGGTGCGAGGCCAGCAGGCGCTCGACGCGCTCGCTCATGGCGTTGAAGGCGCCGGCGATGGGCTCGACGAGCGAGGCCCTGCCCACGGCCGCGCGCGCCCCGAGGTCGCCGTCGCCCACGCGCTGCGCCGCAGCCGTGAGGTTCTCCAGGTCGCGGTAGAGCGGCTTCACCCAGCGCAGCAGGATGAGCGCGAGCCCCAGCGTCACCAGCGCCACGATGATCGAGTAGTACACCGCGAGGTACTCGTAGAGCCCGACCCACTCGATGCGCAGGACCCGGTCGCCGCCCTCGAGCTTCCTCAGGTACACCTGCCCGCCGCCCGGCCGGTCGCGGAACGCGATCTCGCCCGCGAGGAGCCGCTGCTTCTCCGAGGGCGACATGAGCCAGTCGTCGGCCACCTGCGCGAGCGGCAGGATGCGGTGCTCGATGCGGAAGGTCTTCTCGATCTCCCGGAGCCGCCCCTCCCAGTCCGGCACCTCCCGCGCCGAGATGATCCTCTCCGCCCGGTCGAACGCCGGCCCCGCCCGCCGTCTTTGATCCTCGGCGTGGATCTGCGCCATCACCTGGTCCGTGAGGTACATGAACCCCACGAACGCCGCCGTCGCCGGCAGCATGAGGAAGAGGTAGAGGCG
>CAZNWZ010000386.1:0-1658 GCA_964576455.1 uncultured Lysobacter sp.
TGATCGCCTTGGCGGAGAAGGCGATGGCGGAGAAGACGACGAGGGCCACGCCCGCAAGGCGCGAGGCCCGCGTCGGGGTCGGGGCGGTCTGCACGCGCCCGATTCTAAGGCCTGGGCGCCCGGGGCGCTCAGTTGCTCACGCGCACCTGGTAGCTTACCGATCCGCTGCCCCCGGACAGCAGCGTGCCGGTGAGGGTCCAGACGACCGAGCCGGTCCCGTTGACCGCGGGCTGCGTGGTGACGCTGCATCCCGTGAGGTTGGCGGGCAGGACGCCGCAGGCCGCCGACTGGTGGAGCGTGAAGGCGGGGGTCGCGTCGGTGACGACGATCGCCGAGACCGTGCCGGCGCTCGTGTTGGCGTAGGTGATCGTGTACTCGAGGACGTCGTCGGGCCGCGCCGTGCCGCTGGTGCCGGCCGCCCCGCCCTGCGTGACGTTGCGCACCGTCTTGGAGAGCGTGAGGCCGGCGCCGGCCGCCGCCCCGACGGTCGTGGTGTCGGTGCGGATGTAGTTCGTCGTCCCGTTGAAGGTGGCCGTGACGGTGATCACGTCCTGGGCGTTGTAGGGCGCGGCGGCGGGGATGCTGTCGCGGACGATGATGCACACCACGTCGCCGGGCACGACCGCGACCGCGCCCGAGAGCGGCGCCGCGCCCTCGGCGCCGTCGAGACTGCCGTTGCAGTTGGTGTCGCGGAAGATCGTCTGCGACCAGCCGGGAACGGCGGGGATGGGCAGCGACGAGGTGGCGAAGGTCACGCTGCCCGCTAGGCCCGCGTTGAAGGTGTGCGGGTAGTACACGGCCGAGCCGGGAACGCCCGTCTGCGCGCCGTCGGGCGCGAACGTGTTGACCGCGGCCGCGACGACGATCGTGTTGTCCGAGGCGACGTTGTTGCCCGTCGCCGAGGCGAGTTCGCCTCCCCCCGAGACCGTGGCGATGTTGAGCACCGAGGGCACGGCGGTCGGCCCGACGGCCACCACGAGCGTGATCGGGTTCGCCGTCGCGCCTCCCGCGATCGCCGTCGCGGAAGTGCAGGTCACCACCTGGCCTGCCGCGGAGCAGGCCCAACCCGTGCCGCCGCCGCTCACGTAGGCGAGTCCGGCCGGAAGCGTATCCACCACGGTGACGAGCCCCGTGGTCGCGGGCAGGCCCGCCCCGTTGGCGACCGTGAGCGTATAGGTGCCGTTGACCCCGGCCGTGAAGTTGCCCGCATGGGTCTTGGTGAGCGTGAGGTCGGGCCCCGGGGCCACGACGAGGCACTGGTCGGACGAGGCGTTCGTCGCGTTGGCCGCCGTCACGTTGCCCGCCAGGTTGGTGAAGGCCGCGGGATTGCCCGCACAGCTCGCGTTCGTCTGCGAGGCCGCATTCGTGAGGCCGGCCACCGTTACCGTGCAGGTCGCCGTGCCGGCGGCCATCGCGATGCCGGTGAGCCCCGAGAGCGCCTGCGTGCCGCCGTTGAAGACCGCGTTGGCCGGCCCCGAGCAGCCCGCCGAGTACGTCACCGACGGCGATGCACTGTTCAGCCGCAGGCCCGTGGGCAGCGTGTCCCCCAGCCCGATGCCGGCCTGCGCCGGATTCGTTCCCGTGTTCGCAAGCGTGAAGACGAGCGTCGTCGTCGCGCCGTCGGCGATGCTCGCCGCTCCGAAAGTCTTGGCCACCGT
>CAZNWZ010000387.1:0-1647 GCA_964576455.1 uncultured Lysobacter sp.
CCCCAGCCGACGGTGTGGCGGCTATGTCACACTTTGATAGAGGAAGGCTATCTAGCCCGAATATTTCACGGAAGTAGGTCGGCGGAACAGCCGTGAGGCGCGTTAATACAGGTGTCTAAGCCGATTATTAACGGGGTTCCGCCGATGCCAAAGTGTACCGCAGGACAGATGGAATTTGGACGGCTCGGCCGTCGCGTGTTGAGCGCCGATTTTGACGGCGGCGCGCTCAGTTCAGATGGCGGCTTGATGTTGTTGCGGCGTGTGGATGAGCGCATCGGGTTGAGCCGCGCGGTGGCGTCCGTGTTGCACGATGGCCGCAATCCTGATCGCATCACGCACGACATGCGTGCGTTGGTCGCACAACGGCTCTATGCGCTGTGCTGCGGGTATGAAGATCTCAACGATCACAGTGCGTTGCGTCGCGATCCCCTGATGCAAACCGCGGTAGGCGTCACGCGCGACCTGGGCTCGGCGCCCACCCTTTGTCGTTTGGAGAATGCCGCCACGCAAGCCGATGTCGGCGCCCTGCATCGGGTGCTGATCGAGCAGTTCATCGCCAGCCACGACACAGTACCGGACGAACTGATCCTTGATATCGATGCCTCCGATATCCCGCTGCATGGGGATCAGGAAGGTCGTGAGTTTCACGGCTACTACGACCATTACTGCTACCTGCCGCTCTACGTCTTCTGCGGGCAATCGATGTTGGCGTGTTATCTGCGCCGGAGCCGGATCGATGGCGCCAGGAATGCCACCGCGCTGATCAAGGTGCTCGTTGCCCGACTCCGCCTGGCTTGGCCGAATGTCCGTCTCATCGTTCGCGGCGATTCCGGATTCTGCCGCCAGCGCCTGTTACGGTGGTGCGAGAAGCATCGCGTGGACTACGTCATTGGACTGGCGCGCAACAAGCGTCTGGAAAGACTCGTCGAACCACTCGAAGCACGGATGCACGCGGCCTATGCGCAATGCGGCGTCAAGCAGCGCGAGATTGATGAGCTTCGCTACGCCGCCGATAGCTGGGACAAGGAGCGTCGCGTCATCACGCGACTCGAATATGGCAGCCAAGGCAACAACCCGCGGTTTATCGTGACCACGCTGACTGATGCATCGAGCTATCTCTACGACACGCTTTACTGCGCACGCGGCGAGGCCGAGAACCGCATCAAGGAAGCGCAACTCGATCTGTTCGGCACGCGTGCCTCCTGTCACGACTTTCTCGCCAATCAGATCAGGCTACTGTTGGCGGCACTCGCCTACACGCTGATGATCTCGTTGCGTCGTCTGGCACTGCAAGGCACTGCGTTGCAACGCGCGTGTGCCGCGACCATCCGCGTGAGACTGCTCAAGATCGGCGTCGCGATCATCCGCAATACCCGCCGCATTCGACTGATGTTCGCCTCACATCACCCCTATCGCGACACCTTCCTCAGCGCCGCCCAGGCCCTCGCCCCATAGCCAACCAAAAGTGCTGACCCCGGCACGCTATAAACAACGGGGGTAGGGGGAGTTGCGCCCACATTCCCAAAATCCACCTATGGAAAGACTCCCTGCGCCAGACAAAACAACAATTACCCCTCCAACAGTCATTCAGCATTACTCACTAGTCGCCAAATAAGACGACAAATATGGAACTTGCCTCAAGTATGT
>CAZNWZ010000388.1:0-1645 GCA_964576455.1 uncultured Lysobacter sp.
GGGGCCACCGTGTACCTGACCCTGGAGCCCTGCAGCCACCACGGCCGCACCCCACCCTGCGCCGACGCCCTCGTCGCCGCCCGCGTCGGCCGCGTCGTGGCGTCCCTCGAGGATCCCAATCCGCTCGTGAAGGGCAGTGGCGTGGAGCGCCTGCGCTCGGCCGGCATCCGGGTCGAGACGGGGCTGCTCGCCGCGCAGGCCCGCGAGGCCCACCTCGGGTTCCTCTCGCGCATGGAGCGCGGCCGGCCGTGGCTGCGGCTCAAGTGCGCCGCCTCGCTCGACGGGCGCGTGGCGCTGGCCAACGGCGAGAGCCAGTGGATCACCGGCGAGGCGGCGCGGCGGGACGCGCACGCGCTGCGCGCCCGGTCCTGCGCCATGCTCACCGGCATCGGCACCGTGCTGCGCGACGATCCGCGGCTCACCGTGCGCCACGTGCCGTGCGCGCGGCAGCCGCGGCGCGTGGTGATCGACAGCCGTCTCGAGCTTCCGCCCGGCGCGAGGATCCTCGCCGGCGAGCCACCTCTCGTGCTCACCGTGAGCGCGGACCGCGCCCGGCGGCAGGCGCTCGAGGCGCGGGGCGCCGAGGTGGTGACCGTGCCCGCCGACGGCGCGAAGACCGACCTCGCCGCGGTGGCGCGCCTGCTCGCCGAACGCGGCTTCAACGAGGTGACCGTGGAGACGGGGGCCAAGCTCAACGGAGCGCTCCTGCGCGCGGGCGTGGTCGACGAGATCGTGCTCTACCTCGCGCCCCTGCTGATGGGGGACGCCGCCCAGGGCCTCTTCGCCCTTCCCGAGTTCAAGGCGCTCGGCGAGGCGCCGCGCGTGCGCTGGATCGACCAGCGCGCCGTCGGCGCGGACCTTCGCGTCACCGCGAGACTGGAGACCTGAAGACATGTTCACCGGCATCGTGACCGCCGTCGGCCGCATCGCCTCCGCCCGGCCGCACGGCGACGGCCTGCGCCTTCGCATCGACGCGCCCGGTTTAGGCATGGACGACGTCGCCCTCGGCGACTCGATCGCCCTTCAGGGGGTGTGCCACACCGTCGTGGCGAAGGACGCCGGCGGCTTCGAGGTGGACACTTCCGCCGCCACGCTCGCCGTCACGTCGGGACTGGCCGAGGGACGCGAGGTGAACCTGGAGAAATCGCTCACCCTCGCAGACCGGCTGGGCGGCCACCTCGTGAGCGGGCACGTGGACGGCGTGGGCACCGTGACCGCCTTCGAGGACCTGGGCGGGAGCTGGCGCCTGGAGATCGAGATGCCCGCGGAGCTCTCCCGCTACGTGGCGCGCAAGGGCTCGATCGCCGTGGACGGCGTGAGCCTCACGGTGAACGCGGTGGCGGGAAGGCGCTTCGAGGTGAACATCATCCCGCACACGCGGGCGGTGACGACGCTGGGCAGGCTGGCCGCGGGCAGCGCCGTGAACCTCGAGGTGGACATGACCGCGCGCTACCTCGAGCGCCTGATGGGCGAGCGCGGCCAGGCCGCGCCCGGCCTCAGTTGAGCTTTTCCTGGAACTTCACCTCGGACGCCTGCGCCGCGCCGGGCTTCTTCACGCGCACGAGGAAGTTGTAGGTCGCCTTGGGCGCGAGCCGGACGTAGGCGCCGTAGCTCGTCTGGCCGGCGACGGTCGCCGCCTCCAGCG
>CAZNWZ010000389.1:0-1641 GCA_964576455.1 uncultured Lysobacter sp.
TGGCTGCACGACCCGGCGCAGCCCGACGGCCACGGCCGCAAGTTCGACAGCTCCGTCGATCGCGGCCAGCCCTTCGATTTCCGCCTCGGCGCCGGGCAGGTGATCCGCGGCTGGGACGAGGGCGTCGCGGGCATGAAGGTGGGCGGCAAGCGCACGCTCGTCATCCCGCCGGAGATGGGCTACGGCTCGCGCGGCGCCGGCGGCGTCATCCCGCCCAACGCGACCCTCGTCTTCGACGTCGAGCTGATCGACGTCCGCTGACGCCCCCGTCGCCGGATTGGAATCCGCTGTCCAGGCAGGCGAGCCGATCCGGCTTTCCGGGAGGAGACCATGGGACCCGATCGCCAGGAGCACGATGCAGCGGGCCACGACGCGCAGCGCGAGCTGGAGCACCGCGCCCTGCGCAACGTCCGCGGCCTCGTCGATCGCATGGAAGCCGAAGAGCAGTCGAAGCGCCGGTCGCAGAAGTGGATCGCCGTCGGCCTCCTCGCGATCGGAATCGTCTTCCTCGGGTCGATCCTCGTGATGATCGCCTCGCCGCGCTCCGCGGAGGTCCGCGAGCTGACCCTCCCGCCCGTGTCGAAGGCGCCGGCGCGCTAGCCTTTCCCGCCGGCGGCGCGGCGGCGGATCGCGAGGATCGCGACCCCGATCGCACCGGCGGCGACGCATCCCGCGTGGAGCAGGCCGAGGTCGATCCGCCCGACGAGGGGGTTGGCATCCCGCAGCGGCCAGAGGATCCGCACGTCGCCGTGCATGAAGGCGTCGAGCCCGACGTGGCTCAGGGTGCCCAGCAGGGCGCCAGCCCAGGCGGCGCCCAGGGAAATCTCCGGCGGCATCCACAGCCAGCGCGCCTGGGCCGGCGAGAGGCGGGAGTTCCACCATCGCAGGAACGCTTCGCAGGGCCTTCGTCCGCCCCGTGCCGCCACGACCGCGACGGCGAGCGCCCCGGGAACCGTGTGCAGCCACGGGTGGGCGGGGTCGCCGATCAGGAAGAACAGGCCTATCGGCTCCAGGTCGATCAGGACATTGGCCAGCGCGAAGACCGTCCACGAGACCCGGCCGGGCGCCGCGCTCGCGAAGAGCGCACCCGGCCCGAAGTGGAAGGGCGTGATCGGCATGCGGGGCAGTCTACGCCGCCCGGGCTCCCATCCGTTTCAGGCACCGGTCGATCCACAGCGCCGTGAGCTTCTCCTGCACCGAGTTCTGCCCCAGGCGCTCGCGAAGGCCGGGGAAGTCCACGCGGTCGAGCTCCTGGTCCTGGTTGAAGCACGAGAAGACGTAGGTCGTCTTGCCCGTGGCCGGATCGCGGTGCGGCTGCAGGCACTGCGCGCAGATCTCCTTCATCATGCACTGCATCGGCGAGTTGATGGAGCCGATGGCCACGTGCGCGGGCTTGAGGTGCGGCGCGAGGATGCCGTGCCGCGCGGCCGCCACCGCCGCCATCATGGCGTCGGAGCCGATCACGACAAGCCGGTCGGCCTCCTTCAGCGCGATCGTGGCCTTGCCGAGCCGGCCTTCGGCGTGCGCGCGCATCGCCTCCACGATGTTGCCGTGGAAGGCCTTGTCCTGCGGCCTGCCCGCCGTGAAACCGGGCGCCTCGTCGCAGCACCACACGACCTCGTCGGCCGCGGCCTCGATCTG
>CAZNWZ010000390.1:0-1635 GCA_964576455.1 uncultured Lysobacter sp.
GCGCGGGCCATCAGGGCATGGTCCTCGGCGGAGAAGCTCACCCTACTTGTCCCGCACCTCGCGGATCGCGTCGCGGAAGTCGTCGACGTCCGAGAAGCTGCGATAGACGGAGGCGAAGCGGATGTAGGCCACCTTGTCGAGCTTCCTCAGCTCCTCCATCACCATCTCCCCGATGCGGCGCGAGTCGACCTCGCGCTCGCCCAGGGCGAGGAGCTTCTGCTCGATGCGGGTGATGGCGGCGTCCACGAGCTCCGTGGTCACCGGGCGCTTGTGCAGCGCGCGCTGGAAGCCGGTGCGCAGCTTGGCCGAGGAGAAATCCTCGCGCTGGCCGTTGCCCTTCACGATCTGGGGCATCCTGAGCTCGGCCGTCTCGTAGGTCGTGAAGCGCTTGGCGCAGACCTGGCAGCGGCGGCGGCGGCGGATGGAGTCGCCCTCCTCGCTCACGCGCGAGTCGATCACCTGGGTGTCCTCGGCGCCGCAGAAGGGGCATTTCATCGGGGTCCTCCGGCGCCGTCCTCAGGCGAGGCCGTAGGTGGCCCGCATCGCGGGGCCGTAGACCGGGAACTTCGCGCACAGCGCGTTCACCTTCGCGCGCACGGCGGCGAGCTTCGCGTCGTCGGCGTGGACCTCGAGGGCGTCGGCGATGAGGTGGGCGACCTGCTCGGCCTCGGCCTCGCCGAGGCCACGCGTGGTCATGGCGGGCGAGCCCACGCGGATGCCGCTGGTGACGAAGGGCTTCTCCGGGTCGTTCGGGATCGCGTTCTTGTTCACCGTGATGTGCGCCTTGCCCAGGGCGGCCTCCGCGTCCTTCCCGGTGACCTTCTTGGCGCGCAGGTCGACGAGGAAGAGGTGGCTCTCGGTGCGCCCCGAGACGATGCGAAGGCCCCGCTGCGTGAGCGTCTCGGCCATCCGCCGCGCGTTGGCGAGCACCTGCGCCTGATAGGACTTGAATGCGGGCTCGAGCGCTTCCTTGAACGCGACGGCCTTGGCGGCGATCACGTGCATGAGGGGCCCGCCCTGGATCGAGGGGAAGATCGCGGAGTTGAGCGCCTTCTCGTGCTCGGCGGCGGCGAGGATGATCCCCCCGCGCGGGCCGCGCAGCGTCTTGTGCGTGGTGCTGGTGACGAAGTCGGCGACGCCCACGGGATTGGGATAGAGCCCCGCGGCCACCAGGCCCGCGTAGTGCGCCATGTCCACCATGAGCAGGGCGCCCACCTCGTCGGCGATGTCGCGGAAGCGCTCCCAGTCGGCGCGCAGGGCGTACGCCGAGGCCCCGGCGACGATCATGCGCGGGTTGAACTCGCGCGCGAGGTCGCGCACCTGGTCGTAGTCGATCTCCTCGACCTCGCTCAGGCCGTAGGCCACGGAGTTGTAGAGCTTCCCGGAGATGTTCACGGCCGCGCCGTGCGTGAGGTGGCCGCCGTGCGCGAGCGACATCCCGAGGATCGTGTCGCCGGGCTTGAGCATCGCCATGTAGACGGCCTGGTTCGCCTGCGAGCCCGAGTGCGGCTGCACGTTGGCGTAGGGGGCGCCGAAGAGCTTCTTCACGCGCTCGATGGCGAAATTCTCGGCCGCGTCCACGAACTCGCAGCCGCCGTAGTAGCGCTTGCCCGGGTAGCCCTCGGCGTACTTGTT
>CAZNWZ010000391.1:0-1625 GCA_964576455.1 uncultured Lysobacter sp.
CCTACGCCTCCACGGAGCTGCCGGTCTTCGACCGCAACCTCAAGAACCTCGCCGAGAAGGTGGAGGCCGGGGCGGTGCTGGCCCACGTGCGCGGCGTGGCGTACTCGACCGCGGTGGACATCTCGCTCGCCAACGTCCACCCGTTCCAGTTCCCCGGCTCGCCCCTCGCGATGGCGCACAACGGCGACCTCGCGCGCTTCGCCGAGCTCAGGCCCGCCCTCGCGGCCCACGTCCCGCCGGCGCTCGCCCGCCACGTCCGGGGCACGACCGACAGCGAATGGATCTACGCGCTCGTGCTCTCGGGGCTGAGCGACCCGTCGGCGGCACCCGTCGGCGACGAGCTGGTCGGGGCCATCGCGCGCGCCCTCGCCATCGTCCGGCAGGAGCGCGACCGGCTCGGGATCGACCTGTCGTCCTCGGTCAACCTCTTCTTCGCCGACGGCACCCAGCTCGCGGCGGTGCGCTACTGCTTCGACTTCGGGCGCTACGCGACCGCGGACCCGGCACGGGTGCACGAGGCGAACCTGAACTTCCTGAGCCTGTGGTACACCCTGGGCCGCGACTACGGCCTGCACGACGGCGAGTGGAAGATGGTCGGGGGCGCGGAGGCGGCGAACGCCATCCTCGTGGCCTCCGAGCCGCTCACCCGCGACGTCGCCTCCTGGGTGGAGGTGCCGGAGTACTCGGTCCTGCATGCCCGGATTCGCGGCGGACGCCCGGCCGTCACGGTGGAATTCCTCGACTGACGCCGCGCGGGAGAAGGCGTAGATTGCGGGCTTCGGGCATTTCGCGCGTCCCGCCTGCGCGCGCCGGAGGGCTTCGACGATGACCGGGACCTTTCGCATTTCCGACGATTCCCTCGCCCGCTTCTCGGTGCTGCGCCAGTCCGCGGACGAGGCCTGCGCGGGGGCCATCGAGTCCCTGGTCCGCGACGGGACCGACCGGGCTCTCAACCGCGTGAACGTCCTCGACTTCGCCCGCCTGCACGGGGTCGACGAGGAGAAGGCGATCGGCGCCTTCCTGCACGCCTCGCGCCTGGGCATCTTCGACCTCTCGTGGAACCTGCTCTGCCCCGGCTGCGGCGGCGTGCTGGAGGCCAACGCGACGCTCAAGACGGTCCGGCGGACCGAGTACCATTGCGCCCTTTGCGCCGCCGGGTACGAGCCGACCCTCGACGAGATGGTGGAGGTGAGCTTCACGGTGAACCCGCGCGTGCGGCGGATCGCCGCCCACGATCCGCATTCGCTCTCGATGTGGGACTACCAGAAGCAGGTTTTCTGGAGCTCCGGCATCGACCTTCCGGAGGACCGGTTCGACGAGATCATCCGCGAGATCGTGATCGACTCGGTGGAGCTGCCCGCGGGCGAGAAGTGCATCCTGTCCGTTCAGCTCCCGGCCCAGTTCGTGATCCTGTTCGATCCCGTGACGCACGCGGCCCAGTTCATGGATGTGAAGGGCGAGCCCACACGCGAGCGCCAGGACCTCGCGATGGTCTTCAACAAGGTGCAGGCTCCCTCGGGCACCATCACCCTGCGCCCCGGACCACTGCGCCTGGCGCTCGAGAACCGGGCCGACGTGCGCGTGCTTCCCGTGCTGGTCATCGCGGGCGATGCGCTCCACGACCT
>CAZNWZ010000392.1:0-1623 GCA_964576455.1 uncultured Lysobacter sp.
CTGGCGGAGAGGGTGGGATTCGAACCCACGGTACCCCGGAGGGTACTTCAGATTTCGAGTCTGACGCGATCGACCACTCTGCCACCTCTCCGGGACGATGCGAAGGGCGCGATTATAGCCGACCGCCACGCCGATTTCGACCGGCCGGCTCAGCGGGGGAAGGCGCCCAGGGCCTGGAGGAGTTCCTCGACGTGCTTCGGGCCCACGGGGTCGCGCCAGATGCGCTCCACCCGCCCGTGCGCGTCCACGAGGACGATGAGCTTCTTCGCGAACCGCAGGAATCCGAGGTTCACGAGGGTCCCGTAGGCCTTGGCCACCCGGCCGGCGGAGTCGCACAGCACCCGAAGCCCCGGCCCCTGGGCGTCCGTGTAGGCCCGGGCGGCCGCCGGCTCGCTCACCACCACCGTCACCAGCGAAGCGCCCGCCGCGGCGATGGCCCCCTGGGCGGCCGCCAGCCGCGCGACGACCTCGACGCATTCCGGCGTCTCGTCCTGGGGATGGAAGACGATCGCCGCGCGGCTCCCGCGCAAGTCGGCCAGGCCATGCGTCCCCCCGTCGATGCCAGGCAGGGTGAAATCCGGGGCCGGCTTGCCGGGCGCCGGGGGATCGCCGGCCTGGGCCAGCGTGAGCCAGGCCACCACGACGACCGAGAAGACCACCATCACGACGAGGACGATTTCCATGGGAAGGGCGGAAAGGGGGGCCCGGCAGTGTAGCAGCGGCGCATCCGGACGGCCCGCTCGGTGCTATCCTTTCGCCAGTTTTCGCCCGTTCCCATGACCCACATCCTCCACCGCACGCTTCGCGGCTCCCTGCCCTTCGCGGTTTCCGCCCGGGGACTGGTCATGACCGACCACGAGGGCCGCGAGTACCTCGACGCCTGCGGCGGCGCGGCGGTCTCCTGCCTCGGCCACGGCCACCCGGAAGTGCTGGCCGCCATGCACGCGCAGATCGACCGCGTGGCCTACGCGCACACGAGCTTCTTCACGACCGAGGTGGCCGAGGAACTCGCCGACACGCTCGTCGCCGACGCCCCGCCCGGCATGTCGCACGTGTACCTCGTCTCCGGCGGCTCCGAGGCGATGGAGGCCGCGCTCAAGATGGCGCGCCAGTACTTCGTCGAGACCGGGGAGCCCGGGCGCAGCGTCTTCATCGGCCGGCGCCAGAGCTACCACGGCAACACGCTGGGCGCGCTCGCGGTGGGCGGCAACGAATGGCGCCGCCGCCAGTTCGCGCCGCTCCTCATCGACGTGGCCCGCGTGTCGCCCTGCTACGAGTACCGGGACCGGCGCGCGGAGGAGACGCCCGAGGCCTACAGCGCGCGCCTGGCCGCCGAGCTCGAGGCGAAGATCCAGGAGGTGGGCCCGGATCGCGTGATCGCCTTCGTGGCCGAGACGGTGGTGGGGGCCACGGCCGGGGCCGTGCCGCCGACGCCGGGCTATTTCCGCGCGGTGCGCGAGATCTGCGACCGCCACGGCATCCTCCTCATCGCCGACGAGGTGATGTGCGGGATGGGCCGCACGGGCACGCTGCACGCGGTCGAGCAGGAAGGCGTCGTCCCGGACCTGATGGCGATCGCCAAGGGCCTGGGCGGCGGCTACCAGCCCGTCGGCGCGGTGCTGG
>CAZNWZ010000393.1:0-1612 GCA_964576455.1 uncultured Lysobacter sp.
GGATCGCGCCCGGATCGATCTCGCCGCGCGCCTTCGCCGGCCCGTCCATCGTCCCCGCCGCGATCCATCCCACGAGCGTCTCGCCCTCGCCGCAGTGCGCGGCCACGATTCCCGGATCGCTCGCCCGGGCGCCGGCCACCATCTTGGCGCCGTAGCCCATGAAGTGCAGCGCGTTCACGGCGTTGGCGATGGCGCCGCCCACGGTGGTCCACTGCTCGTGCACGGGAACCACGTCGTCGTGGGGATTGATGCGCGCGATCACCGCGATCACCACGGGCGCCTGCATCGCCTTCTCGCGCTCGCGCTCGAGGTCAGGCCCCGTCTTGCCGTGCCGCCGGCCGTAGTCGACGAAGAGCGCGGCGAGCCGCTCCAGGCCATCGCCGCGCGCCACCGCGAATCGGAAGGGAACGCGCTTCTCGTGGTCCGGCGCGCGCAGGGCCGCCATGGCCATCGCCCAGAGCTCCTCGTCGCCGGGACCGGGATCGCGCAGGTGCTTCGCGCTCACGGAATAGCGCGTGAGCAGGAGCCGCAGCGCCTCGCGGCCTTCGGGGTTCGCGCCGGGAACGGGCAAGGTGTCATCCTCCAGGGGCATCGCGGAAGCCTAGCCGATGCGGATGCGCCCCACCACCCGCAGGCCGCAGCAGCCGTCCGGCCGCACCACCACCACTTCGCCCGTGCCGGGGGAAACGCCGGTGAGCGCGGCGATGTTCACGTTGTGAGTCACCATCACCACCGTGCCTTTCGGCCGGCGAGTCGAATAGGTGCCGATGCGGTTCTTCACGCGCTCGGTGAGCTCCGGCTCGCGGCGGCGGTCGTCGAAGAAGCTCGAGAGCGCTTCCCAGTCTTCCGCCTTGCCGAAGGCGAGCCTCGCGGTGTCGCGGCAGCGGCACCAGGGGCTGGTGTAGACCTTCTCGAGGGTGACGCCTTCCCGGCGGAAGCGCTCGCCCAGGCGCCGTGCCTCCTCGCGCCCGGCCTCCGAGAGGTTGCGCTGCGTGGCGCAGTCGTCGAGCCTGTAGCCGGGCGGGTCGCCGAGACCGGGCACCGTGGAAGCGTGGCGAATGAGCGCCACGTGGCCGCCGGAGCGCAACGCCGCCCACGCCGCGTCCTCGTCGGCGAAGGCGAAGGTCGAAGCGAACGCGACGACCGCGGCGAGGATTGCGCGCGCGGCCTCCCGCATCGTCAGCCGAGTCGCTTCGAGAGCGAGCCCAGCAAGTCGCCGAGGGAGCCCGCGTCGGGCACCTTCCCGTTCGGGGTGAGCTTGTCCACCACGTCGGGAAGCAGCTGCGCCAGCTGCGAGGAGACGTCGCCCTGCGACATCCCCAGCTTCGAGGCGAGCGAGGCGAGCTGGTCGGAGCCCAGCCCCTGCGCGACCTGGTCGGCCGAGATGGGAAGGTTCTTGCCGGTGGAGACCCAGCTGTCGACGATGCCGCCCAACCCGCGGTCCTGGAACGAGCGCACCAGCCCGTCCAGCCCGCCGTGGGCGGGATCGTTCACCATCGACAGGACGCTGTCGAGCAGCGGGTTCGTCGAGCCGCCCTTGGCGAGCGAGCCCAGCACGGAATCGAGCAGTCCCATGATCCATCCTCCAATCAGGAAGTGTGGGGGGCCGGCC
>CAZNWZ010000394.1:0-1608 GCA_964576455.1 uncultured Lysobacter sp.
AGGTCGTCCACGCCGCAGGGAGGAAACTCGAGCCCCCCGGGCGCCGCGCGAAGCCCCGTGGCGTTGGCCACCGCCGCCATCTCGATCGCGCTCTTGGTGCCGTCCAGGAAGGAATTGAACATCTGTGCGTTGAAGTCGCCCTTGGCCACCATCTCGGGGCTGAACCCGTAGTGGCCCCACACCGTCTCGGGGGTGGACGCGTGGTAGGCCGGCAGGTACTTGGTGCCCTTGCCGGCGGCGATCACCTCGAAGCCCGCGGCGCGCGCCCAGTCCACCTGCTCGCAGATGAGCGCGGGCTGGTCGCCGTAGGCGAGCGAATAGACGATGCCCGCCTGCCTCGCCATGCGCGCCAGGATCGGGCCCGCGAGGGCGTCGGCCTCCACGTTCACCATCACGATGTGCTTGCCGGCGGCGCAGCAGGCGAGCACGTGCCGGATGCCGGCGGCGGGGCTGCCGGTCGCGTCGATCACCACCTCCGTGGCCGGGTGGGCGATCGCGGCGGCCGCGTCGTCCGTGAGGTGCGTGGCGCGGTCCCTCGCCGCGGCGTCCAGGGATGCCGCCCCCAGCATCGCCTCGCTCCAGCCCGTCCTCAGGAGCGACGCCCGCGCCCGGTCAGGGGAGAGGTCGGCCACCGCCAGCAGGTGGATGCCCGGGGTGCGCCGCGCCTGGGACAGGTACATGGAGCCGAACTTGCCGGCGCCGATGAGCACGACGCGGACGGGGCGCGAGGCGGCCTCGCGTTCCTGCAGGAGTCGATGGAGGTTCATGGCAGGTCGTCGGGGAAGGGGGGTGCGGCGTTACAGCTGAAACCGGCTGCGCGGATTAATCCGTGGAAGTGTACCGCCCGCCCTTGGGACAATGCAGCCACCACCGTCGTAAACTCCCGCAGAAGAACAAGCAGGGCCCATGGCACGCCCCTCCACCGATCAACCGGATGCCCTCGAGCTCCGCCTGGCCGAGCTGCGGCCCGGGCTGGACCTGCTCGAGATGCCGGCCTGCGTCATCGACCAGGAGCTGCGCTACCGGTACGCCAACGGGGACTACGCCGGCTATTTCGGGAAGGTCCCCGGCGAAATGCTCGGCCGCACCCTGGCGGAGATCTTCGCCGACCTCCCGGACGACGACCGGCGCAAGTCTCTCTCCCGGGCGCTGGCGGGGGATTCGGTCATCTTCGACCGCGTGACCCGCAACGGCCCGAACCAGGGCCGGTGGGTAAGGGCGCACTACACGCCGGTCCGAGGCGAGCGGGAGGTGCTCGGCGCCGCCGTCTTCCTGATGCCCATCCAGCACCTGAAGGACGCGGAGGCCGCCATCGCCGCCCGCGAGCGCCAGCTCGCCCTCATCACCGACACCATCGGCTTCCCGGTCACCTACATCGACTGCGACGGCGTCATCCGCTTCGCCAACGCGCACAGCGCCGCCTGGGCGGGGCTCACGCCCCAGGCGATGGTCGGCAGCCGGGTCGAGGACCTCACGCCCCCGGAGATCCTCGAGCACAGCCTGCCGCTGCTGCGGCGCGCGTGGGCGGGCGAGACGGTCACCTACGAGCGCGAGGCCCTCTGGCCGGGGCGCGAGACGCGCCGCATCCGCGGCCACATGATCCCGGAC
>CAZNWZ010000395.1:0-1596 GCA_964576455.1 uncultured Lysobacter sp.
CGTGGGCCCGATGCTGCGCGATGTGCTGGTCGGCGAGTCGATGCACGCGCAAGGCATTCCCACCACGCGCGCGCTGGCGGTCGTGGCCACGGGGGAGCCCGTCGAGCGCGACAGCACCCTGCCCGGCGCGGTGCTCACGCGCGTGGCGGCGAGCCACATCCGCGTCGGGACCTTCGAGTTCTTCGCGGCCCACGGCGACACGGAACAGGTGAGGAAGCTCGCCGAGTACACGATCGCCCGGCACGATCCCGCGATCGCCGACGCGCCGAACCCCTGCCTCGCCCTGCTCGAGGCCGTGGCCGCGCGCCAGGCCGCCCTCGTCGCGCAGTGGATGAACGTGGGCTTCATCCACGGCGTGATGAACACGGACAACATGGCGATCTCGGGGGAGACGATCGACTACGGGCCCTGCGCGTTCCTGGAGGCCTACGACCCCGCGACGGTGTTCAGCTCCATCGACCAGCACGGGCGCTACGCCTTCGGCAACCAGCCCGCCATCGCGCAGTGGAACCTGGCGCGGCTCGCGGAGGCGCTGCTGCCCCTCATCGCCGACGACGCGGACCGGGCGGCATCCCTGGCGATGGAGGTCCTGGACGCATTCCCGGCGAAGTACCGGGCGCACCTGCTCCGCGGGCAGCGCGCGAAGCTCGGCTTGCGCCGGGCCGACAGCACGGACGATGTCGCCGACGAAGCCCTGGCCGAGATCTGGCTCGCGCTGCTGCAGGTCGGGCGCGTGGATTTCACGCTCGGGTGGCGGCGGCTCGCGGATGCCGCCGCCGGCGACGAGGCGCCGCTCCGGGCGCTGTTCGCCGACGGGCGGGTGCTGGACGAGTGGCTGCCGCGGTGGCGGGAGCGCTGCGCGAGCGAGGATCGCGCCGAAGGCAGGGACGCCGCGGCCGCGGGCGCGGAGCGGGCCGGGCGCATGCGCCGCGCGAACCCGTGGATCATTCCCCGCAACCATCGCGTGGAGGAAGCTCTGGCGGCCGCCTCCAACGATGGCGACCTCGCGCCATTCGAGCGCCTGCTCGATGCCCTCGGAAAGCCGTATGACGAGGCGGAAGACCTTGCGCCTTACGCGGAGCCGGCGCCGGCCGCCGTGACCGCCTGCTACCGGACTTTCTGCGGCACCTGACCGTGCCCTGCCCGCGCCGCCGGCTTATCTGCGAGCGGGCTGTTCCAGGACAACACCCTCCTCGCGGCCCGGCGCTAGGCTGGATGCAAGGCCGTTCACCGACGGAGGCGACCATGCGCATCGAGGCATTCTCCTTCGGCACCATCCGCATCGACGGCGTGACCTACGAGAAGGACGTGGTCATCGATCGCGGCAAGGTCCGAAAGCGCGGCAAGAAGCCCTCCAAGGCGTTCCGGGACCAGTTCGGGCACACGCCGCTGTCGGTCGAGGAGGACATCCCGTGGAAGTGCAGCCGGCTCGTGATCGGCACGGGCGGCGGGGCGCTCCCGGTCATGGAGACCGTGAAGGACGAGGCGAAGCGCCGCAAGGTGAAGCTCCTCATCCTGCCCACGGCGCAGGCCATCGTGGCGCTGCACGAGCACCCCGAGGACACCAACGCGATCCTGCACCTCACCTGCTGACGG
>CAZNWZ010000396.1:0-1595 GCA_964576455.1 uncultured Lysobacter sp.
GCTCGCCGGCGCGCATGAGCGCGAGCTCCACCTGGTCCTGGATGTCCTCGATGTGGTAGGTGCCGCCGGTAGGATGGCGGCGCACGAGGGCGTTCACCACGGCCTGCGTGACGCCCTGCACCTTCTCGCGCACGCCGGCGCTCGCCGCGGCCGTGCCGCCGGCCACCGCCAGGAACGCCTTGGTGACCGCGACCGCGATCTTGTCCGGCTCGAAGCCCACGACCGCGCCGTTGCGGCGGATGACCTTGTAGTCCGCGTACCGCTCGGGAGAGCCGGCGTCCTCGGCCAGGTTCGGATTGGGCAGGGGGGCGGCCGGGTTGATGTCGGAAGCCAAGCGCATGGGTTCCTCTCCTCTTGTGGTGACGCTGTTTTGGGGCCGGCGGGACGCCTGGGACACCGCGGGCGAGTCGTTCGATACGGGCCCCGGGGTAACTCCCAAGGCCCTGATTCCTTGTGGATATCCGGGAACCATCCCCGGGGTTGCCCACAGCTTGTTCAACATCCCGTCCACAAGATGTAGTGGCCGGACGCGAACGTGGCCACAAAGTCTAGTAAATGGGAATCCGGGGCGCAAGCACCCGGAAAGACATTTTTTTGCTGTGGGAAATCAGGCCTTTGCCGGGCATTGCTGCGTAACGATTGAGCAATGTCCGCGCGGCGCCAGCATCCATGCGGGTTTGCGGGGCGCCTCCCTCGGAAACGGGGCCGGAAGCCCCGTGGATGCTGGCGTCGCGGCCGATCCGCGCCCGCCGTCAGAGGCGCACGAGGGTCGGGACGCGGTCCTCCAGGATGTCCTCGAGGCGCGCGCGCACGCCCGCCCGGGAATCCCGGTGGGTGAGGATGTAGAAGCGGCCCTGGGCGACGGCCGCGAAGACCGCGCGCGCGGCCACGGCCGGCTCGATCCCGGCGGCCACCGCCTCCTGCACGGAGCCCACGATCTTCGCGGCGATGGGGTCGAGCGCCCCCGCCCGCGTCAGCTCGCCCGCGGTGCGGTGGCGCTCGGAGAGCGCGATGCGCGTCTTCACCCAGCTCGGGCACAGCACGCTCGCGCCGATCCACGCGCCGCGCAGCTTCAGGTCGTGGTGCAGCCCCTCCATCACCGTCACCACCGCGTGCTTGCTCGCGTTGTAGGCCGCCATGCTCGGCAGCGACAGCAGGCCCGCCATCGACGCCGTGGCCACGACGTGACCCTCCTGGCCGGCCGCGAGCATGCGCGGCAGGAAGGCGCGCAGCGCGTTCGTCACGCCGTAGAGGTTCACGCCCATGACCCATTCCCAGTCGCCGGACGTGGTCTCCCACACCGGCTTGGCGCAGGCGACGCCCGCGTTGGCCACGAGCAGGTGCACCCGGCCGAAGTGGCGGAAGGCGAGGTTCGCGAGCTCGTCCACCTGGGCCGGCTTGGCCACGTCCACGCGCATCCCTTCCGCGTCGGCTCCCTTCTCCCGCAACTCGGCGGTCGCGGCGTCGAGCCTGCTTGCGTCGATGTCGGCCAGCAGGAGCTTCATGCCCCGCGCGGCGGCCTCCTCCGCGATCGCCCTGCCGATGCCCTCGGCCGCGCCCGTCACCACCGCCACCTTGCCCTTGAAGTCCTTCAT
>CAZNWZ010000397.1:0-1593 GCA_964576455.1 uncultured Lysobacter sp.
AGGTTGTAGCCCTGGAAGTCCTTCTCGTAGCCCTTGATCGCGAAGGGCACGGCGCCGGCGATGTTGACCGCGAAGGCGGTCGGGCCCGTGGAGAAGCCGCCCACGTGAAGGCGCCCGGAGCGCATGGCCTCGATCTCGGCGGCGTTGGACTGCACCTGGTAGAAGACCACGCGCTTGCCGGTGCACTGCGCGAGGTGGTCGGTGAAGGGCTTGAAGATCTTCTCGTAGACGGCGGGGTCCTCGACCGGGGTGTAGGTGAAGACGAGCGTGCCGGGCGTCTTGAGCTTCTTCGGGTCCTTCGGCGTGTCGGCGACCATGTCGCCGTTGTCGTCGCAGTAGAGCGCGTCGAGGTCGCCGCGGTTCTTGCATTCCTGGGCGCCGGCGGCGAAGGCGAAGGCGGCGGCGAAGGCGAGCGCGAGCCCGCGGACGAAGCGGATCATGGGAAGGCACCTCCGGGTGTTTTTGTGGCCCGATTGTGACAGCTTTGGCCGGCGGGGTTCAAGCCGCGGTGGGCTAGAATCGGGGTTCCGAAAGGCCCGATCCCCTCGATGCGATTCGCCCCCCTGCTGCTCGCCGCGCTCCTCGCCCTGCCCGCGGCCGCCCACGCCCAGGGCGCCGCCGCCCCGCCCCCGGCCGGCCCGCGCCAGTTCCTCTGGGAGGTCTCCTCGTTCACCAACAAGGTCTACCTCTACGGCACCGTCCACGCCGGCAAGGCGGGCTTCTACCCGCTGCCGGAAGCGGTGCAGAAGGCCTTCGCGGACGCGCAAGTGCTGGCGGTCGAGGCGGACATCACCGACGCCGAGGCGATGGCGAAGGGCGGCTCTTCGATGATCTACGCGCCGCCCGACAAGCTCTCGATGCACGTGCCCCCGCCGCTCTACGAGCGCCTGCGCGCGCTCCTTCGGCGCCTGGGCATCCAGGAAAGGCAGGTCGAGCCCCTGCGGCCCTTCATCGCCGCCTCCCTCCTCACCTTCACCGAGTGGGGCCGGCAGGGCTACCAGCCGAACTTCGGCGTGGACCTGCACCTCATCACCCGCGCCCGGGAGGCGAAGATGCGCCTGGTGGAGCTCGAAGGCGCGCAGGCGCAGGCGCAGCTCATCGCCTCCTTGTCGGACAAGGAGGGCGTGCAGGCCCTGGAGGGAGCGGTCCTCGCGCTGGAGACCGGGCTCGCTCGCGACCACATCACGGGCGTGGTGAACGCGTGGCAGGCGGGCGACCCGGGCCTGCTGCTGGAGGTCACGCGCGCCTACAACGACGCCGTGCCCGGCTCGCGGGAGCTCGAGGAGAAGTTCATCTGGTCGCGCCACGAGGCGTTGGCGGGCAAGATCGAGGCATTCCTGCTCAGCGGCCGCGAGCGCGTCTTCGTCGCCGTGGGCGCCCTCCACCTCGCCGGGCCGCGCGGCCTGGTGGAGATCCTGAAGAGCCGCGGACACACCGTGAGGCAGCTATGAGCACCGAAAGGCAGGGCGGCCGCATCCTGGTCGAGCAGCTCCTGGTCCACGGCGCCGACACCGTCTTCCAGGTGCCGGGGGAGAGCTTCCTGCCGGTCCTCGACGGCCTGCACGAGCACCGCGCGAAGGTGAAGCTCGTCAC
>CAZNWZ010000398.1:0-1560 GCA_964576455.1 uncultured Lysobacter sp.
ACATCGGCCTCATCAACTCGCTGGCCCTGTACGCCCGCACCAACGAGTACGGCTTCATCGAGACGCCCTACCGCCGCGTGAAGGACGGCAAGGTCGCCAAGGAGATCGAGTTCCTGTCGGCCATCGAGGAGGGCAAGTACGTCATCGCGCAGGCGAACGCCGAGCTGGACCGGGGCGGACATTTCGTCGACGAGCTGGTGTCGTGCCGCCATCGCAACGAGTTCACGCTGTCCTCGCCCGACAAGATCGAGTACATCGACGTGGCCCCGTCGCAGATCGTGTCGGTGGCCGCCTCGCTCATCCCGTTCCTCGAGCACGACGACGCGAACCGGGCCCTGATGGGCTCGAACATGCAGCGCCAGGCTGTGCCCTGCCTGCGCGCCGAGAAGCCCCTCGTGGGAACCGGCATCGAGCGCACGGTCGCCATCGACTCCGGCACCGCCGTCCAGGCGCGCCGCGGCGGGCGCGTCGACTACGTCGACGCCGGCCGCATCGTGGTGCGCGTGAACGACAACGAGACCCGCCCGGGCGAGGCGGGCGTGGACATCTACAACCTCACCAAGTACACGCGCTCCAACCAGAACACGAACATCAACCAGCGCCCGCTGGTCAAGGTCGGCGACCAGATCGCCGCCGGCGACGTGGTGGCGGACGGCGCCTCCACGGACATGGGCGAGCTCGCCCTGGGCCAGAACCTGCTGGTCGCGTTCATGCCCTGGAACGGCTACAACTTCGAGGACTCGATCCTGATCTCGGAGCGCGTGGTCGCCGACGACCGCTACACCTCGATCCACATCGAGGAGCTGGTCGTGGTGGCGCGCGACACCAAGCTCGGGCCCGAGGAGATCACCCGCGACATCTCCAACCTCTCCGAGCGCATGCTCGCCCGGCTGGACGAGTCGGGCATCGTGTACATCGGGGCGGAGGTCGAGGCCGGCGACGTGCTGGTGGGCAAGGTCACGCCCAAGGGCGAGACGCAGCTCACCCCGGAGGAGAAGCTCCTGCGCGCCATCTTCGGCGAGAAGGCCTCCGACGTGAAGGACACGAGCCTCAGGGTCCCGTCCGGGATCTCCGGGTGCGTGATCGACGTCCAGGTCTTCACGCGCGAGGGCATCCAGCGCGACAAGCGCGCCCAGCAGATCATCGACGACCAGCTCAAGGACTACCGCAAGGACCTGAACGACCAGCTGCGCATCGTCGAGGACGACCTCTTCTCGCGCCTCGAGCGCATGCTGGGCGGCAAGACCGCCAAGGGCGGCCCGAAGAAGCTCGCCAAGGGCGCCAAGCTCACCAAGGCCTACCTCGGCGAGCTCGAGCGCCACGAGTGGTTCGACATCCGGCTGTCCGACGAGGACGCCGCGCAGCAGCTCGAGCAGCTGCGCGAGTCGCTCGACCTCACGCGCAAGGAGTTCGACCGCGCCTTCGAGGAGAAGAAGAAGAAGCTCACGCAGGGCGACGAGCTGCCCCCGGGCGTGCAGAAGATGGTGAAGGTGTACGTCGCGGTGAAGCGCCGCCTGCAGCCGGGCGACAAGATGGCCGGCCGGCACGGCAACAAGGGCG
>CAZNWZ010000399.1:0-1559 GCA_964576455.1 uncultured Lysobacter sp.
CCATGCCGTTCGCCTACTACGACCGCCTCTCCCCCGCCCGCCAGCGCACCTACCGCAAGAGCGACGCGATCACCCGGATCGCGGTTCCCGACGCCGCCGCGCTCGTGCCGCTCGCCCGCGCCGTCGAGCCCGCGCTCGCCACCGGCGAGCCGAAAGCCGCGCAGGCCGCCTGCCAGGCGCTGGTGGACGCGCTCAACCGCCAGCTCTGCACGCCCCCGGTGCGCGCGCGCATCCTCGCCCGCCGGCCGCACGACGCGGGCGGGGAGCTGCACGGCCTCTACGAGCCCGACAACGGCGGGCAGGTGGCGCGCGTGAGCGTGTGGATGCGCACGGCCGCGCGCGACGACGTGGTGAAGTTCCGCACCTTCCTGCGCACGCTGGTGCACGAGATGTGCCACCACTTCGACTACGAGCTCCACAAGCTGCCGGAGACCTTCCACACCGAGGGCTTCTACGCGCGCGAGTCGGCGCTGGTCCGGGAGCTCCTCGGCGAGCCGCCGGCGGCCTAGCGGCTGCGGGAGCGGCGGCGGCCGGCGTAGGGGTCGTTCTCGCGCTGCAGCTTGTCGCGGAACTCGTCCTCCTTCGCCGTCTGGTCCTTCGCGACCTGCTCCTTGAGCTGCGCCTCGCGCTCCCTCATCTCCTGCTCGAACTTCTCCGCGGAGAACGGCTCCTCGGGCTTCGGGTCGGCGGCCTTCGCCGCGGCCTTGGCGCCCGGCGGCTCGCCGTACTCGGCCTCGTAGGTGGCCGCCTCGAGGCGCTTCTGGTGCGCGACGCGGTTGCTCTGGCTCCAGATCGCCGACAGGGCGAGGAGCCCGACGAAGAGCAGCACGAAGACGAGCTTGCGGTAGCGCTCCCAGTTTTCCGCCAGGACGTGGCGCGGCTTCAGGAGCTCGGTGGCGACCACCTCCGGCGAGAGGCGGGCCGCCAGGGGATCGATCGCGGCCTGCGCGCCCGGCTTCTCGGCGGCGAGGGAGGCGTCGTAGCCCGCGCGCAGCTTCTCGTCGCCCAGGATGGACCAGGCCTCGCGGATGGCGTAGATCTCGGTCTTCGCCTCGTCCGTGCCCTGGGCCTCGAGCTTCGCGATGCGGCGCTTGCACGCCATGCCGATCATCTCGCGCGGGGCCACCGGCGGCACGCCGACGAGGTCGTAGAGGCTCTTCTTCATGGGAGGGGCGTCAGACGGGCGCGACCTTGAGCACTTCCTCGAGGGTCGTGAGGCCCTGCGCCACCTTCATCGCCCCCGCCACGCGCAGCGGGCGCATGCCGGAGCGGTAGGCGGCCTCGGTGAGCTTCGTGAGGTCGGGCTCGGAGACGAGCAGTCGCTTGATGTCCACGGTGAGGGTGAGGATCTCGTAGATGCCGATGCGCCCCAGGTAGCCCGTGTTGCGGCACTCGAGGCAGCCCACGGGGCGCCAGACCTCGGCGGGCGGCGTGGACTTGAAGGGCGCGCACACCGCGTTCCACATGGCGTGGTCGTCCTCGCGCTGGAAGGCGACCTTCTGCTTGCAGTGCGGGCAGAGCGTGCGCACGAGGCGCTGCGCCATCACGCCCAGCAGCGT
>CAZNWZ010000400.1:0-1550 GCA_964576455.1 uncultured Lysobacter sp.
CCGCGACCGCCTCGGGCTTGTCGACCTTCACGAACGTGCGCTTCTTGCGGACCTCCACCTGGATGGTGCGCGCCTTGCCGGTGGAGTCGGCGCGCTTGATCTCGGTGGTCTGCTTGCGCGTGAGCGTGATCTTCTTCTTCTCTTCCTTGTGGCCGTGGACCTCGCGCAGGTAGTCGAGCAGGCGCGTCTTGTCCTGCTCGGTCACGGGGTCTTCCGCGGCCTTCTTGTTCACGCCGGCGGCCTTGAGCTGCTCGAGCAGGCGCGGCACCGCGAGCTTGAGCTCCTCGGCGAACTGGGCGACGTTGGACTTGGCCATAGCGTTTCCTTACCCGGCGGGCTTCAGGCCTGCGCCGGCTCCTTGAACCACGGCGCGCGCGCCGTCATGATCAGCTGGCTCGCCCGCTCGGCCTCCATGCCCGTGAGCTCCGTGAGCTCCTCCGTGGCGAGGTCCGCGAGCGCGTCCATGGTGGTGATCCCCTTCGAGGCGAGCAGGCGCGCGGTCTGCCCGTCCATGCCTTCCATCCCCTCGAGGCTGCCGGCGGCGCTCTCGACCGTCTCCTCGCGCTGCAACTCCTCGGTGAGGAGCGCGTCGCGGGCGCGGCGGCGCAGCTCGTTCACGGTCTCCTCGTCGAAGGCCTCGATCTCGAGCATCTCGTTGATGGGGACGTAGGCCACCTCGTCGAGCGAGGTGAAGCCCTCGGCGACCAGGATGTCGGCCACCTCCTCGTCCACGTCGAGCTTCTCCATGAAGAGGGCGCGCAGCTCCTGCGTCTCGGCGCCCGCCTTCTCCTGGCGCTGCTCCACCGTCATGATGTTGAGCTCCCAGCCCGTGAGCTGGGAGGCGAGCTTCACGTTCTGGCCGAGCTTGCCGATGGCGATGGCCTGCTGGTCCTCCTCGACGACCACGTCCATCGAGTGGCGCTCCTCGTCCACGACGATGGAGCTCACCTCGGCCGGCGCCAGCGCGTTGATCACGAACTGGGCGGGATCGGGCGACCACAGGATGATGTCCACGCGCTCGCCGGCGAGCTCCTGCGTCACCGCCTGCACGCGCGAGCCGCGCATGCCGACGCAGGTTCCCACGGGATCGATCCGCGGGTCGTTCGACTTCACCGCGATCTTGGCGCGAAGGCCGGGGTCGCGCGCCGCGGCGCGGATCTCGAGGAGCCCTTCCTCGATCTCCGGCACCTCGAGCTCGAAGAGCTTCACGAGGAAGTCCGGGACGATGCGCGACAGGATGAGCTGCGGGCCCCTCGCCTGGCGGTCGATCTTGTCGATGTAGGCGCGCACGCGGTCGCCCACCCGCAGGTTCTCCTTCGGGATGAGGTGGTCGCGCGGCAGCAGCGCCTCGACCCGCCCCGACTCGACGATGAGGTTGCCGCGCTCGGCGCGCTTGACGGTGCCGGTCACCAGGGACTCGCCGCGCTCCAGGAAGTCGTTGAGGATCTGCTCGCGCTCGGCGTCGCGGATCTTCTGCAGGATCACCTGCTTGGCCGCCTGGGCCCCGATGCGGCCGAAGGTCTCCGGCTCGAGCGGCTCCTCGAAGACGT
>CAZNWZ010000401.1:0-1543 GCA_964576455.1 uncultured Lysobacter sp.
TCTTCCACCGTCAGCGTCGCCGACGCCTTCAGGCGTTTTGGTCCGAGCTACATGTCGCAGCACGCGCTCAGCATGCCTCCCGCTCACCGCAGAGCGATCAAGGCGATCATCAACTGTCGCACGGCCGCGCTCGGCGGCCACGTCGTCGAGTGCGAGAACTGTCGTGTGCAGGACTACGCCTATCACTCGTGTCGCCACCGCTCGTGTCCCACGTGTATGGCCGACGTCGGCGAGGAGTGGTTTCAGTCCGCGAAGGGTGAGCTTCTGCCGGTACCCTACTTCCATGTGGTCTTTTCGGTGCCCGACGAGCTCGACAAGATCATCCGAGGCAACCAACGCGCACTGTACCCCGTCCTGATGCAGGCGGCCTCCCAAGCGCTGCTCGAGGTCGCCGCCGCGCCCGAGCACCTGGGCGGGGAAGTCGGTGTGATGGCGACGCTGCACACTTGGTCGCGCACGCTCGCGTATCACCCCCATGTCCACTGCCTGGTGCCGGCCGGGTCGGTCGACGAGCACGGACACTGGCAGGCCGCCAAGGGTCCACGGCTCGCCCCCGACGGCGTCCTTGCCAAGGCGTTTCGGGACACGCTCCGCACGATGATGAGACGGGCAGTTCCCGGACTCGAACTTCCGGAGGCCGTCTTCGACGAAGACTGGCAGGTCTTTGCGGAGCAGCCCGCGCACGGCGCCGAGGCGGTGCTCCGTTACCTCGGGCGTCCTCTGCATCGCGGGCCTCTGTGCGACCACCGCATCGTCGAGGTGACCGACACTGGGGTCGTGTTCAGGTATCGCGATCGGGCGAAGTGGCGGACGCTGCGCCTCGACGGTCATGAGTTCCTGCGGCGCTTCCTGCAGCACGTCTGGCCCAAGGGACTTCACAAGGTGCGCTACTCGGGTCTATGGAGTCGGCGCTCGCGAGCGCGGCTCGAGGCGCTCAGGCAACAGCTTCTGGCTGCTGATCCGGTCGACCCGTGTTCGGTGAGCGCGGCGCCGGAAGCGGTCGACACGCATGACCCCAGTACGCCGCACTGGATGCGGTGCCCGCACTGCGGCCACGGAAAGCGCGTCATCATCAGTCAATTCGGCCGGGGGACCACGCCGCCTCCTCTTCGCCAACCGCCTCCGGGTTCCGCGCCGACAGCACAACCACCGTGATAGACACCTTCTCCCGTCTGGGTTTCCGCTACGCCCACATGCACACCCGTGTCGGCGCGACGCACCGGTCTGCCCACCGCTGCCCTCGAGGCTTGTCTTTGCTGTCAATCTCGGCCTCTCGGACCCGTTCAGGCCGCTTTGAGTCGGTCAAAGTCTCCGAGCAGTCGCCGCGAACGACCCAAGTCGGCCCGAAGCGCGACCCGTCAGCCGCCGTCGGGCACCTCGCCGACAGCCCCTCGGATATAATCTCCATTAGGCCATCAGCGCGGCCTGCAGTGCGGCTCTCACGGGCCTTGCCGTCGCCGGCTTGGCGCCGTCGCCGGCACCCTGCGACCCGCTAGGGGCGGCGCCCGACAACAAGGGGGCCGGCAGCGGCGCTCCGCGCCAC
>CAZNWZ010000402.1:0-1539 GCA_964576455.1 uncultured Lysobacter sp.
GAGCACCTGTGGATCGCCTTCCAGGGCGTGCTCATGTTCAGCGTGAGCTACGTGTGCGTGTACTACGCGGAGCAGCACGTCGTGTCGGGGCTGGTCGCGGTCGGCTACTCGGCCAGCCCGCTCCTCAACATGGTGGGGATGCGCCTCGCGTTCGGCACCGCCATGACCGCGCGCGTGGCCGGCGGGGCGGCCCTCGGGATCGCCGGCATCACGCTCGTCTTCTGGCCGGAGTTCTCGCACCTGAACACGGACCGGCACGCGGCCCTCGGCGCCTTCTTCACGGCCGCCGCCGTCCTCCTCTCGGCCGCCTCCAACCTCGTGGCGCACCGCAACCAGCGCGCCGGCCTGTCCATCTGGCCGTCGATGGCGTGGGGCATGCTGTACGGCGCGCTCTTCACGCTGGCCCTGGCCCTCGCCCTGGGGCGGCCGCTCGGCTTCGCGGCCACGCCGGCCTACGTGCTCTCGCTGCTCTACCTCGCGGTCTTCGGCTCGATCCTCGCCTTCGGCGGCTTCCTCACGCTGCTCGGCCGCATCGGGCCGGCGCGCGCCGGCTACATCGGGGTGATGGTGCCCATCGTGGCCCTCGCCATCTCGTCGGCCTTCGAGGGCTACCGCTGGGAGTGGCTGGCGATCGCGGGCGTGCTGGTGTCGATCGCCGGCAACGTGCTCATCCTTCGCCGGCCCGGCGCCTGACCGGCCTCGCCCGCGGGGCCGTCAGGCAGGCCGGCGCTCGCGGAAGCGCTCCAGCTGCGCCGCCGCCTGCCGCCGCACCATCCACTTGAGCGGCGCTGACCAGCCCAGCAGGCGGCCCGGGGGCCCCAGCGCCTGGGCCGACCAGCGCCAGAAGGAGAAGCGGTCGTAGTGGCGCACGATGCGCCCGTCCCGGAAGGCGAAGAGGGCCGACACCCGGTTGACCACCCGGCGGCCCGTCCGCGAGAAGGTGTAGGTGGCCGTCCAGCGGGCCCTGCCTCCCTCGGCGTCCGCGCCCGCCTCCTCGAGCACGACCTCGAGGTCGCTCGCCCGGGCGAGGAGCATGCGCCACATGTCTCGGGCCTCCTCGCCCCGCAGCTTCGGGAAGGCGGGGTCCGAGAAGAACACCTCTTCGTGGTAGCAGCGGGCCATGCCCTCGGCGTCGCGGCGCGCGAAGGCGGCGTAGAACTCGCGGATGAGGCTCTCGTGGGGATGCATGGGGCTCGCCTCCCTTGACGGCGGTCAAGCCTTGACCCGAGTCAAGGCCCCGCATTTTCGGGCCTTCCTATACTCCCGGCAACCCGTACCCGCGGGCCCGCCGTCCCGCACGCCCCATCCAACGAGGAGACCGTCCATGTTGTCCGACATCGAGATCGCCCAAAAAGCGAAGATGAAGCCCATCGGCGAGATCGCCGCCAAGCTCGGCATCCCCGAGGAGGCGATCGAGCCCTTCGGGCGCACCAAGGCCAAGATCTCCCTCGACTACATCGAGTCCCTGCGCAAGAAGCGCGACGGCAAGCTCATCCTCGTCACCGCCATCAGCCCCACGCCCGCCGGCGAGGGCAAGAC
>CAZNWZ010000403.1:0-1514 GCA_964576455.1 uncultured Lysobacter sp.
GTCTCGCCCTGGATGCTCTACTCCATGGCCCGCCGCTACGACGAGTTCCCCGGCGCACAGGACAAGGGTTCCAGCCTGAGGGGTGCGCTCAAGGGCTGGCACAAGCACGGCGCCTGCGCGCTGAAGCTGTGGAAGGAAATCGACATGCCGGTGGCGACCAACGTCCCCGGCGAGGACTGGTGGCTCGATGCCGTGAACCGTCCGCTCGGCGCCTACTACCGCATCGACACGCGCTCGGTCACCGACATGCACGTGGCGCTGAACGAGGTGGGCGTGATCTACGCGAGCGCCGTCTGCCACGACGGCTGGCTCGAGGACAAGAGGGCCAAGTCGCGCAAGGACTGGGAGATCCCGTTCCGCAAGGCGAAGCCCAACGACGGCGGGCACGCCTTCGCCATCGTGGGCTACGACGAGCGCGGATTCCTCGTGCACAACTCCTGGGGCGACGACTGGGGCGACGGCGGATTTGCCACACTCACCTACGCGGACTGGCTCGAGAACGCGATGGACTGCTGGGTGGCGCAGCTGGGCGTGGTCACCGACGAGCACCGCCGCGTGGCGTCTTCTCCCACGCCCGCGGCCGGCGCGAAGAAGGCGGGCTTCAGCGCCGACAAGATGCTCGCCCGCCACCAGCTCGCACCCTATGTGATCGACATGGAGAACAACGGCGCGCTCTCCACCTCCGGCGCCTTCCGCACCGGCGAGGACGACGTGCGCGCGCTGGTGAACGAGTACCTCGCCGCCGCCTGCCGCGACTGGGGCGTGAAGGAGGGCCAGGACCTCGACCTCTGCCTCTACGCGCACGGCGGCCTCGTGGGCGAGGACGATGCCGCGGGTACCTTCGCCAAGTGGTGGCCGGCGCTCTACGGGGCGAAGCGCTTCCCCATCTTCCTCATGTGGGAGTCCGACATCTGGTCCACGATGAAGAACCGGCTCTCGGACACGCTGCGCGGCATCCCGCGGCCCACGGGCGGCCCGTTCGACTTCCTCGAGGAGAAGGCGCGCGAGGCGAAGGAGAGGGCGCGCAAGTGGTGGAACGAGCGGCTGGAGAACGCCTTCGCCGCGCCGGGCTCGATGCTCTGGGGCGAGATGAAGCAGAACGCGCAGGCGCTCTCGGGCGAGATGGATGCGGGCGTGCGGCTCCTCTTCAAGCACCTGAACGAGTCGGAGGTGGCCCGCAAGCGCCGGGTGCGGCTGCACCTGGTGGGCCACTCGGCGGGCTCGATCGCGCACGCCTACCTCATCGACCGCCTCGCCGCGCAGGAGTGGGATTTCGAGAGCGTCACCTTCATGGCCCCCGCCATCCGCGTGGACACCTTCGACGAGCGCGTCCGGCCGTGGCTCGAGGCCGGGCGGGTGAAGAAGCTGCGCGAGTTCCACCTCACCGACACGGCGGAGCGGCAGGACCCCACGATGGAGCCGCTGCTGGGCTACGGGCGATCGCTCCTGTACCTCGTGTGCCGCTCCTTCGAGGGCGGGCGCGAGGTGCCGATCCTGGGCATGGAGAAGCACTT
>CAZNWZ010000404.1:0-1507 GCA_964576455.1 uncultured Lysobacter sp.
AGCTTCTCCTTGGCGGCGAGCTCGTCCGTCGGGGCGATGAGCACGACGTTGCCGTTCTTGCGCTTCGACAGGCCCTTGGACTGCAGGATGATGTCGAGCGCCTGGTCCCACGGGACGTCCTTGAGGCGCAGCGTGAGGTTGCCGCCGACGGTGTCGCTCGTGATGATGTTCAGGCCCGTGAAGTCGGCGATCACCTGCAGGACCGCGCGCACCTCGACGTTCTGGAAGTTGAGCGAGAGCTTCTCGCCGGCGTAGCCGGGGGTGGAGCTCTGCACGAGCTTGTTCGGGTCTTCCTTGACCGGCTTCACCTCGAGGATGAACTGGGTGTCCGTCTGGTAGGCCGAGTATTCCCAGATGCCGCGCGGCTCGATGACCATGCGCGCGTTGCCGCCCTGCTCGAACGTGTCGACGAAGCGCACCGGCGTGCCGAAGTCGCCCACGTCGAGGCGCCGCACGAGGTTCTTCGGGACCGAACTGTTGATGAAGTCGATGAGGATCGAGCGGCCCTGCTGGCGGATGTCGATGCCGGTGTTGGCGGAGGACAGGTCGACGATCACGCGTCCCTCGCCCGCGTTGCCGCGGCGGAAGTCGACGTCGCGGATGTTCTGGCGGACCGCGCCGGGGGGAGGCTCGGCGAACATGGAGGCCATGGCCGCCTGGCCGGGGCGCTCGGTGGCCGACGGGGTGGCGGCCGCCGGGGCCTGGGAGCCGTCGATCGTCACCACCAGCAGCTTGCCGTCGAGCGCGGTCGTGTACGTGAGGCTGCGCGTGAGGTTCATGACCAGGCGCGTGCGGTTGGCCGTCTGCACGACGGACACGCTCTTCAGGTCGGCCTCGCCGGCGTCGACCTGGGTCTTGCCCAGCCCGCTGGTGGCGTCGGGGATGTCGATGGCGATCCGCGCGGGGTTCGTGACCGCGAAGCTCTGGGGCAGGGCCGCCAGAGGCTCCTTCATCCCCACCTTGACCAGGATCTTCCCGCCCTGGACCGAGGAGAAGCTGATGGACTCGACCACATTCTTGGCCGCGCCCTGCGCCCACGCGAGCGGGGCGGCGAGCGCGAGCGCGAGCGCCGTGAGGGCGGCCGGAAGCGCGCCGGAGGTTCGGATGCGGAAGAAGTTGGAGGTCACTTTCTATCCCCTTTGCCGGTCTCTTCGAGAAGCGGCAGCACGCTCTGCCGCTCGGCCCAGTCCCCGGCGCTGTCCTGGACGATTTCCTTGAGCTTGATTTCCGAATCGCTGACGTCGGTGATGAGGCCGAAGTTCTGCCCCATGTAGTTGCCCTTCTTCACGCGATACAGAGTCTTTTCCGCCCGCACGATGGCGAACATTTCGGGCCCCTGCTGGAGCGTGCCCACCATCTTGAGCTGCTCCAGCGGGAAGGCCTCGAGCGGCTCCTTGCGCCGGTTGAGGTCGGGCGCGAGCCCGCCCCCGCCGCCTTCCTTGGACGTGATCTTGCGGGGCTTGAACGGGTCAGGCAGGTCGAAGCCCTCGTAGGTGAACGGCTCGAA
>CAZNWZ010000405.1:0-1506 GCA_964576455.1 uncultured Lysobacter sp.
TCGCCCAGGGTCACGGCGCCCTGCCCTTCGACGATCACGTAGCGCTCGACGACCCCGCGTAGCCGGTGCGGCCGGGTCGAGACGCCGGGGGCCACCCGAGCCCGCGAGATCGAAACGGGCGCATCCTCCGGGCGATTCCAGGACTCGAGGATGGCGCAGCGTTCCGGGGTGGAATATTCGCTTCCCGGATCCGGGCGGACGACGACCGCATTCATCGCGACCTCGGGAAGTTGGGTGAAATACTGGCGGAGAGGGCGGGATTCGAACCCGCGTTAGGCTGTTAACCTAAACACGCTTTCCAGGCGTGCGACTTAAACCGCTCATCCACCTCTCCGTGGATCCTGCAAGTGACGCTCCCGCTTGAGGACGCCGACCGCGGGAAGCCCGAAATTATACCTTGCCGGCCCTCCCCGGGCGAGCCCGGCTAGCGCCCCGCCCGGAACCAGCGCCGCGAGACCATCTGCCGCGAGAGCAGGTACGCGAGGATCGCGACCACCGCCAGGTGCACGGGGAAGAGCCCCAGCCAGGTGGGAACCTTTCCCTGCGCCGTCCAGGCCTGGAAGATCGACAGCAGGTTGTTGTAGAGCGCGTAGGCCAGCACCGCGAGCACCAGGTTCCACGAGCGGCCCGAGCGCGGGTTCACGAAGGACAGCGGCACCGCGAACATCGCCATGAGCAGGACCGAGAAGGGCAGCGAGATGCGCCAGTGCAGCTCCGCGAGGTTGTGCGGCGTGGGCGAGTCGAGGAGCTCGAGCGTGCCCAGCGCCTTGGCCGGTGGCGTGGCGTCCTTCTTCGCCTCCTTGGGCTCGATACGCAGCATGTAGCGGTCGAAATCCGCCGTTCGGTAGTCGAGCGTTCCCGGCGTGCCCTCGTAGCGGCGCCCCTTCAGCAGCACCACGAAGCGGTCGCCGTTCTCGGCCGTCTCGATGAAGCCCTTCTGGGCGACCATCACGCCCAGGCGCGCCCCGTGCAGGGACTGCACGAAGACGTTGTTCACCACGTCGTCGCGCTCGGAGAGCTTGTCCACGAAGAATACGCGGTCGGCCTGCCGCGACTCCCGGAAGACGCCGGGCGTCACCGCCGACAGCTCGTCGCGGCTCTCGAGCAGCCGCCGGTACTCGCGGCTCTGGGCCTCGGACCACGGCGCGATCCCGAGCGAAAGCACGCCGCAGACGACGGCGATGGGCAGCGCGAAGCGGACCACGGGCTTTACCCAGGCCGCGATCGAGAGCCCCGAGGTGAACCAGACCGTCATCTCGCTGTCCCGGAAGCTGCGCGTGAGCGTGAGCAGCACGGCCACGAACGCCGCGATGGACAGCAGCACCGGCATGTACGTGAGGATGCCGAAGGCGATGAGCCCGATCACGGCCTCGGGCAGGACCTCGCCGCCGGCGGCCTTGCCCAGCAGCAGGATGAGCAGGCGCGTGAGGATGAGCGCGAGCAGCACCGCCACGACGGCGAGCGCCACGAGGCTGAATTCCCGGATGAGGCTGCGCTCGAAGATCA
>CAZNWZ010000406.1:0-1490 GCA_964576455.1 uncultured Lysobacter sp.
ATGGGGCCCATGGGCATGCCGAAGTCGCGCGCCGCCGCGTCGATCGTCTCGCCCGGCACGCCCTCGTCGAGCATGAGCATGGCCTCCATGAGGTAGGGAGAAAGGACGCGGTTCACGAGGAAGCCGGGGGCGCTCTTGCAGGGCAGCGGCAGCTTGTCGATCTGCCGGGCGAAGGCCTGGCCCGCCTGCATCACCTCCGGCGAGGTCTGCGGGCCCTCGACGATCTCCACGAGCATCATCTGCGCGACCGGGTTGAAGAAGTGCAGGCCCACGAGGCGCTCGGGGCGCTCCAGCACGCCCGAGAGCTCCTGGAGCGGGATGCTCGAGGTGTTCGTCGCGAGGATGGCGCCGGCCTTCATCCGCGGCTCGATGCCGGCGAAGAGCTTCCTCTTGATCTCGGCGTTCTCCACGATGGCCTCGATCACGAGGTCGGCCTTGGCCACGCCGTCGCCCTTCACGTCGGGGATCAGGCGGTCGAAGGCCGCCTGCACGAGGTGCGGCTGCTTCAGGCGCTTCTTGTAGAGGGCGTGCGCGCGCTGCACCGCGGGCGAGATGCGCTCCGGCCCCAGGTCCTGCAGCGTCACCGTGATCCCCTTGAACGCGGCCCAGGCCGCGATGTCGCCGCCCATGGCGCCGGCGCCGATCACGTGCAGGTGGCGGATGGGCTCGATGTCGCCCTTGCCGAGGGCCTTCATGCGGTCCTGCAGCTTGAACAGGCGGATGAGGTTTCGCGTCGTGGGGTGCGCGAAGAGGCTCGCCATCGAGGCGGGATGCTCGAGGGGGATGCTCCGCACGTCCCCGCCGAAGTCCTTCCACAGGTCGATGATCGCGTAGGGGGCCGGGTAGTGGTCCTGGCGCGCCTTCTCGGCCACCTTCTTCCGCGACATCGAGGCCACGAGGGAGCGCACGACGGGCCAGTCGGTGACGGCGGCGGCGAGGGGCGGCTTGTGCGGCGGCGGCGGGCTCGCGAGGAAGAGGCGCACCGCGTTGGCGAAGTGGCGCCTGGGCGTGGCGTCGTCCACGAGGCCCAGCTTCTTCGCGCGCCGGCCGTCCACGCCGCGCCCCGTGAGCATGAGGTCCAGGGCGTTGGCCGCGCCGATGAGCGGCGGCATCCGCTTCGCCCCGCCCCACCCCGGCACGATGCCGATCATCACCTCGGGCAGCGCCATGCGCGTCTTCGGCCCGTCGTCGGCGATGCGGTAGCGGCAGGCGAGCGCCAGCTCCGTGCCCCCGCCCATGCAGAAGCCGTGGACCATGGCGAGCGTCGGGAAGGGCAGCGCCGCGATCTTGTCGAAGACCACGTTGCCGAGCGTCGTGAACGCCATCGCCTGCTCGGCGCTCGAGATCGTGGTGAACTCGTCGATGTCGGCGCCGGCGGCGAAGCCGTTCTCCTTGGCCGAGAGGATCGCGAGCCCCTTCGGCGGCATGCCCGCGAGGTGGTCCGCGATGCGCCCGAGCTCCCCGAGCACCTCGGTCGAGAAGGTGTTGGT
>CAZNWZ010000407.1:0-1489 GCA_964576455.1 uncultured Lysobacter sp.
TCGTTCGGCGGCATCTGGCGCGTCGTCAGGAAACGCGTGTGGCCGTCGGGAACCTTGGCGGGCGGCGGTTTGTGATCGCTCATGGGGCACCTTTCTCGCGGTGAAGTGGGGGAATGCTCGTGAAAATCAGCCAACGGGCCTCAGGCGCGCCGGGTCGACGCCGACGCCCGCGACGGGGATCGCCCCGCCCGCCTTCGTCTCCTCGTCCGTCGCGTCGCGCACGGCCAGTATCTCGAGGACGAAGACGACCTGCCTGCCGCTGAGCGGATTGTTGCCGTCGACGGTCAGCCTCTCGTCGTCCACCTGCGTCACGAGGAAGCTGCGGGTCTCGCCCCGGTCGTTCTCCATCAGGATGGAGGTGCCGACCTGCCGGTACTCCTCGGGGACGTTCTCGATGGCATCGGTGAAGACCAGCGACTCGTCCCGGGGGCCGAAGATCTGGCTGCCGTCGATCGCCACCTCGATGACGTCGCCGGCGGACTTGCCCTCGAGCTGCATGTGGACCGAGGGAGCCAGGATCTCGTTGTGGCCGTGGACATAGCCCAGCGGGAACTCGACCCGGGTGAGGACGTGCCCCGTCTTCCGGTCGGTCACCTTGTAGGTCAGCTCGACGAACTTGCCGTCGCGGATGACTTCAGTCATGTCAGATTCGACCCTCACCCCGGCCCTCTCCCAAGGGAGAGGGAGTCTCGTTGCTCAGAAGATGGACGCGCCGAAGATCCGGACCTTCCCGTCCTCGTAGCCGAGGACCAGGCGGCCCAGCCACTCGCCCGGCTTCTTCGTGCTGCGCTGCCGGTAGAGGACCGTCACGTGCTCGCCCCGGCGGATGATGCCGAGCGGGTCGGCGTCCTCGGAAAGGCTCCTCGCCAGCTCGCTGTTGGCGAACTGGTGGCCCGCGACGACCTGGTTCATCGCGAGCGCGAGCCCGCTGGAGAAGTTCCTGGCGAACTCGCCGTACTTGCCCTCGTTCGAGTACTTGACGAGGTCTCGCCACAGCGGCTTCGCCAGGGCGAGGATCTCCTCGTCGGTCTTGTCGACGATGTTCACGGGCGGCTCCCCGGAAGCGGGAGGGACGCGAACCGCGGGGCCCGGCGGGGCCGCTACTTCTCGTCCGCCACCAGGTGATAGCACGGCGCCTTCTCCATGGTGTATTCGCCCGTCTTCGGGTCGCGGCGGGAAACCGTCAGCACGTGCCAGTTCTCGTCGTCCACCTTCATGGCGTCGCCCCGGTAGTAGTAGCCGGGCCAGCGCGTCTCCTTGCGGAAGAGCGTGTGGTGCGTGACGCACTCGGCGGCGCGGTGGCGGTGCTTCAGCTCCCAGGCGCGCAGCAGCTCGTGGATGTCCTTGGCGGCCAGGCACTCGAGGTCCTCCTCGAGGATCCGCATCTTCTTGAGGCCGATGTGCAGGAGCTTCTCGTTGGTCATGTAGTTGACGGTCACCCCGCCGCAATACTCGTCCATCAGCTTCTGCAGGCGGTCCAGGCCCTGCT
>CAZNWZ010000408.1:0-1486 GCA_964576455.1 uncultured Lysobacter sp.
CGTAGGTCTCGGTGAGCCCGTAGACGTGCGTGATGTCGAAGCCGATGCGCCCCATTCCCTCGATGACGGCGGCCGGCGGCGGTGCGGCCGCGACCAGGCAGTGCACCTCGTGGTCGATGCCGCGGCGCCACTCGGCCGGGGCGTTGAGCAGCATCGAGTGCACGATGGGCGCTCCGCAATAATGGGTGACCTTGTGCTCCGCGATGAGAGCAAGGATGAGCCGCGCGTCCACCTTGCGCAGGCACACGTTGGTGCCGGCCGCCGCCGCCATCGTCCAGTTGAAGCACCAGCCGTTGCAGTGGAACATCGGCAGCGTCCACAGGTAGACGGCGTGCTTGGGCATCGACCAGTCGAGGATGTTGTTGATGGCGTTGAGGTACGCGCCCCGGTAGTGGTAGACCACGCCCTTGGGGTTGCCGGTGGTGCCCGAGGTGTAGTTGAGCGCGACGGCGTCCCACTCGTCCGGCGGGAAGGTCCACTCGAACTTCTCGTCGCCCTCCGCCAGGAAGGCCTCGTAGTCCTTCTCGCCCAGTAGCTTTCCGCCCTCGTGCAGAGGGTCGTCGACGTCGATCACCAGCGGCTTCGACTTCACGAGCGAGAGCGCCTTCTCGATCGTGGCCGAGAACTCGCGGTCGGTGACGAGCACCTTCGCCTCGCCGTGGTCGAGCATGAAGGCGATGGCCTCCGCGTCCAGGCGCGTGTTCAGGGTGTTGACGACCGCGCCGATCATGGCCGGCCCGAAGTGCAGCTCGACCATCTCCGGGACGTTGGGCAGCATCGCCGCCACGGTGTCGCCGCGCCCGATGCCGCGCCGCTCGAGAGCCGAGGCGAGCCGCCGGCAGCGCGCGTAGACCTCCTTCCAGGTCCGGCGCAGGCCGCCGTGGATCACCGCGACCCGCTCGGGGTACACGAAGGCCGCCTTCGCGAGGAAGGACACGGGCGTGAGCGGCGTGTAGTTGGCCTCGTTGCGATCGAGTCCGGATGCGTAGGGCTGGGTCATCTTGGCGTCCTTCTCCGGGAGTCCTCAGGCCATGCGCGTGGGCATGGGGGCGGCGAGCCCCGCCGCCTTCTCCGCGCCGCGCACGGTGTTGGCCACCAGCATGGCGATCGTCATGGGTCCCACGCCCCCGGGCACGGGCGTGATCCGCGAGGCGACCTTCGCCACCGCGGCGTAGTCCACGTCGCCGCAGAGCTTGCCGTCGGGCAGCCGGTTGATCCCCACGTCGATCACCACGGCCCCGGGCTTCACCATGGCCGCGCCGATCATGCGCGCGCGCCCCACGGCGGCCACCAGGATGTCGGCCTGGCGCGTGATCGCCCCCAGGTCACGCGTCTTCGAGTGGCACACCGTCACGGTCGCGCCCGCGTTCACGAGCAGGAGCGCCATGGGCTTGCCCACGATCGTGGACCGCCCGACGACGACCGCGTGCGCCCCCTCCACGGCGATGCCCTCGTGCTCGAGCATCTTCATGACGCCCCAGGGCGT
>CAZNWZ010000409.1:0-1485 GCA_964576455.1 uncultured Lysobacter sp.
GGGATTCGAACCCTCGATGCAGGTTTAAGCCCGCATAACGCCTTAGCAGGGCGCCACCTTCGGCCACTCGGTCATCTCTCCGGGAAGGCGAATTCTATCACGCCCCCGGTCCTGGCCGCTCCCGGCCGCTGCGGTCACGAGAAGGCGATCCGGCCCCGGAGCCCGTCGAGGGAGACCCTCGCGTCGGCGAACTCCCCGCCGGAGGCGCAGCTTCCGATGACCACGCCCTTTCCCGCCACGGGGGCGAGCGTATCCAGCCGGAACCGCCCGCCGCCCTGCTGCCGGATGAAGCAGGATTCGTCGAACCACAGCCGGTCCCCGCTCGCGTCGATCTCGTCGGAATCGACGCTGTCGAAGCCGATGAGCCGGCGAATGCCGGCGAGGCCGTCGGCGACATCGACCTCGGCGACGGACTTGTCGACCGCATTGATGAGGTAGGCACGCATGGTCTTCCTCCTTGTGAGCAGTGATCAGGTTACCGGACCTTGATCTCCGTCCAGAGCCGCGAGAGGTTGCGGCGCAGGGCGGGGTCGAAGTCGCGGACGGTCTCCAGCCGCGCGAGGTCCGCGGTCGCCGGGAAGATCGCCGTCTCGGCCGCGATCTCGGGCTTGACGAAGGCCATGGCGGCCGCGTTGGGATTGCCCGCGCCGATGAGGTTCGAGACGTCCGCCGCATTGCGTCCCTCGAGCATGAAGTCGATGAACTTGTGGGCGAGGTCCGGGCGCCGGCCGGACTTGTGCAGCACGAAGCCGTCCACGGCGATGACTGCGCCCTCCTTCGGCGTCTCGAAGCCGATGGTGAAGGGTCGCCTCGCCGCCCTGGCATCCTCGCGCGCCCGGAACATGTCGTTCGAGTAGCCGTGCGCCACCCAGATGTTGCCGATGGCGAGGTCCTTGATGTACGTGCTGTTGGAGAAGGCGGCCCAATAGTGCTTGGCGCGCAGGATCACCGCCTTGGCCTCGGCCCAGCGCGCGGGGTCGCGCTCCTGCACCGAGTAGCCGAGGTAGCGCATGGCCGCGCCCAGGAGCTCGCGATGGCTGTTGAGGACCGTGACCTTGCCCTTGATCTTCGCGAGGTGGCGCGGTTCGAAGATGAGGGCCCAGGTGTCCGTGGGCAGCCCCAGCTCGCGCAGCTTCTCGCGGTTGTAGCCGACGAGCGTGACGGTGTAGGCGTAGGGCACGGAGTACTTCCCGCCCGGGTCGTACCAGAGGTCGCGGAATTCCGGCTTGAGGTTGGCGAGGTTGGGCAGCAGCGACTTGTCGAGCGGTCGCAGCGCCGCCTGCCGGATCAGCGTCTCCACGGCGTTTCCCGTCGGCACCAGCAGGTCGTAGCCCACGGCGCCCGCCTCGAGCTTGGCGAGCATCTCCTCGTTGTCCGAGTAGTAGTCCTGCTTCAGCCGGCAGCCGCAGTGCTTCTCGAAGCGCGCCACCGTCTCGTCGCTGATGTAGTTGTTCCAGTTGTAGAGGTAGAGGACGTCCTCGGCGC
>CAZNWZ010000410.1:0-1455 GCA_964576455.1 uncultured Lysobacter sp.
GCCCGACCCCGAGAGCACCGTGCGCGCCTGCGCCGCGCTCGCGAAGCCCGGCGGGCTGGTCGTCTTCTCGACGATCAACCGCAACGCCAAGTCCTTCCTCTTCGCCATCGTGGGTGCGGAATACGTGCTGCGCCTGCTGCCCCGCGGGACGCACGAGTACGCGAGGTTCCTCACCCCATCCGAGCTCGCGGCCCATTGCCGCGCCGCGGGGCTCGCGATGGCCGACATCACGGGGCTTTCGTACAACCCGTTGACCAGGACGTTCGCGCTCGGGACGGATGCCGGGGTGAACTACTTCCTCGCCGCGCGCAAGGATTGACCATGGCGAAGCCGATCCGCGCCGTCCTCTTCGACCTGGACGGCACGCTCGCGGACACCGCACCCGACATGGCGCGCACCGTGAACGCGATGCGAGAGTCGCGAAGCCTTCCACCCGTTCCCCTGGAGCTCGTCCGCCCCTATGTCTCCCGCGGCGCGCGCGGCATGATCGGCGCGGCCTTCGGCGTGACGCCCGAGCACGCCGAGTTCGCCGCGCTGCGCGAGGAGTTCCTCGCCATCTACGCCGCCAACCTGTGCGTGGACACTCGGCTCTTCCCCGAGATGGACGAGCTGCTCGACCTGCTCGAGGACCGGGGGCTCGCCTGGGGCGTGGTCACCAACAAGTTCGAGAGCCTCGCCCGCAGCGTGATCGACGGGCTGGGGCTCGCCTCGCGCACCGCCGTGGTCGTCGGCGGCGACACCTGCGAGCGCGCCAAGCCCTTCCCCGACCCGCTGCTGCACGCCGCCGGGAAGCTCTCGCTCGCGCCCTCGGCCGTCCTCTACGTGGGCGACGACGAGCGCGACGTGCAGGCCGCGCGGGCCGCGGGCATGCCGGTGCTCGCCGCCGGTTATGGCTACCTGGGCGACGGTCCCGAGCCGGCGCGCTGGGGCGCCGACGCCGTGGTGGATTCCCCTTCCGGGATCGCGCGCTGGGCCGGCCTCTGACGGCGGCGCGGGATTGAACTCCCGCCTTCGGTCCCCATCTAACCCTCCGTGAACGGCGCCGCGAGGTGCCGAGTGTAGAATGGGTTCACGCAACACCCCGGTTTCCGGGGGCGACCTGGTTTCGACAGGTGCAGTGAAGCAGGCAGGGCATGCCGAGCGCCAACGCCTCGTAAAACCGCTGGACTCGCAAACTTAACTGCGAACGACGAAACGTACGCCCTGGCCGCTTAATCCCGGCCAGCTCCGCACCAGTTTTTCCATGGGTTGGGCCAGTTCACCGGCAGCGGAGTCATAAACATGGAATCGGAACTCATCGTGCCGCTTGGTGAGGACCTAAACAAAAGGCGGCTGGCGGTGAAATCCGGGAGCCGGTTCCTGGATGAGCCGCGAGAGCAGAACAACCGGCTACGCATGTAGAACTGTTTGTGGAGTGGCATCTGGACGCGGGTTCGATTCCCGCCGCCTCCACCA
>CAZNWZ010000411.1:0-1451 GCA_964576455.1 uncultured Lysobacter sp.
GGAGATGGTATGGACGCCTCCCCTCCGCCGAGGGGTGAGAGAGCAGGCGGGGAAGGTGGGGCCTCTCGATCCGACGGCGTCGAAGTGCCAAAGTGGGAAGTGCGTTAACAACCCATGAGGACGGAGGCCCCGAGATGAATGCTACGACGTATGGCTTGGATATCGCAAAGGCGGTGATGCAGGTGTACTGGGTCGATGGCGAGACGGGAGAGGTTGGCAGGCGCACGCTCAGGCGCGCGCAGCTTGCTGCGTTTTTCGCGAATCGGCCGGCGGGACGGATCGTGATCGAGGCCTGCGGGAGCGCGCACTACTGGGCGCGCACGCTGGGGTCGCTGGGCCATGAGGTGCGACTGGTGCACGCGCGGCACGTGCGGGCGTACGTTCGCGGCAACAAGAACGACGCGGCCGACGCGCGGGCGATATGGAACGCTGCCCATCAACCGGGGTTGCGCTGGGTGCCGATCAAGGGCGAGCAGCAACAGGCGGTGCTGGCGCTGCACCGGGTGCGTTCGCAGTGGGTGAAGGCACGCACGCAGATGGTCAACGGGTTGCGCGGGCTGCTCTACGAGTTCGGGGTGGTGCTGCCCGGGGGGCGCCAGGCGGGGCTGAAGGCGATTGCGGCCAGCCGCGGGCAACTGGATGCGGCGCTGCCCGAGCCGATGCGCGCCCTGATCGACGGGCAGTTCGAGATGCTCGGGGCGATCGAGCGACGCATCGAGGCGATCGAGGCGCAACTGCAGGCGCTGCAGAGCCAGTTCGACAGCGCGCGGCGTGTGCGGGCGATTCCGGGCGTTGGGCCTCTGGGGGCCACCGCGCTGGCAGCGGTGCTGGGCGAGGATGCCAGGGGGTACCGCAACGGGCGCGAGTTCGCGGCCTGCCTGGGGCTGGTGCCCCGGCATACAGGCACCGGAGGCAAGGTGAGCATCGGCAAGCTGAGCAAGCGCGGTGACCCGTACCTGCGCACGCTGCTGATGCACGGGGCGCGCTCGGTGATTCACCACGCCAGGGGCAGGAGCGCGTGGCTCGAGCAGATGTTGGCGCGGCGACCACTGAACGTGGTGGTGGCGGCGCTGGCGAACAAGATGGCACGCACGGCGTGGGCGCTGGTCGCGCACGGACGTGAGTACCAGGTGGGCGGGATCGCGCGAGCGGCCTGACCCGAAAGACACACAACCCACTGAAGGAGTGGATGCCGCAAAGAGTGCGTAACTCGAATCGCTGAGGTGATGGTGAACGCGGTCGGTCCGCGGGTCGGTCAAGCTGAATGGTTTGCAGAGCCAGGTTCCAGCCAAGCTCGCAACGGAGATGAGCTCCGATCCTGCGAATACCCATCAGGGCCAGCAGCCGGATGATCCGGAACTGCGACAACAGGCCGGATATAAGACTGCAACCGTTCTCGCCGAACCAGACCCAAGACGATTCGATTGCCACACCGGAGGCGTCCATATAAG
>CAZNWZ010000412.1:0-1443 GCA_964576455.1 uncultured Lysobacter sp.
TACTGCCACGACAACGAGCACCAGAAGCAGCTCGAGCTCGCGGGCGGCGGCACGGGCGAAGCGAAGCCCAAGGGCGCCACGCACAACCCCTTCGCGGACCTGAAGGCGCGGCTGGAGCGCGGGAAGTAGCCCGCCTTCCATGGCCCGCGTCACCGTCGCCGCCACGATCGTCGTCGTCGCCGGTGCGATCGCCGCCGCCGGGTTCTGGGGCTGGAAGGCGTGGGGTCCGCACGGCATCGCCGACGGGCCGCACACGAAGCTCTGCCCGGGCAAGGGCGGATGCCTGCGAGTCTTCGATGCCGCCGGGATCCTGCCCCCCGCCGACGTTCCGCGATTCGAGGAGTACATGGGCCACATCCACCGTGAATCCGACGTGGACGTGCGCTTCGTGTCCGTGCGCGACACCGGTGGCCGGCGCCTGGAGGACCTCGCCACGAGCCTCGTCGGGGAACTGGGGATCGGCGGCCGGACGCGGGAGGAGCGCGGCGTCCTGCTCCTCTACGACATGGCGAGCAAGCGGCTCAAGATCGAGGTGGGTTACGGGCTGGAGGGCATCGTGCCCGACGCGTTCGTGAGCTACCTGGCGCAGGACCACGCGCGCCTCTTCTTCGCCAGCGGCGACCTCTCCGTGGGCCTGCGGCTGATGCTGCGCCTCCTGCAGCACCGCATCCGCGAGGCGGTGCTCGGCGAATCGTTCGACCCGACGGTCCTGAAGGGCCTGCCCAGCGCCCTGCACCTGTCCGGCGGAGCGGGCGTCACGTCGAGGGTTCCGCGCGTGGAGGGCGCCGCCGCCGTTCCCGCCGGCCGCGTCGATCCCGCCCTGCGCGAGCGGTTCGTCGCCCAGGATTCGCCGCACGAGACCTACGCGCGTTACCTCGAGTGGCTGGCACAGCCGGTGTACGACCCGCAGGTGGACCTCTTCACGCAGAACACCCGGCGCTACCTCGCGGGCTTCCCCCTGAGCCCCGCCTATGCGGACTTCATCCTGATGGGCGAGCGCGGCAAGCGCTTCCGGGTGGTCGAGCGCGGCGACCTCGCCATCCTGTACTTCACGAGCACGCCGTTCACCTCGCCCCACTTCTTCGTGCGCGAGGGCGGCAAGTGGCACATGGACATCGCGACCGAGGTCCGCAACACGCGCGAGTACGTGGGCGGGCGATTCACCTGGGGCTACGTGGGCACCGGCGACGCGCACACGCGGGTCTTCTCGGACCTGCTCTTCAACTCGCGCGGCGTGCACCGCTTCCGCGACGGCGACAACCGCGAGCTTCCCATCCGCGGCTCGCAGGGCCTCTGATGCCGTCATAATGGCGGGCATCACCCACCGCCCGGGGAACCGCGGACGATGAAGGCCGTCGCAACCGAACTGCTGGCGAGGCTTCCCGGCCAGGTGTCGGAGAAGTGGCCGCAAGGCGAGCGCTTCACGCGCGCGCTGGCCCACGG
>CAZNWZ010000413.1:0-1432 GCA_964576455.1 uncultured Lysobacter sp.
TGCTCGACGGCGAAGACCGCCGCCTCGACGCGCGAGGTGAGGTTGAGCTTGGAGAGGATATGGCGCACGTGCAGCTTGACGGTGTCATGGGAAATGTCGAGCGCGCGGGCGATGGCCTTGTTGGACTGGCCTTGCGCCAGGTGATCGAGGATTTCGCGTTCGCGCGCGGTGAGCTGGGCAAGCAGGTTGTCGCGCGCGGCATTCTTGCTGCCGCCGCCCTGCAGGAGGTTGACCAGCTTCAGCGTCATGGTCGGCGCGACGACGGTCTCGCCGCGCACGGCGCGCAGGATGGCGTCGACGACGTCGTCGGGCTCCATGTCCTTCAGAAGATAGCCGCGGGCGCCGGCGCGCATGGCGTTGGCCAGGTCGTCCTCGGCGTCGCTGACGGTGAGAATCAGGGTCGGCCTGCTCCAGCCCTCGCCCTGCAAGGCGCGCAGCAGGGCAAGGCCGCCGTGCGGCGGCATGTTGAGGTCGAGCACCAGCACGTCGGGCTGCGCCTCGGCAAGCAGGCGTCCGGCCTCGTCCGGGGTGCCGGTGGCGGCGACGACGCGGATGCCATCGCGGCCGTCGAGCAATTCCGCCAGTCCCTTGCGGAACAGGGTGTGGTCGTCGACCAGCATGACCTTGATTTCCGGGTCCATGCCTATTGTTCCTGGCGCATCGGCACGAGCAGACGCAGGCGCGCGCCGCCTTGCGGCCGGTTGGCGATTTCGATGTTGCCGTGCAGGCGCTGGGCGCGTTCGCTCATGATGCTGATGCCGAAATGGTGGCGCAGGTCGGGCTGGGCGCCCATGACGAAGACGCCGCGACCGTCGTCCTCCACCGTGAATGCGTACTGGCCGTCGTCGGCGTCGAGCGTCAGGGTCGCCTGCTTGGCGCCTGAGTGGCGGGCGACGTTGGAGAGCGCTTCCTGCAGGATGTGGAACACCTGCACCTCCTGATCGACCGTCAGGTCGAGGTCGGGGATGCGGTTCTCGAATTCGAGGCGGATGCCGGTGCGGTCGAAATAGCCGGAGGCAAGTTCCTTCAGGGCATGCTCGAGGCCGAGCGGATCCATGCGGTTGCGGAACTGTGTCAGCAGCTCGCGCAGGCTGGCGTAGGCCTCGTCGAGCGCCTGCTGGATATCGCCGGAGTACTTCAGGGCCTTGCCGCTCTCGTACTGAAGCAGGGCCTCGCGCAGCAGCTCGATGCGCATCTTCATGTAGGCCATGGTCTGTGCCAGCGAATCGTGCACCTCGTTGGCCATCATCTGCCGCTCGCTCATCAGCGTCATGCGCAGGTTCTCGCGCATCAGGCGCGTGTTCTCGACGGCCATCGCGAGTTGTTCGCTGATCGTGCGGAACAGCAGCGACACTTCTTCCGGAATCGGCCGCTCTTCGGTCATGTAGAGGTTGTAGGCGCCAAGCAGGCGCCCGTTGTGCTCGAGCGGCAC
>CAZNWZ010000414.1:0-1421 GCA_964576455.1 uncultured Lysobacter sp.
GCGCGGGTCGAGGGCCTCGAAGGAGTCCTGCACGAAGGCGCCGAAGCGGTCCGTCACCGTCACGGGAAAGTCGCGCGTGGGCATCGGCTCCCCGCCCACGACGTTCGTGACCTCGCCCGTGTTGAGGTTCGTCTGCCGGCCGTCGCGCATCTCGGTGAGGCGCATGCGGGAGAACTCCGCGCCCGCGACCAGGCGGTGGGAAAGGCCCCACCACGACGCCTCGGACTCGCCGATGGCGACCAGGCCGCGGTCGTCGACATCGTAGGAAAAGCGCGGCTCGCGCACGCAGGTGACGGTGCCGGGCGCCGACAGGCAGACGGCCGTCGTGTTGGCACGGACTTCCACCGTGTCCTGTTGCACCTCCGACTTCTGGTAGTACGCCGTGAGCGAGGCGCGCGAGAAGGGGCCGACGTCGTAGCCGACGGCCTCGGCGCTGTAGCGGTTGCGCCGCTGCCGGTCGTCGCCGGCGAGGCTCACCGTCCGCGGGGACTGGGGGTTCAGCGACAGGACGTCGGTGGCCACGTCGCGGGCGAAGCGCTCCGCCGTGAGGACGAAGCGCCACCCGTCGGCGGTGGGGATCACCCATTTCACCAGCTGGGCGTCGGTGCGCGTGTCCTGCGGGTTGGGTTCCGTTCTCGCGGCGCCGGTGCCGCCCACCGTGCCCATGTTCTTCGTCTCGTGGCCGTCGCTTCGCTCCGCGCCGACGAGGAGCTGCGTCTCGCCGGCCGCCAGCGCAATGGCGCCGCCGAAGCCGGTCGAGCGGTCGGCGTCGGCATGCGCCGCGAAAGCCTCGCCGCCGAACGACTTGCCGCCGGCAAGATACGCGGCCGGATCGAGCGTGCTGAACGCCACCACGCCGGCCAGGGCGTCGGAACCGTGGATCGCGGAGGAAGGCCCGCGCACGATCTCCACCTGGCGAAGCAGCCCGATGCCCAGGGCGTTGCGCGAAGCGTTGGAGAAGCTGCCCACGCGGTAGCTCTCGGGCAGGCGGATGCCGTCCACCGTCATCTGCACGCGGTTGCCCTCGAGGCCGCGGATGTTGAAGTTGCCCAGCCCGAAGCGGGTGGGCGAGCCCTCGATCGTGACCCCGGGCTCGTAGCGCACGAGGTCGCGCAGGCTGCCCGCGACGTCGCGGAAGGCGTCCTCGCGCTCGATCACGCTCACGGTGGCCGGCACGCTCTCCACGAGCTCCTGCACGCGGCTCACCGCGGCGACGACCCGGACCTTCTCGATCTTCGGCAGGGGAGCGCCGGGCGCGGGCGGGGAGGGCACCGCGGCGGAGGGGGCAGGCGGGGCGGCGTCGGAGCGCGCGGGCGCGTCGACCTGCGCCACGATGCGGCGCACGTCGAGGTTCAGGACGTTGAGCTTGCCGGGCGTGGCGGGGTCCGCCCAGGAGACGTGGACCTGCCTCTCGTCCGGCG
>CAZNWZ010000415.1:0-1418 GCA_964576455.1 uncultured Lysobacter sp.
CCGCCTCCGACGACGACCACCCGCCGCCTGGAGCGCGCCGGCGGAATCGGTTCCACCTCGGAGACCACGCCTTCGCGCGGATTGACCAGACAGCGCACCGGCTTGTTGTGGATGACTGCGATGTCCATGCATTCATTGCATGCGATGCAATACCGGATATCCGAGAAACGCCCTTCGCGAGTCTTCAGCGGCCAGTCGGCATCGGCCAGCGACTGCCGTCCGAGGCTCACCATGTCGGCCCAGCCGAGGCGCAACAGGCGCTCGGCCTCCATCGGGTCGTTGTTGCGGTTGGATGCGGCGACTGCGGCGGACTGCAGGACGCGCTTCACCTCGCGCGCCAGGTAGGCGTAGGCGCCTTGGGGCACGTTCGGCGTCAACTGCGGAACGGAAGTCGCGTGTCCGCCCCCGGTCACGTTGAAGAAACACACGCCTGCGCGTTCGAGCGCCAGCGCATTGAACTGCGCGCCCTCGATGCCATAGCCACCGGGCAGGAACTCGCTGCCGTGCAGGCGATAGAAGACCGGGAAGTCGTCGCCAAGCGCCTTCTTGATGCCGCGCACCGTCTCGACCGCGAAGCGGATCCGGTTCTCCTGCGTGCCGCCCCATCGATCGATGCGGTCGTTGAACACGCGCGAGGTGAACAGGCTGTGACCGCTGCCGCCGACGCCGAGGATGTCGATCGCCATGAAGCCCGCCCGGGCGGCCCGCTTCGACGCGGCGACGACTGCGTCGATCATCTCCTCGACCTGGTCGGCCGGGATCTCGGCGAGGCTCGGACGGTCAGTCGCCTTCTCGCGGTGCAGGCGGCTGACGTGAAACAGCCGTCGGACGCCGATCTGCGCGTACGGGACCGCCCCATGGCGCTTGATCTGCGTGACCAGCCGCGCGTAGCGCTGGACGTGCCGATCGCTTTCCAGAAAAAGCTCGTGCGGACTACCGGCATGGTCGACGAAAAAGGCATCGATGACGCCCACGCCCATCAGGCCGAAACCGCCCTTGGCCCGCGCGACGTAGAAGTCAATTCCCCGGTCCGTGATCCCCTCTTGCATCGAGCCGAGGTTGGCATGCATGGGCGGCATGGTCAGCCGGTTCGGCACGCGAAGGCCGCCGAGTGTGATGGGTTCGAACAGCAGTGGCGTCAGCATTCTCGATCCGAAGGTTTCGTTGCGTGTCGCAATAATTGCGTTTCGCTAGCGTATGTCGACTAGAATGTCGTGTCAACAGGGATTCCGGCCGAAAACACCATGCAACCGAACACTTCGGGCAGCCGCCTCGACTGCATCATTCCGCTGGAGGAGCGCTTCACCTACCGGTTCGCCGTGATCGCGAACCGGATGGGCTCGGTGCTGGCACCGTCACACGAGCGCTACGGGCTTTCCGTGGCCGCCTGGCGCGTGCTGGCGGTGATCGGACGCTAC
>CAZNWZ010000416.1:0-1412 GCA_964576455.1 uncultured Lysobacter sp.
AGGACGGCCTCATCACCCTCTTCAAGATCCTGAAGGCCGAGCACCCCGAGATCCTCTCGATCGTGGTCACGGACGCCTCCGACTCCGAGCTCGTGATCGAGCTCATCAACCAGGCGAAGATCTACCGCTTCCTCGGCAAGCCGATCCAGGTGCGGCAGCTGCGCCACCACGTGGAGAAGGCGCTCGCGAGGTACCGCGCCTTCAAGCAGCGCCCGGACCTGGTGCGCGGCCAGCAGCCCGCCGAGAGCCTGCAGGCCAAGACCTCCCTGTGGGGCGCGCGCCTCTTCGACAGCATCCGCTCGCTGCCCGAGCGCCTGTTCTCCCGCCCGTGACCACGCTCTCCAAGGCGGACCTCGCGGACCTCAAGCGCGCCAAGGCGCTGCTCGAGAACCCCGGCCTCGCCGCCAAGCTCTCCTCGATGCTGGGCTCGCCCGTGGAAAAGGGCATGAAGATGCTCCCGGCCTCGTGGCAGAAGACCGTGCACAAGGCGACCGAGGCGGCGCTCATGAAGGCCATCGACGTCGCGGTCACCTCGCTGGGCGAGCGCCCGCGCCTTTCCTCGCAGGACGCCTTCCACCGCATGGCGGCCGCGGCCTCGGGCGCGGCGGGCGGCGCCTTCGGGCTGGCGGCGCTCTCCTGGGAGCTGCCGCTTTCCACCACGCTGATGCTGCGCTCCATCGCCGACATCGCCGCGAGCGAGGGCGAGAACCCGCGCCACATCGACACCAAGCTCGCCTGCCTCACCGTGTTCGCGCTGGGCTCCACGAAGGACAGGCGCGACAACGCCACCGAGTCGGGCTACTTCGCCGCGCGGGCCGCGCTCGCCTCCGCGGTGTCGGAGGCCTCGGCGCATCTCGCGAAGAAGGGGCTCTCGAAGTCGGGCTCGCCCGCGCTGGTGCGGCTGGTGGCCGCCATCGGCGCGCGCTTCGGGATCGTCGTTTCGGAGAAGGCCGCGGCGCAGGCGATCCCCATCATCGGCGCCGCCGGCGGCGCCGTGGTGAACACCGTCTTCATCGGGCACTACCAGGACATGGCGCGCGGGCACTTCATCGTCCGGCGCCTGGAGAAGATCCACGGCGCGGAGCCCGTGCGCGCCGCCTACGCGAAGCTCTGAGACCATGGCCGCCTACGTCATCGCCGAAGTCGAGATCACCGATCCCGCCGCCTACAAGCCCTACACGGAGGTCGTCCCCGCCACCATCTCCCTCTACGGGGGCCGCTTCCTCGTGCGCGGGGGCACGGCCGAGGTGCTGGAGGGCGACTGGCCGCAGCGCCGGCGCGTCATCATCGAGTTCCCCTCGATGGAGGCCGCGCGCGCCTGGTGGGACTCGCCCGAGTACGCGGGACCGAAGGCCCTGCGCCGCGCCGCGAGCAACGGCCGCCTCGTCCTCCTCGAGGGCTTCGACGGCTGA
>CAZNWZ010000417.1:0-1374 GCA_964576455.1 uncultured Lysobacter sp.
CGTTGAACTTGAAGGCGTGCTCGAGCTCCGCGAGGGTCTCGTTGCCCACCTCGATATTCATCAGCACGTAGTGCGCCTTGAATATCTTCTGGATGGGATACGCCAGCTGGCGCCGGCCCCAGTCCTCGATGCGGTGCACCTTGCCGTTGCCGGTGGCGATGGTCGCCCGGTAACGCTCGATCATCGCGGGCACCTGCTCGCTCTGATCGGGATGCACGATGAAAACGATCTCGTAATGGCGCATGAAGTCTCCTTATGGGTAAAGCCCCCCGGCATGCGCATGCGGTGGGGCAAGGGTCGAATTGTCCTCCCCGGAACTACAGGGAGCCCGCCATTATAGGCGAAAACCCCAACAAAAACAAAGCCCCAAACAACATGCTCCCCTCCCCCTTGGGGGAGGGGCCGGGGGTGAGGGTCCGAGTCTAGATGAGCGCCTGGATGCCCTTCTTCTCCAGGATTTGAAGAAGCTTCGCCGCAGCCCCGCTCGGATGCTTTGCCGCCGCGGGCGCCTCCCACTTCTGGACGGTCGACACACTCACGTTCAACAGCCTGGCAAACACCGATTGGCTCATCCGGGCACGTTGGATCCGGATCGAGGCCACGCGCGCGGGCGTGAATACCGGAGGCTCCTCGAAGCAAAGCGTCTTGATCCGGGCAAGGGCGTGCTGGTCGATGAGCCCGAGCCCATCGAGCTCAAGTGCGGTCTCCGCCAAGTCGGCCGAAACGCGGTCCGCAGCGGCCTGCCTACTTTGCTGCGCCTTCTTCTTCCTCACAGAAAATCTCCTTGACGGCCCCATTCGAAATGGCCAGCTCGAACTGGCGGCGATCGAGCCGGGCGAACGCCGTCGCGAGCTCCATCGCGCTTTCGACTTGGGCCACCGAGAAATCCGCGCCCGGATCCGACTTGTCTCTACCAACGAGAAACACCACGCAAAGGCTGCTGCTCCGGGCCACCAGCAACCGCGCACCCCCGCTCTTTCCGCGCCCTGGATAGGCGACCCGCTTCTTGACGATGCCACGCCCAAGATCCGCCTCGAACCGCCCCGCATCGATTTCGCGGGCAGCGCGGCAAAGCGCGGCATCGCGAAGCGTGCACCAGCGGGCGAAGGCCCTCGTGACCAGCACTCGCTTCATCGGGAAGTTTATAGCACCAAGTGCTATAGCGGCAATGGGACCTGCCCACGCTAGCAACTCGCCGGCTTGAAGCCGACAAGAAACCCGTGAAGCCTGCGCGCAATTTCAGTTGGGCCGGGGGTGGGGGTGGCATTTCCGACACCGCTCCCCTCATCCTTTTCAAACAGCGACCTTCCCTTCTCTCTGCTTCCGCGGCCGCCCGCCCTTCTTGCCGTTCTCTCGCGCCGCCGCGGCCTTGGC
>CAZNWZ010000418.1:0-1368 GCA_964576455.1 uncultured Lysobacter sp.
CGAGGTAGGGCTTCCAGTAGGGCGGGATCGCCTTGAGGAAGGTGAGCAGGTTCGAGACCCCCACGTAGTCCACGCCGGCGGCGTAGAGGTCCGGGGTGAAGGCGAGCCCCGCGAGCGTGGTGTAGCCGCCGTAGCTGCCCCCGTAGATGGCCACGCGCTTCGGGTCCGCGATGCCTTCCTTGACGAGCCACTGCACGCCGTCGGTCACGTCGTCCTGCATCGTGCGGCCCCACTGCTTGAAGGAGGCCTCCCAGAACTTGCGGCCGTAGCCGGTGGAGCCGCGGAAGTTCATCTGGAAGACGGCGTAGCCGCGGTTGGCCAGGAACTGGACCTCGGGGTTGAAGCGCCAGGAGTCGCGGTACCACGGGCCGCCGTGGGGGTTCACCACCACCGGCAGGTTCCTCGCCGCCACGCCCCTGGGAAGGGTCAGGTAGCCGTGGATCGTGAGCCCGTCGCGCGAGGTGTACTTCACGGGCTTCATCTCCGCGAGCTCCTGCTCCGGCAGCCACGGCGAGATGTCGGCCAGGAAGTCGAGCTTGCCCGTGGCCTTGTCGAACACGTAGCGCTTGCCGCGGGTGCGGTCGCTCGTGGTCGCGACGATGTACTTGTCCTCCGCCTTGTTGCGCGAGACGAAGGTGACCTCGTAGCCCGGGAGCTTCGCCTGCACCGCGGCGAACATCGCCTCGGTCTCCTTGTCGAGGAACCTGCGCTCCTCCTTCCACGTGGTGTAGTTGGCGGTGGTGAGCACCTTGCGCTTGCGCGACCAGCCGAGCTGCGAGACGTCCACGTCGGGGTGCTCGAAGACGAGCTCGGTCTCCTTCGCGGTGGCGGGGTCGAAGACGAAGAACGCCGCCTTGTCGCGGCCGCGGTTCGACGCGACGTAGAGCCGCTTGTTGTCGAACGTGAAGAGCATCGGGTAGAGCGTCTCCCGGAAGTTCGTGGTGAGGATCGGCTTGAAGGGATCCTCCTCGCGCTCCCGGTACAGCAGCGACTGGTTCACGCCGTCGGTGGTGAGGGCCACGCGGAGCTTCCCGTCGTGGTCCGTCATCCAGCCGGTGATGTTGCCGGGGTTCTGGGCGATGAGCTTCTCCTCGCCCGACTTCACGTTGACGCGGAAGACGTCGAACACCTTCGCGTCGCGGCGGTTGTGCGACACGATGATGTGGTCGGGGTCGTCCTCGAGGATGTCCACGACGTTCGCCTTGACCTTCTCGCCGGGCGTGAGGTCCTTGAGGTCGCCGCCGGAGAGGTCCACGGAGACGATGTGGAAATTCTCGTCGCCGCCGAAGTCCTTGGCGTAGATGATGCGCTCTCCCTTCCAGCCGTAGCCGGCGAGATCGCGCGCCGTCTCGGCGGTCACGCGCTTCA
>CAZNWZ010000419.1:0-1360 GCA_964576455.1 uncultured Lysobacter sp.
GCACGATGCCGTCGCCGAGCTGCTGCTCGACCTCGAAGGTGAGGCCCTTCTCGGCGAAGGACTTCTCCTCCTCGACGAGCGTCAGCGCGTCGTAGACCTTGGGCATCGCCTCGCGCGGGAACTGGATGTCGATCACCGCGCCGATGCACTGGACGATCCTGCCTTCTGCCACCTGGGTCGCACTCATGTCTGTGTCCTAATGATGAATCGTGTTCAGTCGAAGCTGCCGCGCCGCCCGAGCGGCGTCACACCGCCGCCGCCCCACCGACGATCTCCGAGAGCTCCTTGGTGATCGCCGCCTGGCGCGACTTGTTGTAGACCAGCGTGAGCTCGTCGATCACGTTCGAGGCGTTGTCGCTCGCGGCCTTCATGGCGACCATGCGCGCCGACTGCTCGCTGGCGATGTTCTCCGCCATCGCCTGGTAGACGATCGCCTCCAGGTACCGGCGCAGCAGCTGCTCGAGCACCGTCTTCGCGTCCGGCTCGTAGAGGTAGTCCCAGCCGCCGCGCGTGGTGCGGTCGTCCTCCTGGAGGCGGTCGGCCGTGAGCGGCAGCAGCTGCTCGATGACGGGCTCCTGCTTCATCGTGTTGATGAAGCGCGTGTAGATGATGTACACGGAGCCGATCTCGCCCTTCTGCTGCTCCTGGAAGAGCACGCGGCCGGGGCCCACGAGCTTGTCCAGGTGCGGCGTGTCGCCGTAGTGGGTGAGGTGGGAGACGACCTTGGCCCCGAAGCGCTGCAGGAAGGCGAACCCCTTGTTGCCGAAGGCGGTGAAGTGGACCTTGCGGCCCTCCTCCTGCCACTCCCTCACCTTGCCGGTGAGCAGCCGCAGCACGTTCGTGTTCATGCCCCCGCAAAGGCCCTTGTCGGAGGTGACCAGGATCACGCCGATGTCCTTCGCGACCTCGTTCTTCTCGAGGAAGGGGTGGCGGTACTCCGGGTTGGCGTTGGCCAGGTGCGCGACGATGTTGCGGATCTTGTCGCCGTACGGCCGCGCGTGGCGCATGCGCTCCTGGGCCTTCCTCATCTTGGAGGCCGCGACCATCTCCATGGCCTTGGTGATCTTGCGCGTGCTCTGCACGCTCTTGATCTTGGTCCGGATTTCCTTGGAGCCAGCCATCGGGGTCGTTCCTAGTAGGAGCCGTTCTTCTTGAAGTCTTTGATGGCGTCGTGGAGCTTGGCCTCGTCGTCCTTCGAGAGGTCCTTGGTGCCCTCGATGCGGTCCACCAGGTCGGCGTACTTGCCCTTCACGTAGTCGCGCATGGCGCGCTCGGCGGAAAGGGCCTTCTTCACGTCGACGTCGTCGAAGTAGCCGTTGTTCACGGCGAAGAGCGTGAGCGCCATCTCCCAGACCTGCAG
>CAZNWZ010000420.1:0-1355 GCA_964576455.1 uncultured Lysobacter sp.
AAAGTGCGACAACTCCAACGGCGGCTGTGGGTCGCGGCCAAGCGCGATCCGGGTCGTCGCTTCCATGCGTTATACGACCGCATCTTCCGGAGTGACGTCCTGAAGGAAGCGTGGAAGCGAGTCAGGGCCAACCGCGGCTCGGCCGGCGTCGATGCCCAGACGCTGGCCGAGGTCGAGCAGTACGGAGTCGAGCGCTTCCTGGAAGAGCTCGGCGCCGAGCTGCGCGAAGGCCGGTATCGTCCGAGAGCGGTGCTCCGGCGATACATCCCGAAAGCTGATGGAAGGAGGAGGCCGCTCGGCATTCCGGCGGTACGAGACCGAGTTGTTCAGATGGCGGCCAAGCTCGTGATCGAGCCCGTCTTCGAGGCCAGCTTCCGCGAGAGCTCGTTCGGGTTCCGCCCTCGCAGAAGTGCGACGGGCGCGCTCGAAGCCTTGCGGATAGAGGGTGCGAAGGGCGGCAATCACGTGCTCGACGCGGACATCAAAGACTACTTCGGCAGCATCGACCACGCGAAGCTCCTGCGACTCGTGGCGAAGCGGATCTCGGATCGACGGGTGTTGAAGCTGATCCGGCAATGGCTCGAAGCGGACGTGATGGAAGGCGGGGAGGCGACCACACCGCTGACGGGGACTCCCCAAGGTGGCGTGATCTCACCGCTGTTGTCGAACATCTACCTGCATGTCCTCGATCGCGTATGGGAGGAACGGTTCGTCCATCTGGGGCGGCTGGTCCGGTACGCGGACGACTTCGTGATCGTGTGCCGCACGCGCGCGGCCTGCGAAGAAGCGGAGCGGCGCGTGAGGGAAATCCTCGCGTGGCTGGGTCTCGAGCTGCACCCGGAAAAGACACGGCGAGTCGAGCTGAGCTGGGGCAAGCAAGGCTTCGACTTCCTGGGTTGCCACCTGCGCAAGCGCCTGAGCGGACCGCTCTGGGAGCGGCAGAGACGACGTCTCTACTTCCTCCAGAGATGGCCGTCGGCGCGCAGCATGAAGCGGATCCGCGAGCGCGTGCACGTGCTCACGGGGCGGTCACGCCAAGGGGTGAAGGACGTGCGTGTCCTCATCCGCGATCTCAACCCGGTTCTACGCGGTTGGGGCGTCTACTTCCGCACAGGCAATCCCGCGATCAAGTTCACGCAGATCGACGACTACGTGTGGATGCGACTGCGCCGCTTCATGGTGGAGCGCAAGGGTAGGCATCTGCGCGCAGGCGAAGCTCGGCAGTGGACGCGCGCGTTCTTCCGCAATCACGGGCTTCATCAGCTCAGCGGTTCGGTCCAGTACCCGGAGGCGGCATGATGCCGCGTCCCGAGAGATCACCGGTAAGCCGTGTGCGGGAAAACCGCACGCACGGT
>CAZNWZ010000421.1:0-1348 GCA_964576455.1 uncultured Lysobacter sp.
GCCACGCGGGCGTCGAACCGGTCGGCCTCGCGGGTGAGATGGATGGCCTTGAACATGGCGGCGGTGTCCCCGATGGTTGCCTGCGGCAGGCGCCGGTGAGCCGGAGCCCCTCCCCGATCCTACCTCGCCCGAAGCACCTGCGGATTCTCGGCCGAGGCGTGCTTCCGGGCGAAGTAGTCCTTCGACTGCATCTCGCGCAGCCGGCTCGCCGTGCGCGCGAACTCGTTTCGCACCATCCGGCCCGGTCCCGTGACCTCCTTCGCCGGCGCGACGAGATCCTCGGGCGGGACCTCGGCCGACATCACCAGGCGCACCCGCTGGTCGTAGAAGACGTCGACGAGCCAGGTCAGGCGCCGGATCACGTCGGTCTGCGCCGGCTGCAGCTGCGGCACGCCCGAGACGAGCACGGTGTGGTAGCCGCTCGCGATCTCGAGGTAGTCGTTCTGCGAGCGCGGCTGCACGCACAGGGCCTCGAAGTCGACCCACACCACGCCCTTGGCGCGCTGGCGGAAGGCGAGCGGGCGCCCGCCCACCTCGATGGCGCCGCCCCGCTCGAAGGCCGCCTTGGTGACGGCGTCGAAGAACTGCGCCAGGTGCTGGTCGGCCTCCTCGCCCGGCGGCGAGTACCAGACCCGGAAGCCCTCCAGGATGCGCCGGCGGTGGTCCGTGCCGCCGCCCAGGGGCACCACGTCGAGCTCGCGCTTGATCGTCGCGATGGCCGGCAGGAACCGCGCGCGCTGCAGGCCGCTCGGGTAGAGGCCGTCGGGCTCGTAGTTGGAGGTCATGACGAAGACCACGCCCTTGGCGATGGTGAGCTCCAGCAGGCGCCCGAGGATCATGGCGTCGGCGATGTCGCTCACGTGGAACTCGTCGAAGCACAGCAGCCTCAGCTCCCGGGCGATCTGCGTCGAGATCTCCTCGAGCGGGTCCTCGGTGCCGGCGAGCGCCCTCATGCGCGCGTGGATCTCGCGCATGAACTCGTGGAAGTGCACGCGCCGCTTGCGCCGGTGCCGGCTCACCTTGTAGAAGGCGTCCATCATCAGCGACTTGCCGCGCCCCACGCCGCCCCAGATGTACATCCCGCGCGGCGGGCGGCGGCCCGCGCCGAGGTTGGTCACCAGGCGGTTGAGCTTGCCCGCGCGGTACTGCCGGTACTCCTCGAGCTCGCCGAACAGTCGCTCGAGCCGGCCCAGCACGCGCAGCTGCTCGCTGTCGGTCTCGAAGTCGGGGCGCTGCTGGAAGTGCCAGTACCACTCGAGGGGGCCCGAGAACTGGTTCGGGTCCGCGGGCTCGAGCTCTTCCTCGTCCAGGCCTTCCGGCAGGTCTTCTTGTCGCATGCGCGAACTAG
>CAZNWZ010000422.1:0-1345 GCA_964576455.1 uncultured Lysobacter sp.
TACGCGCCCGGGCAGGCGCAGCCGAAGCTGCTGCCCGAGGTGCTCACCGCCTCCCTCGTCGCCGACGAGATCCTGAAGCTCCCGGCCGCCCCGCCGGCCGGCCCGTCCAACCTCACCTCACGCTGATCCCGGAGACCCCCATGAACGCCAGCAAGAGAGCCTCCCTCGTCACCCTGCTCGTCGCCCCCCTCGTGGCCACCGGCGCCCTCGCCGCGGCCGTGGTGGGGCAGCCCGCGCCGGCCTTCACCGGCAAGGACCTCGACGGCAAGCCCGTGAGCCTCGCCGACTTCAAGGGCAAGACGGTCGTCCTCGAGTGGCACAACTTCGGCTGCCCGTTCGTCCAGAAGCACTACAAGAGCGGCAACATCCCCGGGATGCAGAAGTACTTCTTCGGACAGGTCGTCTGGGTGAGCGTCAACTCCACGCACCCGGGCCACCAGGACTACATGAAGCCCGCCGAGATCAAGAAGCGCCTCGCGGAATTCGGCGCGGTCCCGTCCCACTACGTCATGGACGAGTCGGGCGCGATCGGCCAGGCCTGGGGCGCCAAGGTCACGCCCCACATGTACATCATCGACGGCGCGGGCAAGGTGGTCTACAACGGGGCGATCGACGACAAGCGCTCCGCGGACGTGAAGGACGTGCGCACGGCGAAGAACTTCGTCACCACGGCCCTGATGGACATGAAGGCGGGCCGGCCCATCGCCAACGCCTCGAACGCGCCCTACGGCTGCACCGTCAAGTACCCGTAGCGCCCGGAGGGTGCGGCCGGCGTAAGCTGGATGTAGGATGCGGGTTAGGCGGGCGGCCCGGTCCCGGCGCCGTCCGCCCCCCGACTGCGAGAACCCGCCTCCATGCGCCTCACCACGTTCACCGACTACAGCCTGCGCGTGCTGATGTACGTCGCCGCCCATCCCGAAGGCCGCGCCACCATCGCGGAGATCGCGCGGGCCTACGGCATCTCCGAGCACCACCTCACGAAGGTCGTGCACTTCCTGGGCAGGGAGGGCTACCTCGAGAACCTGCGCGGGCGCGGCGGCGGCCTGCGGCTCGCCCGCACCCCCGAGGCCATCAACGTGGGAGACGTGGTGAAGCTCACCGAGGGCGGCGACGTCCCCGCCGAGTGCTTCGAGCGCGACACCAACTGCTGCGCCATCACCGCGGACTGCAAGCTCAAGTTCGCGCTGTCGGACGCCGTGGAAGCCTTCTACGCCACGCTGCGCCGCTTCACCCTCGAGGACGTGGTCAAGAACCGCAAGGCCCTGGGCCGCGTCCTCTTCGCCTCCCCGCCCGCCCGCAAGACCGCGCGCGCCTGAAAAAGGGGACGGTTCCTGTACCCGTCCCC
>CAZNWZ010000423.1:0-1344 GCA_964576455.1 uncultured Lysobacter sp.
GCATCATCATGTTCGTCTGGATGGCCAAGTTCGGCGCCGCCTACGGCGTGCGCACTGGCATCCACGTCGGCGTCGATGTGCTCATCAACCGCCTGCAGGACAGAAACCGCGCCAGGTTCATCGTCTTCGGCCTGCTGGCCGGGGCAACCTTCACCGGCATCGTCGGCACGCTGGGCGCGACCTTCGTCTGGGAGAACGGCGCGCATTACGCGCTCTTCAATTTCCTTGGCCTGAATACGGGCGATCTGCCGGAAGGGCCGACCACGCCCGACCTCGAATGGCCGACCTGGGTCGTCTACTCGGCGGTGCCGTTCGGCTCCTATCTGATGTGCTTCCGCTTCCTGCAGGTGACTGTCGGCTTCCTGCGTACGGGCGACCTGCCGCATCACGACCATGGCCATGTCGATGGGATCGAGGAGCAGCCGCTCAGCGCACCCGGCAACGAGGACAAGGTTTTCCGCATGGATGACGACCTGCATCCGCGCGAGACGGACGGGGAGGAACGGAAATGAACACCTTTGTCATCTTCACCCTGCTGGTCGTGCTGATGCTGACCGGCATGCCGATCTCGATCTCGCTCGGCCTGACGGTGCTCTCATTCCTCTTCTTCCTGACGCAGGTGCCGATCGAGTCGGTGGCGCTGAAATTGTTCACCGGCATCGAGAAGTTCGAGATCATGGCCATCCCGTTCTTCATCCTGGCCGGGAACTTCCTGACCCACGGCGGTGTGGCGAAGCGCATGATCCGCTTCGCCACCTCGATGGTCGGCCATTTCCACGGCGGCCTCGGACTGGGTGGCGTGCTGGCCTGCGCCCTGTTCGCCGCGGTGTCCGGCTCCAGCCCGGCGACGGTGGTGGCGATCGGCTCGATCCTGTTGCCGGCCATGATCAAGGCCGGCTTTCCGAACCGCTTCGGCGCCGGGGTCATCACCACCTCGGGGGCGCTCGGCATCCTCATCCCGCCCTCGATCGTGATGGTGATGTATTCGGTGTCGACCAACACCTCGGTTGGCGCGCTGTTCATGGCCGGCGTGATACCCGGAATCATGCTGGCGATCATGCTCGGCATGACCACCTGGTATCGGGCCCGCAGCAACAACTATCCGCGCATGCCGAAGGCGAGTTGGGCCGAGCGGCTCAAGGCCTTGCGCGAATCGATTTGGGGACTGCTGCTGATCATCATCGTCATGGGCGGCATTTATACGGGAATGTTCACGCCGACCGAGGCAGCGGCGATGAGCGCGGTGTGGGCCTTCATCTGCGCGGTGTTCATCTACAAGGACCTCGGCATGAAGGATGTGCCCCGTGTGCTGCTCTCCTCGGCCAACATGAGCGCGATGCTGCT
>CAZNWZ010000424.1:0-1337 GCA_964576455.1 uncultured Lysobacter sp.
AACGGGCCGCCCGAAGGCGGCCCGTCGTGGAAACCCGACAGGGGTTACTGCTCGCCCAGCACCGAGACGGTGAAGTTGGCGAGCACGTCCGAGTGCAGCTGGGCCACGAGGGGGAAATCGCCCGTGTGCTTGAGCGGCCCCTGGGGCATGCGGATCTCGCCCTTGGCCACGGTGATCCCCTGGGCCACGAGCGCCTCGGCGATGTCCGAGTTGGTGACCGAGCCGAACAGGCGCCCGTCCACCCCGGCCTTGCGGGTGATCTGGACCATCAGGCCCTCGAGCTTGGCGGCGCGCTCCTGGGCGGCGGCGAGCTGCTCCGCGGCCTTCTTTTCCAGCTCCGCGCGGCGGCCCTCGAACTCCTTGAGGTTGGCTGCCGTGGCGCGCTTGGCCTTGCCGTGGGGGATGAGGTAGTTGCGGGCGAACCCGTCCTTCACCTTCACCACGTCGCCCAGGGCGCCGAGGTTGACCACCTTTTCCATCAGGATGACTTGCATGGCGGTCTCCTCAGTGCTTGTCGGTGTAGTGCAAGAGCGCCAGGAAGCGCGCGCGCTTGATCGCCACGCCGAGCTGGCGCTGGTAGCGGGCCTTCGTCCCGGTGATGCGCGCCGGGATGATCTTGCCGTTCTCGTTGATGAAGTCCTTCAGGATCGCGATGTCCTTGTAGTCGACTTCCTTGATCTTCTCCGCCGTGAAGCGGCAGAACTTGCGGCGGCGGAACAGTCCGCCACCACGCTGGGGGCGCTTTCCGTCCTTCTTTCCATCGCGGCCGCGGCCGCGGGGTCCGGGTCTGGGCATGGCTAACCTCGTCTAGATCGATCTGAATTCGTTGATGATGAGCACCGGGATGTCGCTGGAATGGCTGCGCTTGGTGAGGAAACCCTTGACCGCCACCTTCTGACCCTTGGCGAGCGCTCCCAGCTGGGGGGCGATCTCGCCGAAGGCCGAAGCGTCGATCGTCAGTTCCGCCGTCCTCTGGGAGCCCGCCTCGTCCTGCTCGGACAGGTGCTTGAGCCTCAGGGCCACGCTCTCGATTCCGGCCGGGGTCCGCCTGAGCGGGCCGACGTCCAGGATCTCGGCGTCGAGGAGGAACTGGTTCCGCTTCACCCCGCCGCGCCTCAGGCCGGGGCCTGTTCCGCGGCCTTCGGGGCCTCTTCCTTCTTCTCGCCGGCTTCCTTCTTGTCGGCGCCCTCGGTCACGTTGCGGCTCTTCTCCTCCTTCATCATCGGGGAGGGGCCCGTGACCGCTTCCTTCATCTGCACCGTGAGGTGGCGAAGGACGGCGTCGTTGAACTTGAAGGCGTGCTCGAGCTCCGCGAGGGTCTCGTTGCCCACCTCGAT
>CAZNWZ010000425.1:0-1322 GCA_964576455.1 uncultured Lysobacter sp.
ATCGGCCTCGTGGGCCGGGGAGGGTTCGCCGTATTCGTCGCCGGCGAGGCCGAGGAGCGGTGCCTGCGCCGGGGCGGGCGCGGGACCGAGGGTCGCGTCGAGGGTGCTCTGCAGCTCCTCGAGCGGGGGCAGCTCCTCGAGCGACCTCAGGTTCAGGTCGTCGAGGAAGCGGCGGGTGGTGGCGAAGAGCGCCGGGCGGCCGGGGCTCTCGCGGTGCCCGACCACGTCGATCCAGCCGCGCTCCTCGAGGGCCTTGAGCGTGGCGGGGGAGACGGCGACGCCGCGGATGTCCTCGATGTCGCCGCGGGTGACGGGCTGGCGGTAGGCGATGATGGCGAGCGTCTCGAGCACCGCCCGCGAGTAGCGCGGCGGCTTCTCGTTGGTGATGCGGTCGAGGTACTTCTGGTAATCGGGCCTCACGCGGAAGCGCCAGCCGCTCGCCACCATGGTGAGCTCCACCGAGCGCCCGGCCCACTCCTCCTTCAGCTCCTCGAGGATGCGGCGCAGGCTCTCGACGTCGAGCTCGCCGGAGAAGAGGCGCTTCATCTGCAGCGCGGTGAGCGGCTCGGAGGCCGACAGGAGCGCGGCCTCGAGGACGCGCTTCACGAGTTCGAGGTCGAGCGGTTCGCGCTCGGTCCCGGGCGCCGGGGCTTCGCCGGCTTCGAGGGTTTCGTCGGTCATGGTCAGGTGATCGTGAGCGGGGCGCGCTCGCTCTTCAGGCGCACGTAGATGGGGTCGAAGGCGGTCTGCTGCGTGATCTCGATGAGGCTCTCGCGGGCGAGCTCCAGGAGCGCGAGGAAGCTCACCACCAGCACGGGGACGCCCTGCCCGGGCTCGAAGAGGAGCGAGAACTCGGTGAAGGCGCCGCCCGCGAGCGTGCGCAGGATGCGGCTCATGTGCGAGCGCACCGAGAGCTGCTCGCGCGTGATCTTGTGGTGCTTCGTCATCTTGGCCCGCGCCAGGATCGAGCGCCAGGCCTCCGAGAGGTCGGCCACCGCCACGCCCGGAAGCTCGGCCAGGGCCTGCTCGACGTAGACCTCGACGACGGAGAAGTCGCGGCCGGCCACCGGGATCTCCGAAATCGCCAGCGCGGCCTTCTTCATCTGCTCGTACTCGAGGAGGCGGCGCACGAGCTCGGCGCGCGGGTCCTCGGGCTCGGCCTCGCCCTCGCGCTTCGGGCGCGGCAGGAGCATGCGCGACTTGATCTCGATGAGGAGCGCGGCCATCAGCAGGTACTCCGCGGCCAGCTCGAGCTGCTGCGTGCGCATCATCTCGACGTACTCCATGTACTGGCGCGTGAGCTCCGCCATGGGGATGTCGAG
>CAZNWZ010000426.1:0-1321 GCA_964576455.1 uncultured Lysobacter sp.
ACATGACCGTCATCCGCAAGGACGGCTGCGACTTCTGCAGCGCCTGCGGGTGGGTGGGGGCCTGCGGTTAACCGGCCTTCCGGCCCGGCCGTTCCCCGAGCCCGCCGCGGGAGACCGCGGCGGGCTTTCTTTCGGCCGGCCCCCTCGAGCCCGCGATGAGCCCCGAGGCGATCCTGGTCGCGATCGAGGTGGCGGCGACGGTCGCCTTCGCGCTGTCGGGCCTCATCGAGTCCATCCGCAGGCGCATGGACATCGTCGGCGTCTTCTCGGTCTCCTTCGCCAGCGCCTTCGGAGGCGGGACGGTGCGCGACATCCTGCTCGACCGGCGCCCCTTCTTCTGGGTCGAGCACCAGGAATACGCCTGGCTGGTGCTGGCCCTGACGCTCACCGCCCCGCTGGTGCTTCGCGCCTACCGGCACCAGCTCGTGGACAAGGTGATGGAAGTGGCCGACGCCCTCGGGCTGGGGCTCTTCGCGATTTCCGGCGCCTCGCTCGCCCTGGCCGCGGGCATGCCGCCCTTCGTCTGCGTCCTGATGGGAGCCATCACGGCGGTCGTGGGGGGCGTGCTGCGGGACGTGCTGTGCAACGAGATCCCCAGGGTCTTCCACGACCACATTCCCTACACCCTCTGCGCCTTCATCGGGTGCTCGCTCTTCCTCGGCCTGGACGCCCTGGGGCTCGCGCTGCAGGCGTCGACCACGGCGGGCATCGTCGCCACCACCGGGCTGCGGCTGCTCGCGGTGGTGAGGGATTGGCGCATTCCCGCGTGGCCCCCCGGGCAGCGCCCCCCGGACGGACCCTGAACCGCGGGCCGTGCCCGGCCCGCCCCGCGCTCACTTCGCCGCCGGCCCCCGGCACTCGAGCGGCAGGAGGTTCTTCGGGATGTCGGTCTCGTCCTTGCCGCGGACCTCCATGCCCTTGGGCACGGGAATGTCGTGGCAGAGCCACGCGATGGGCACCTTGGGCTGGTCGGCGACGACGGCCGGGCGCAGCGTCACGCGCTTGCCCTCCAGGAGCTTCGCCGCGTTGTTGCCGAAGGTGAGCGTGATGGCGCCCCCGTCCACGTTCACGTCGCGCACGAGGTTGCCGACGATCTTGTCGCGGGGCGGGATGCCGGCAGCGGCGTTGTCCGCGGGCATCTCGCCGGTGGAGGTCCAGGCACCCTGCACGCCCTGCTTCGCGAGGTCTGCCAGCGCGAGCGCCTCCTTCACCTGGGTGCGGATCGTGCCGTCGCGAAGGCCCGGCAGCGCGAGCGCGGCGAGGATCGCGAACACGGCGAGCACCAGCACCAGCTCGATCCAGGTGAAGCCCGCGGAATGTC
>CAZNWZ010000427.1:0-1321 GCA_964576455.1 uncultured Lysobacter sp.
GTTGCCGCACTCGCCGCACTTGGTGCCCTTCATGAGCGCGGGCTCGTCGCCGCGGCGGGGCGCCTCGAGGATGCCCATCTCCTGCTTGGGATACCCGTTCTCGTCCAGCACGCCCAGCATCGAGTAGCGGTGGATCACGAGGCGCGCGAGGTACGCCACGGTGGAGGGCCAGTTCTGCTGCCGGCGCTGCCCGGGCACGAAGGCCATGAAGTCGCCCAGCGGCTCGCTGTAGTCCAGGAGCTTCCGGAGCTTCATCCCGATCCACGCCGGGTCCATCACGCGCATGTCGAGGGAGAGCAGCTTCGCCAGCCCGTCGAGCGCCCGCGGGTAGTGCCCCGAAAGCCACATCGAGTAGGGGCGCGTGCCGCCGTCGGGCATGTGCATCTCCTTCAGGCCCATCACGAACTCCTCGCCGGAGGCGGGGTTGGCGATGTCCACCGTCCAGGCGAGCGTGCCATCCGTGCCGGTGCGCGGCTCCTCGAGGCTGAACATCGCGTCCAGCAGCGGCGAGGCGCCCGCGTCGTCGAAGGCCTTGAGCGACTCGCAGCGCCAGCGCACGACCTGGCCCAGCGCGGAGACCATGCTCGGCACGCGCTTCTTCTCGCCGTGCGGCGGCATGCGCATGTCGAAGCCGTCGTCGCCCACGGTGAGGGCGAGCGCGTCGAGCTTCATCTTGAGCCAGGCGCGGTCGTTGGCGCGCATGTCCATGGAGAGGGTCTTCGCCACCGCGCCCAGGCCGCGCGGCTGCTCGGCGCCGTTCACCCAGACCTCGAACGGGAAGGCGCGGTGCGTCTCGCCCTCGACGTGGCCGATGAAGAGCGCGAACTTGCCCACGGGCGAGTCGATCATGTACGTCCAGGCCGGGTTGCCCTCGGGCAGCTCCGGGCGGCCGGGCCAGCGCAGGCTCGCGAGCACGGGCTCGGGCAGCGTCTTGATCGACAGGCGCCGGTTCATCGCGTCCGCGGGCAGCTCGGGCGGGGGCGTCTCGGCGGGCTTCGCGGGCTCCGTGGAGAGCACCGAGCCCAGCACCGTGTTGGGGCGGTAGGTCGCGAGGCCCTTGAGCCCCGCCTTCCACGCCGAGAGGTAGAGCCCCTCGAAGTCGGAGTAGGGGTAGTCCTCGGGCACGTTCACCGTCTTGGAGATGCTCGTGTCCACGTACGGCGCCACGGCGGCCACCATGGCCTTGTGCGCCTCCGCGGAGATCTCGAGGGCCGTCACGAACCAGTCGGGCAGCTTCGCGTCCTCGCCGTGCAGGAACTTGAAGAGGCGGTAGGCGTGGTCCTCGACGCGGAACTCCTTGTGCGTGCCGTCGGGCATGCGC
>CAZNWZ010000428.1:0-1316 GCA_964576455.1 uncultured Lysobacter sp.
ACCACGACGATCCTCATCTCGGCCGCGCTCACCGCGCTGGGGCGGCTTCTCTAGGCGGCCTCGCCGTCCTCCTCGGTGAACACCGAGCGGTAGGAGGTGTAGGTGGAGGCGATCAGCATCGGAACCCACACCAGCAGGCCCAGCCCCAGCGGGATCACCGCGACGACCGCCAGCAGGACCATCACCAGGCCGTACACCAGCATCGGCACGAAGTTGCGGAAGGAGGCGAAGAAGCTCTCCTTCATCGCGGGAACGGCCGGCACGTCGTGGAGCATCGCGAGCGCGGGCGCGAACCAGTAGGCCGCCATGAGGGGGATCGCGAGCGCGGCGGCCACGAGCCCGCCCAGCAGCAACCGCAGCGCGTCCTGCGGAAGCGACTCGACGATCGCCGCCTCGTCACCCCGGATCGCGGCCCACAGGAACGTCGTCCCCGCGATGGCGCCGAAGGCGACCACGACCAGGAGCTGGCCCACGGTGTAGAGCAGGCCGATCGCGAACAGGAGGCCCGTGTTGCGGCGGAAGCCCGCCAGCAGGTGCTCGAGCTCAAGGTCGCCGCCCGTCTCGAGGGACCGGCAGCCCAGCGCGATCCCGCCCATCAGGATCGGCGAGACGACGTTGGGGAGCCAGAACCCCACCCAGGGCACCATGCCCAGCCCCAGGTGGACGAGGAAGAGCAGCACCAGGATCACGATCCACATGAGCTTCGCCTGCCGGAAGAGGCGCCAGGCGTCCCCCACCCAGTCCACGCCGGCGCCGGCGCGGACCTTGCGGCCGGGCATCACGAGCGTCGGGGCCCCGGGGTCGTTGGCGGCTGGCCCCGGGAGAGGAAGTCCGGGCTCGTCGGCGCGCATGGGAGGGTCGTCGTGTTCGCGGGGTGGATGCGCGAAAAAGGTTACTCCACGAGCCCCACGTCAACAAGGACGGGCGAGAGCACCCGCGTGATCTCGGCGGGCGGCATGCCCAGCAGGTACCCGCGCCGGCCGCCGTTGATGTAGATGCGCGGCAGCGCCAGGATCGTGCGCTCCATGTATATCGGCATGCGCTTCCGCGTGCCGAAGGGCGAGCACCCGCCGACGAGGTAGCCCGAATGGCGCGTGGCGTCCTCCGGCTTGCAGGGAAAGACGCGCTTCACGCCCGCCACGCGCGCCAGTTCCTTGGTCGAGACCTTGCGGTCGCCGTGCATCAGCACCACGAGCGGGTCGCCCTTGTCCGTCTCCATGACGAGCGTCTTCACCACCTCGTGCTCCGGCACGCCCAGCGACTCCGAGGAAACGGCCGTGCCGCCGTGCTCGACGTAGTCGTAGAAGTGCTCGGTG
>CAZNWZ010000429.1:0-1314 GCA_964576455.1 uncultured Lysobacter sp.
GGATGCCCGCGCCGTCGCCGTGCAGGGGATCGGCCCCCGTCGCGCCGCGGTGGGTCAGGTTGTTGAGGATCGTGAGCCCGTTCGAGACGATCTCGTGGGACTTCTTCCCCTTGATGTGCGCGACGAAGCCCACGCCGCAGGCGTCGCGCTCGCGGCGGGGGTCATAGAGGCCTTGGGCGCGCGGCAGCCCAGCCGGGATCTCCATACGGGTTCCTTTCAGCGAAACTCCCCCAGGCGCGAGGGCGGTGTTACGGTCAGGCGGAGGCGGCTCTTGGCCCCGGGAGTTCGCGGCCGGGGCGGGCTTTTGGCCCGGGCACGGGGGCGGGTCCCGGCCGTGGGGCCGGACCGCCGGGCGGCGAATCGTGCGGGACCCTCCATCATAGCGGCGAGCATAGTGCGCCGCAACAATTCCGGGCCGGGATCCGGCCCCTAATCCGAGCCACGCCGGGGCCTACATGCGTAGAATCGCGGAAAACCGCGCCCGCCCCCCTCGCGGGGGCGCGCCCAGACCAGGAACGCCCACCCGTGAACGCCACGCTCTGCCGCCCCTCCCGCCTCGTTGCCCGAGCCTTCGCCGCCTTCGCGGCCGCGCTCGCCCTCGCCTCCTGCGGCGGCGGCAGTGTCGGGCCCTCGCCCGTCGTTCCGGACCAGCAGGCCATCGTCATCCTCCCGGCCTCCAGCGCGACGGCGCCGGTATTGGCCTACTCGGGCATGCCCACGACCTTCTCGATCACGGGCGGCAACGGGAGCTACATCGTGGCCTCGAACAACCAGGCGGTGATCGCCTCGCCCGGGGCGTTCACCGGCAGCTCGTTCACGATCGTGCCCAGTCCCGTCCTGGCCGAAACGACGGTCACGCTGTCCGTGCGCGACACGGCCACGGCCCCGCCCGTCACGGCCACCATCGCGGTGCGGCCGGGGACGATCAACAACAGCATCACGATCGCGCCCAGCTCGACCCAGGCCGCGGATTGCTCGCCGGCCATCTGTTCCGGCGGCGACGCCGAGGTCCGGGTGACCCTGTCCCAGGGCGGCATCCCGCTGCCGGCGCGCGGGGTCCGGTTCGAGGTCGTCTCCGGCAGCTTCAGCTTCATCACGTCGGCGCCGGGATTGCCCGAGCAGGTCGCCGCGAGCCACGTCGCGGTGACGGACGAGACGGGCGTGGCGAGGGCGAGGATGCGGGTCGCGGCCGGGGCCGCGAACCAGACCGCCCTCCTGCAGGTGACGGACCTGGGGACGGGCGCTTTCCGCCAGACGAGCTTCGCCATCGCCCAGTACAACGGCAACACGCCGGCCTTCTTCACCCTGCCTTCG
>CAZNWZ010000430.1:0-1310 GCA_964576455.1 uncultured Lysobacter sp.
GTGAACCGCCCCGGGATTGCCGGAGACTCCGGTGGTTGAGTCAGGCCGCCATAGCCTGAGCCTCGGTGAATCGATGATACGCCTGCTCGTACTCGGCCGGCGGCACGTGGCCAATCGACGCGAGCAGCCGGCGGTTGTTGAACCAGTCAACCCATTCCAACGTCGCGTACTCCACGGCATCGAGGGTTCGCCATGGACCGCGCGGGTGGATCACCTCGGTCTTGAAGAGCCCGATAACGGTCTCGGCGAGGGCGTTGTCGTAGGAGTCGCCAACGCTGCCGACCGAGGCCTCGATGCCGGCTTCGGCGAGCCGCTCGGTGTAGCGGATCGACAGGTACTGACAGCCGCGATCGCTGTGATGGATCAGCCCCTGGCCCGCACGCCGCGCGTGCAACGCCTGCTCCAGGGCGTCGAGCACCAGGTCCGTGGCCAGCGAGCGGGTGACGCGCCAGCCGACGATCCGCCGGGCAAAGACATCGATGACGAACGCCACGTAGACGAACCCTACCCAGGTCGCCACGTAGGTCAGATCGGCCACCCACAGCTGGTTCGGTCGGGTCGCCGTGAACTGCCGTTGCACCCGATCCAGCGGCCGCTCCGCGCGCGTGGCCGGAAGCGTGGTGCGACACCGGCGGCCGCGCACGACCCCCTGCAGGCCGAGCCGGCCCATCAGCCGCTCGACCGTGCAGCGGGCCACGGCCACGCCTTCCCGCTGCAGCTGCTTCCACACCTTGCGGGCGCCGTAGACCCGGAAGTTCTCCTCCCAGACACGCCGGATCGCCGTGCCCAACGCCGCGTCGCGCACCACCCGCGGCGGCAAGCGCCCGGGATCGGCCTGTCGGGCCTTGTACGCGTAGTAGGTCGACGGGGCGATCGGCAGCTCGGCACAGATCGGCTCGACCCCGTACTCGGCGCGGTGGGCGTCGATGAACGCCACCATCACTTGCCGCGGCGGTCGAGCTCCGCCTGGGCGAAAAACGCCGATGCCTTGCGCAGGATCTCGTTGGCGCGCTTGAGCTCGCGGTTTTCCCGCTCCAGCACCAGCAGGCGCTCCCGCTCGTTGCTGGTCAGCCCAGGCCGTTGGCCACTGTCACACTCGATCCGCCGCACCCACGTGCGCAGCGTCTCGGCCGAACAACCGAGCTTGCTCGCAATCGCCTGGATGGCCGCCCACTGCGAGCCGTGCTCGTCCTGCTGCTCCCGTACCAGCCGCACCGCCCGCTCCCGCACTTCCGCCGAAAACTTCGTCTGCCTTCCCATGTCTCCATCCTCTCAAGCAATGGAGCCTCCGGGAAAGCCGGGGCGGTTCA
>CAZNWZ010000431.1:0-1305 GCA_964576455.1 uncultured Lysobacter sp.
GCACGACATGTGGCTTCGCATCACCGTGGACCGGGAGCTTCGCATCGTGGACGCGGCCGCCTCCACGGACGCCATGCCCTACGAGGGCGAGTGCGACCGCATCCCGCCCGACTACGCGAAGCTCGTGGGCCTCGCCATCGGCCCGGGCTACCTGCGGCACGTGAAGGAGCGGCTCGGTGGCGTGCACGGCTGCACCCACCTCACGGAGCTGGCCACCTCGCTCGCCACCGCCGCCTTCCAGACCTTCGCCGGCCAGGGCCTCGCCCCGCCGGACCGCAAGCCCCCGCAGCTGGACCGCTGCCACGCGCTGGACTCGCACGGACCGGTCGTGGCCCGCTTCTACCCCCGGTGGTACCGGGGCGCCGCGCCCGTCGACGGCGCCGGCCCCACCGAGAACCACTAGCCGGGCGTTTCCCGCCGTTTGCTGACCCGCGTCAAGGCCGGGGTGGGGCGCCCGGCTGCTAGAATGCCCCGGCTCGTCCCCCCCATCACCGCCCCCCCCAAGACCATGAACATCCACGAATACCAGGGCAAGGAGATCTTCCGGAAATTCGGCGTGCCCACGCCGCGCGGCACCCCCGCCTTTTCCGTCGACGAGGCGGTCAAGGCCGCCGAGTCCCTCGGCGGCAAGGTCTGGGTCGTGAAGGCGCAGATCCACGCGGGCGGGCGCGGCAAGGGCGGCGGCGTGAAGGTCGCCAAGTCGCTGGCCGAGGTGAGGGAGCTCGCCGGGAAGATCCTCGGCATGACGCTCGTCACCCACCAGACCGGCCCCGAGGGCCGCAAGGTGCGCCGCCTCCTCATCGAGGAGGGGGCCGACATCGCGAAGGAGCTCTACGTGGCGATCGTCGTGGACCGCGTGACGCAGCGCGCGACGATCATGGCCTCGAGCGAGGGCGGCATGGACATCGAGGAAGTCGCCGCGAAGACGCCGGAGAAGATCCACCGCGTCGCGATCGACCCGAAGACGGGCCTCAAGGACGCGGAGGCCGAGGACCTCGCCCGCAAGATCGGGGTTCCGGGAGGGTCCGTCGCCCAGGCGCGGGACCTGCTGAAGAACCTGTACCGCGTCTTCGACGAGTGCGACTGCTCCCTGGCGGAAGTCAACCCGCTCATCGTGACGGGCGAGGGCAAGGTGGTCGCCCTGGACGCGAAGCTCAACTTCGACTCCAACGCGCTCTTCCGCCACCCCGAGATCGTGGCCTACCGCGACCTCGACGAGGAGGACCCGGCCGAGGTCGAGGCCTCGAAGTTCGACCTCACCTACATCTCGCTCGACGGCAACATCGGCTGCCTGGTGAACGGCGC
>CAZNWZ010000432.1:0-1297 GCA_964576455.1 uncultured Lysobacter sp.
CCTTCACCGCCGGCGAGAGGCCGGCCTGCGGGCCGTGGCACTTGAGGCACAGGTCGAGGGTGGGAAGCGCCTTCATGTAGCGGTAGGACTTCCTGCCGTCCTGGGTCACTTCCTCGCCCTTCTCGAGCGTCGCCGGCGATTCCCCGGCCGCGGCGCGGCGGTCGAAATCCTCCAGGACGGCGCGCTCCCAGGCATCCGGGACCGCCTTCGGGTTGCGGTTGTTCAGGCTCACGCGGCGGATGGACCAGCCGGTCTGCTCGGAGGCGGCCCTGGCCATCTCGGGCGCCTTCTCGCGGCAGACGCCGATGGCGCCTTCCGGGCCACCCTTCTCGATTTCCGTCGTGAGGACGGAAAGGAGCTTCGGGGGGACCATCGTGGCGACTTTCCGGGCCTCGGGCAGGAGGTCCTGGGCGAGCGCGGGCACGGCGGCGAGAAGGGCGGCAAGCAGGGCGGTTCTCTTCATGGTCGGGGTTTCCGGTCAGGGTATGGGAGGGGTCGGCCACCGGGCGCGGTCGGTCGTCCCCGCCATCTAGCCCTTCCCCGGTCGAGGGGGGCAATAACCCCGTAGGGGCACCCCGGGGGAGTGGTGTCGTGAGCGCCCACTCACAGGATCGTGGGAGGATCGGGCTTGAAGTCCCGCGGGGGCGGCACTATTATTAGCACTCGCTGCGGGTGAGTGCTAATGCCCGCCACTCTATGCGCCGGGGAGCCCTGCCCCGGAAGACAGTCCGAAACATCCAGACCAACCGAGGAGTAGCGAAATGAAACTGCGTCCGCTGCACGACCGCGTCATCGTCAAGCGCCTGGAAGAGGAACGCAAGACCGCCTCCGGGATCGTGATCCCCGACACCGCCGCCGAGAAGCCCGACCAGGGCGAGGTGATGGCCGTCGGCCCCGGCAAGAAGAACGAGGAAGGCAAGCTCTTCCCCGTCGACGTGAAGGTCGGCGACAAGATCCTCTTCGGCAAGTACTCGGGCACCACCGTCAAGGTCGACGGCGAGGAGCTGCTCGTGATGCGCGAAGAAGACATCATGGCCGTCGTGGCCAAGTAATTCCCCCACCCCATTCGCAGAGGAAAAGCCAATGGCTGCCAAAGACGTCAAGTTCAAGGAACACGCGCGCGTGCGCATGATCGCCGGCGTGAACGTTCTCGCCGACGCGGTGAAGGTCACCCTGGGCCCCAAGGGCCGCAACGTGGTTCTCGAGCGCTCCTTCGGCGCCCCCACCGTCACCAAGGACGGCGTGTCGGTCGCGAAGGAGATCGAGCTCAAGGACAAGTTCGAGAACATGGGCGCGC
>CAZNWZ010000433.1:0-1292 GCA_964576455.1 uncultured Lysobacter sp.
CGGCGCGCGGGCATGGCGCGCCTGCGCCAGAAGGGCGGCATCGCCGGGTTCCCGCGCCGCGAGGAGTCCCCCTACGACGCCTTCGGGACCGCCCATTCCTCGACCTCGATCTCGGCCGCGCTGGGGATGGCCGTGGCGCTGCGCCAGCTCGGCAAGCCCGGCCGCGCCATCGCGGTGATCGGCGACGGGGCCATGACCGGCGGCATGGCCTTCGAGGCCCTGAACAACGTGAAGCACTCCGGCGCCAACGTGATCGTGATCCTGAACGACAACGACATGTCGATCTCGGAGAACGTGGGCGCGATGAACAACTACCTCGCCAAGCTCATGTCGGGGCGCTTCTACGCGGCCACCAAGAAGACGGCCGACAAGATCCTCTCGGTGTCGCCCCCCATGAAGGAGCTGGCCAAGCGCTTCGAGGGCCACGCCAAGGGCATGCTCACGCCCTCCACGCTCTTCGAGGAGTTCGGCCTGAACTACACGGGCCCCATCGACGGCCACAACCTCGAGGTGCTCGTCGACACGCTGGGCAACGTGAAGCGCCTCGAGGGCCCGCAGTTCCTGCACGTGGTGACGAAGAAGGGCCAGGGCTACGCCTTCGCCGAGGACGATCCCATCGCCTACCACGGGCCCGGCCGATTCGATCCGGGCGTGGGGCTCGTGAAGCCCGCGCCCGCGGCCGACGCGAAGCCGCGCCCGAGCTACACCCAGATCTTCGGCGACTGGCTGTGCGACATGGCGAAGCTCGACCGCCGCCTGGTCGGCATCACCCCGGCGATGCGGGAGGGCTCCGGGCTCGTGCGCTTCTCGAAGGAGTTTCCCGACCGCTACTTCGACGTCGGCATCGCCGAGCAGCACGCCGTCACCTTCGCCGCGGGCCTCGCCTGCGACGGCGTGAAGCCCGTGGTGGCGATCTACTCCACGTTCCTGCAGCGCGCCTACGACCAGCTCATCCACGACGTGGCCCTGCAGAACCTTCCCGTGGTCTTCGCGCTGGATCGAGGTGGCCTCGTGGGCGCCGACGGCCCCACGCACCACGGCGCGTTCGACCTGTCGTACCTGCGCTGCATCCCGAACATGACGGTGATGGCGCCCTCGGACGAGAACGAGTGCCGGCAGATGCTCTACACCGGCTTCACGCTCGACGGGCCCTCGGCGGTGCGCTACCCGCGCGGCACGGGCCCCGGCGCCGAGATCCTCGCGCCGATGAAGGCGCTGCCGGTGGGCCAGGGCGAGGTCCGCCGCGAGGGCCGCCGCGTGGCGATCCTCGCCTTCGGCTCGATGGTGAAGCC
>CAZNWZ010000434.1:0-1291 GCA_964576455.1 uncultured Lysobacter sp.
GAAGGCCCGCAGGTCGCCGCCCAGCCACTCGCGGGCCTCGGCCGAATCCTCCACCTCGACCCGGTGCCAGCCGATCTCCTTCACGGGATTGCGCGTCACCTCGCCGCCCAGCGCCTTCGCGAGGAGCTGGCCTCCCAGGCAGTGGCCGATCACCGGCACGCCGCGCGCCGCCGCGTCGCGGATGAGGGCGAGCACGGGCCCGGTCCACGGCAGGTGGTCGTTGGCGCTCATCGGCCCGCCCATGAACGCGAGCCCCGCGAAGGCCCCGGCGTCCGCGGGCACGCCCTCGCCCTCGTCCAGCTTCACGAGGCGCCAGGCGATCCGGTGCCCGTCGAGGAAAGTGGCAAAATAGCCGGGCCCCTCGGTGGGGGCATGGCGGAAGACGACGACGGGCTTCATCGCATGGGCATCGCGCGGGCAATGCGGAATTCTATGGCAGCGGCGCTCCTGGCGGCGCTGCCCGCCGGCGCGACCGAGGTCACCGTGATCGGCCTGTTCCCCGGCAAGGCGGTGGTGGTGATCGACCGCGGCGCGCCCCGCACGATCGCCGCGGGGCAGCGTACGCCCGAAGGCGTCCTGCTCGTCTCGGCGGACTCCCGCTCCGCCACCCTCGAGATCGACGGCAAGCGCCAGGTGCTGGAGATGGGGCAGCACGCCGAGTCGGCGGCCCTCACGGGATCGCTGCCCAGCGTCACGCTGGCGGCGGACGGCAACGGGCACTTCATGGCCGAGGGGAGCATCAACGGCGCGCACGTGCGCTTCCTCGTTGACACCGGCGCCACGCTGGTGACCCTGCCGGCCTCGGAGGCGAAGCGCCTGGGCATCGACTACTCGCGCGGGCAGCCGGCGGGCGCGCAGACGGCCGCGGGGCGCGTGCTGGTCTATCGCGTGCGGCTGGACAGCGTCACCGTGGGCGGCATGACGATCCGCGACGTGGACGCCGTGGTGAACGACGCGCCCGGCCTGGACGTGAGCCTGCTGGGGATGAGCTTCCTCAACCGCACCGAGATGCGCCGCGAGGGCGCGAACCTGACCCTGACGAAGCGCTACTGAGGGCTCAGCAGGCGGGCCAGTTCTTGCGGATCATCGCGTAGGCCGAGTGGTTGTGGATGGACTCGAAGTTCTCCGATTCCACCACGTAGGCCTCGATGCGCGGGTCGGCGTTGAGCTTCGCGGCGATGTCGCGGACCATGTCCTCGACGAACTTCGGGTTGTCGTAGGCGAGCTCCGTGACGTACTTCTCGTCCGGGCGCTTGAGCAGCCCGTAGAGCTCGCTCGAGGCCTGCTTCTC
>CAZNWZ010000435.1:0-1290 GCA_964576455.1 uncultured Lysobacter sp.
GCTCGCCCGCCACGCCGCGGAAATAGGCCTCGCCGCCGATCGCGCCGTACATCACCGTGTTGCCGACGATGATGTTCTCCTCCGGGACGATGGGGCAGTCCTTCGAGGGGTACACCACGACGCGGCCGCCGCACAGGCCCTTGCCGACGTAGTCGTTGGCGTCGCCCTCGAGCTCGAAGGTGATGCCGTGCGCGAGCCAGCCGCCGAAGGTCTGGCCGGCCGTGCCCTTGAACTTCACGTGGATGGTGTCCTCCGGGAGCCCGGCGTGCCCGTGGCGGCGCGCCACCTCGCCCGAGAGCATCGCGCCCACCGTGCGGTTGCGGTTGAAGATGGGGCTCTCGAACTGCACCGGGCGCCTGGATTCCAGCGCCGGGCGCGCCTTCTCGATCAGCTGGTGGTCGAGGGCCTTGTCCAGGCCGTGGTCCTGCCTCTCCATCCAGTGCACGGCCACCGACTCGTCGACCGGCGGGCGGTAGAAGAGCTTCGAGAAGTCGAGCCCCTTCGCCTTCCAGTGCGCGATGCCGCGGCGCATGTCGAGCAGGTCCGAGCGCCCGACCATGTCCTCGAAGCGGCGGATGCCCATCCTCGCCATCCACTCGCGCACTTCCTCGGCGACGAAGAAGAAGTAGTTGATGACGTGCTCGGGCTTGCCGCTGAACTTCCTGATGAGCTCGGGATCCTGCGTGGCCACGCCCACCGGGCAGGTGTTGAGGTGGCACTTCCTCATCATGATGCAGCCCTCGACCACGAGCGGCGCGGTGGCGAAGCCGAACTCGTCCGCGCCCAGCAGCGCGCCGATCACCACGTCGCGGCCGGTCTTCATCTGGCCGTCGGTCTGCACGCAGATGCGCCCGCGCAGCTTGTTGAGCACGAGGGTCTGCTGCGTCTCCGCGAGGCCGATCTCCCAGGGGCTCCCGGCGTGCTTGATGGACGACAGGGGCGAGGCGCCCGTGCCGCCGTCGAAGCCGGAGATGGTCACGTGGTCGGCCTTGGCCTTGGCCACGCCCGCGGCGACCGTGCCCACGCCGATCTCGGAGACGAGCTTCACCGACACGCGCGCCGCCGGGTTCACGTTCTTCAGGTCGTGGATGAGCTGCGCCAGGTCCTCGATCGAGTAGATGTCGTGGTGCGGCGGCGGCGAGATGAGGCCCACGCCGGGCACCGTGTGGCGCACCTTGGCGATGTACTTCGAGACCTTGTGGCCGGGAAGCTGGCCGCCCTCGCCGGGCTTGGCCCCCTGCGCCATCTTGATCTGCAGGTCGTCGGCGTTCACCAGGTACTCGGTGGTGA
>CAZNWZ010000436.1:0-1283 GCA_964576455.1 uncultured Lysobacter sp.
TCGTGCGACACGATGCGCGTGCCGGCCTTGAGCGCGAGGAGCGAGGGCCTGAGCTTGAGGTTCACGTCCGGAAGCAGGTAGAGCGTCACCACCGTGGCGGCGGAGAGGTCGGTCGTGAAGAGGTCCTGCTCGACGAACTTCGCCTTCGCCTCGACGCCGGCCCGGCGGGCGTTCTCGACGCTGCGGGCCACGAGGGCCGGGTCGATCTCCACCCCGAGGCCGCTCGCCCCGAAGCGCCTGGCGGCGGTGATCACGATGCGCCCGTCGCCGGAGCCCAGGTCGATGACGTGGTCGGCCGGGCCCACGCGGGCCATCTCCAGCATGGCCTGGGTGACGTTGTCGGGCGTGACGACGAAGGGCACCTCCTCCACGCTGGCCGTGGCGGCCGAGGCGAAGGCGAGGAGGAGGGAGGCGAGGGCGAGGCGGCGGGATCGGGATGGCATGCCGCCATTCTACTTTCGGGGGCGCGTCCGCGAACACGCCCCCTTTCCCTACAGCGTGGTGCCGGGGAAGAGGACGCGGCCCTGCTCGATCTCCCCGAGGAGCCAGCGGTGGAAGCCGTTGGCCAGAAGCCACTCGATGCGGTCGCCGCGCCAGAAGAGCCGGTCGCGCTCGAAGCCCTCGCTGCCCGGCAGCGCCTTGAGCCAGGCCCGCAGCCGGTCGAGGTCCGCGATGACCACGGGCTGCGACGCCACGCGCCTCACGTACGCGATGAGGCGCGGGAAGCGCGCGGGATCGGGGCCCAGCTTGAGGGCGCGGGTGGCATACAGGTTGGGGAAGAGGGCGATGTCGGCGAGCGAGAAGGGGCCGCAGAGAAACTCGTCGCCGCCGCGGGACAGCTCGGCCTCGAGCGCGCCGTAGAGCGCGTCGAGGTCGCGCGCCGCGGCCTCCCGCAGTCCCGCCGGCGGGCTGTCGGACCGGTTCGCCCAGCTCCACAGCGAGACGTCCACGACGATGGGATCGAGCAGGGTGTCGGCCACGCGCTCCCAGTGCCGGATCCTCGCCCGCGCGGCCGCATCGCCCGGCAGCACCGGGGGATTGGGGTGCGCGTCCTCGAGGTAAGCCACGATGTGCGAGGAGTTGACCACCACCGTCGCGCCATCGACCAGGACGGGCACCTCTCGCCGGGGATTCACGCGGGCCAGCGCCTCGCGGCCGTCGCGGTGCAGGCCGTCCACGGACTCGAAGTCCAGCTCCTTGTGCTCCAGCACCATGCGCACCTTTCGCGCGAAGGGGCTGAAGGCGTTCTCGAAAAGCTGCATCGCGTCACCTCCCGGAACGGA
>CAZNWZ010000437.1:0-1277 GCA_964576455.1 uncultured Lysobacter sp.
CGCGAGATCGCCAACCGCATCCGGTTCCTGAACGACGTGGGCCTGGACTACCTCTCGCTCACGCGCTCGGCGGACACGCTCTCCGGCGGCGAGGCCCAGCGCATCCGGCTCGCGAGCCAGATCGGCTCCGGGCTCACCGGCGTCATGTACGTCCTCGACGAGCCGTCCATCGGCCTGCACCAGCGCGACAACGCGCGCCTCATCGACACGCTCAAGCGCCTGCGCGACCTGGGCAACTCCGTGATCGTCGTCGAGCACGACGAGGAGGCCATCCACGCGGCCGACCACGTGGTGGACATGGGGCCCGGCGCCGGCGAGCACGGCGGCGAGGTGGTCGCCCAGGGCACCCCCACCGAGATCGAGCGCAACCCGGCCTCGCTCACGGGGCAGTACCTCTCCGGGCGCCGGTCGATCGCCGTCCCGGGGCGGCGGCGGCGCCGCGAGGCCTCGAGGAGCCTGCGGGTGGCCGGCGCGCGCGGCAACAACCTCAAGGACGTCACCGTCGAGATCCCCGTGGGCCTGTTCGTCTGCGTGACCGGGGTCTCCGGCTCGGGCAAGTCGACGCTCATCAACGACACGCTCTACGCCTCGGCCGCGCGCCACCTCTACGGCGCCTCCACCGAGCCCGCGGAGCACGAGGCCATCGAGGGCCTGGACCACTTCGACAAGGTGATCAACGTCGACCAGAGCCCCATCGGCCGCACGCCGCGCTCCAACCCCGCGACGTACACGGGGCTCTTCACGCCCATCCGCGACCTCTTCGCCGGAACGCCCGAGTCGCGCGCGCGCGGCTACGGCCCCGGGCGGTTCTCCTTCAACGTGAAGGGCGGGCGCTGCGAGTCCTGCCAGGGCGACGGCGTCATCAAGGTGGAGATGCACTTCCTGCCCGACGTCTACGTGACCTGCGACGTCTGCCACGGCAAGCGCTACAACCGCGAGACCCTCGATGTCCGCTACCGGGGCCGCAGCATCTGCGAGGTGCTCGACATGACGGTCGAGGCGGCCCTCGAGCTCTTCTCGGCCGTGCCCGCCATCGCGAGGAAGCTGCAGACGCTGATGGAGGTGGGCCTGGGCTACGTGCGCCTGGGGCAGAGCGCCACCACGCTCTCCGGCGGCGAGGCCCAGCGCGTGAAGCTCGCCCTCGAGCTCTCCAAGCGCGACACCGGCCGCACGCTCTTCATCCTGGACGAGCCCACCACGGGGCTGCACTTCCACGACATCGACATGCTGCTGCGCGTGCTCCACCGCCTGCGCGACCACGGCAACACGGTCGTGGT
>CAZNWZ010000438.1:0-1268 GCA_964576455.1 uncultured Lysobacter sp.
TCCTTGAAGCCGTTCAGGTCGAAGAAGGCGACCTGGAAGGTCTCCAGGTCGCGCTCGGCGCGCGCGATCTCCTCCGTGAGGCGCTTCTCGCCCGCGCGGCGGTTGTAGATGCCCGTGAGGTCGTCGGAGTCGGAGACGCGCTCGAGGCGGTTGATCGTCTCGTTGAGCTGCGTGAGGGTGTACTGGGTGCCTTCCATGAGGCGCCCGGCCTGGTCCGGGAAGCTCACCGGCAGGTCCGGCAGCGAGCGGCTCTCCAGGTAGGCGCGCAGCGCCTCGGCCGTCAGGTCGATGGGCACCAGGATCTCGCGCAGCAGCCACAGCGTGCCCAGGAAGCCGGCCACCGAGGCGAGGACCAGCGCCGCGAGCAGGGGGTACATGGACGCCCAGTCGGCCCGCGCGACCAGCAGGTACACGATGAAGACCGCCAGGGGCGTCTGGGCGCTCACGAAGGCGGCGGCCGCGAACTTGCGGGCGTAGCTGTCCTTGAGCGCCGGGATTTCGACCAGGCGCCGGTAGATCTGCATGCGTCCGATGACGCTTGAACCGGGCGGGATCTTGCTCGGCATGGCGGGGCTCCGGGGGGGATGGGCCTATTCTGGCCGTCCCCCCCGGCGGGATCAACCCCCGATGGGGTTGCGCAGCGTGCCGATGCCCTCGATCTCGGTCTCCAGGAGGTCGCCGGGCTTCAGGAACTCCGGGGGGTTCCGGGCGAAGCCCACGCCCTCCGGCGTGCCGGTCGAGAGGATGTCGCCGGCCTCCAGGGTCATGCCCAGCGACAGGTCCTGGATGAGGCGCGGCAGCTTGAAGTAGAGGAACTTCGTGTTCGAGTCCTGCTTGGTGACCCCGTTCACGCGGCAGGTCACGCGCAGGTTCGTGGGGTCGAGGGCATCGGCCGTCACCAGCACCGGGCCCATGGGGCAGGTCCCGTCCAGGCTCTTGCCCTTGTGCCACTGGCCGCCGTGGCGGCGCTGGAGGTCGCGCCACGAGACGTCGTTGATCACGGTGTAGCCCCAGACGTGGGCCATGGCATCCCCGGCCTTGATGTTCTTGCCCCCGGGGCCGATCACCACGCCCAGCTCGACCTCCCAGTCGAGGGAGGTGGAGATGGCCGCGTCGAAGGGCACCGGGTCGTAGGGCCCGTTCACGGCCGTGGCCGCCTTGCTGAAGAACACCGGCCACTGCGGCAGCTCCCGGTTGTCCTGCAGCTTCTTGGCGCCTTCCTCGAAGTGCTCGAGGTAGTTCCAGCCGACGCAGAAGACGTTCTTCGC
>CAZNWZ010000439.1:0-1265 GCA_964576455.1 uncultured Lysobacter sp.
AGGTCGCTGAAGACGTTGTTGACGCCGTAGGGCGTGGAGCCCGTCCCCCCGAGGTACTTTGCGCGCTCGGCGCGCACCGTGAGGAACTCGTCGGCCATCGTGCAGAAGTTGTCCTGCGCGAAGGCGTAGCCGACGCCGTAGCCGATGCTGCCGTAGTCGTTCGCCTTGATGTGCGCGATGCCGAATGAAGTCCTCCGCACCTCGGCGTTGTATTTCGTCTGGGCCAGTGCATCAACGGAACCTGCGACGGCAGCGAAGGCGAGCGCGGCAGTGATCGCCCGGGGAACGAAGCGGGTCATCGTGGAACTCCTCCAAAAAGGCGCCGGGTGGTCCCGGCGGTTGTTCGTTTGGTTTGGCGCGACGCCCTAGTGTAGCGCTTCGAAGAGCCCGGCGGCACCCATTCCGGTGCCGATGCACATGGTGACCATCCCGTACCGCCCCCCGGTCCGGCGCATCCCGTGCACCAGGGTGGCGGCCCGGATGGCCCCGGTGGCGCCCAGCGGGTGGCCCAGCGCGATGGCCCCGCCCTGCGGGTTTACCCTGGCCGGGTCCAGCCCCAGTTCCTTGACGACGGCCAGCGCCTGGGCCGCGAACGCCTCGTTCAGCTCGATCCAGCCCAGGTCCGCCGCGCTCACCCCGGCCATCCCGAGCACCTTCGGGATCGCCTTGATGGGGCCGATGCCCATGATCTCCGGCGGCACCCCCGCCACGGCGAAGCCCACGAAGCGCGAGAGCGGCTGCACGCCGTACTTCTTCATCGCGCGCTCGCTCATGAGCACCACGGCCCCGGCGCCGTCGGACATCTGGGAGCTGTTGCCGGCCGTGACGGAGCCGCGCGCGGCGAAGGCGGGCCTGAGCTTCGCCAGGCTCTCGAGCGAGGAATCGGGCCGCGGACCCTCGTCGGTGTCGGCGACCTTGCTGCGGCGCACCACCCGGCCCGAGGCCAGGTCGGGGACGCTGGAGGCGATCTCGTAGGGCAGGATCTCCTCCCGGAAGTGTCCCGCCGCGATGGCCGCGGCCGCCTTCCGGTGGCTGGCGACCGCGAAGGCGTCCTGCTCCTCGCGCGAGACCTTCCACTTCGCGGCCACCTTCTCCGCCGTGATCCCCATGCCGTAGGCGATGGCCACGTTCTCGTCCTTCGCGAAGACGGCGCTGTTCAGGGCCACCTTGTTGCCCATCATCGGGACCATGGACATCGACTCGGTGCCCGCGGCGATGACGACGTCGTCGTCGCCGGTGCGGATGCGGTCGGCCGCGAGCGCGAT
>CAZNWZ010000440.1:0-1257 GCA_964576455.1 uncultured Lysobacter sp.
TGGAGATACTGTTGTTTTTTGTCAAGTGGCATTAGCGGTTTTTAGGTAGTTTTGGGAGTAGGGAACTCCTGAGACGAGGACGCCGCGCATAAGGTGGAGTTGCTTGCGCATGATTGCGCCGATGGCTTCCATTTTGGTTTTGCCGCGTGCGATGAGTTCGCGGGCCCATTGGGCCACGGGCGACTTCGTTTTCAGTTGGCCCACCGCGGGCATGTAGAGTCCTCTTCTTATGCGGGAGCCGCCGCCTTTGGCAAGGCGTGGTTTGCGGTTAACGCTGCTGCCGCTCGAATACACTTTGGGGTACAGGCCCGCATAGCTGGCGAGTTGTGCGCGCTTCCACCGGCGCAGATCGCCAAACTGGGCCAGCACCATTACGGCCGTCTTCTCGCCAACGCTGGGAATCGAGCACAACAACGTCACGTCGCAGCGCAGTGGCTCATTCTGCGCGATGAGTTCTTGCATCTGTTTCCAAATGCGTTCGCGGTAGCGTTTGACCTGCGCGATGCTCGCGCGCAGCATAGAGCGCAGCCCCTTGTCCAAGCATTGCTCCAGGCGGTTCTCGTAGCGCTGAACGTCCTCGTTGTATTGCTCATACGCGCGATAGAGTATGCGCAACCGTGCATAGATAGGATCGCGCCGCGTGTTCGGTTCGGGACGATGGACCACGCCGTACAGCGCGAGTATGGCCGCGTCCACGCGATCGCATTTGTCGCGCAATCCAAGGCTCTTGCGAAACGATACGGGAAGCGCCGGGTTCACCATCGATACCTCCGGCAAGCCCAAGTCTTTAATGGCGTGCACAAAACGGTGTGAGTAGGCCCCCGTTGACTCGATACATACACCAAGGCACCTTGCTTCATTGAGCGCGGCGCTCAGCCATTGTGCCAACGCGCCAATGCCATCTGCATCGTGCGCGAACGATGCTACGCGCAACCTGGCCCACTCACGCGTGCGCGCATCGCTCGGTGCTACACACGCATCCACTCTAAACTTACCCACGTCCACGCCCAGCCAAAAACCACCCTGAACATTTGCCGTCATCGTGCTACACTCCTTGTGTGATGAATGCGTCCGAGAGGGCGGCCTACTTGTTGGAATACGAGCTTGGTAAGCAACACCAGCTCCCGATACTGTTCGCCGTCCTTCGGACATGTACGTAACAGGCCTGATGCGGGAATCTCCAAACCGAGCTGTTCATAAGAACGCTCCAGTGCGCCGACCCTGCATCAGGCCTTTAATCATCATACAAGTGCGCCG
>CAZNWZ010000441.1:0-1256 GCA_964576455.1 uncultured Lysobacter sp.
CTCGGCTATCCTAGGCGGCCCGTCTTTCTTGCGGAGGTCGAATGGACGATCACGCGCTGCCCCTGGACGTGTCGCAATCGCTCACCGAATTCGTGGAGGCGGCCCGCCAGGCCCTCGGAGACGACTTCGTCTCCGCCATCCTCTTCGGCTCGGCGGCCGAGGGGCGGCTGCGCGCCACCTCCGACGTGAACCTCATGCTGGTGCTCGCGAACTTCGACCCGGCGCGCGTCGACGCGCTGCGCGAACCCCTGAGGACCGCCCACGCCGTGATCCGCCTGGAGGCCATGCTGATCCGGGAAGTCGAGCTCGCCGACGCGGCGGAGGCCTTCGCGGTCAAGTTCGCCGACATCGCGGTGCGCCACCGCGTGCTGGCCGGCAAGGACGTGCTGGCGGGCCTGAGGCCCTCGCGCGAGGCCACGCGGCAGCGGTTGCGGCAGATCCTCCTCAACTTCGTCCTGCGCACCCGCGAGCGCTACGCGATCACGAGCCTTCGCGAGGAGCAGCTCGCCGTCGCGGTGGCCGATTGCGCCGCCCCGCTTCGCGCCGCCGCCGAGATCATCCTGCAGCTCGAGGGGCGGCCGGCGGAATCGCCGAAGGCGGCGCTGGCGACGGTGGCCTCGGAACTGGGCGCCGGGAAGTGGGACGCCACGCTCGCGAGCCTCTCGCAGGCGCGCGAGGAGCGCTTCCTGCCGCCGGGCGTGGGCGCGCCGACGCTGGTGGCCCTGCTGGAGCTCGGGGAGGCGCTTCGCGCGCGGGCGGGCCGGATCGGGGCGTAGCGTGAACCCGTTCGACCTGCCCGGGCCGCAGTTCCTCGGCTTCTACGCCGTGTTCTCGGCCGCCGTGCTCGCCTTCCTGTGGGCCAACACGCGCGGGCCGTCGGAGACGCGCGCGACGCTCTCCTTCATGACCGCGGACCCCTACCGCATCGCCTACATGCGCAAGGGGACCACGGAGACGCTGCAAATCGCGATCTTCAACCTCGTGGACCGCGGCCTCCTCGACTTCCGCGACGGCACGCTCCGGACCCTGCGCGTGGACTCCTCGGCCATGGTGCGCCGCCCCCTGGACCGGGCCATCCTGCACTTCTGCCGCGAGCCCCGCAGCGTGGGCGCCGTCGAGGGCGACGCCTTCCTGCAGAGGACGGTCGAGGACTACCGCCGCGAACTGTCGGAGCAGAGCCTGGTGGTCTCGGAAGCCGATTCGCGCGGGCGCGGCTGGCTCGCGATGGCCGCCATCGGCCTGCTGGGCGGCGTGGC
>CAZNWZ010000442.1:0-1245 GCA_964576455.1 uncultured Lysobacter sp.
TGCGGCATCACCTTCTCGAGCTCCGCGAGCCGGTCGGCGGGCGAGGGGTGGGTCGAGAAGGTGATCGACGCGCCCGACTCCTCGGGCTTCACCTGGGCGAGCATCGTGAGCACGGCGACGAAGCCGTACGGGTCGTAGCCGCCGCGCGCGGCGACCACCACGCCCAGCCGGTCCGCCTCGTACTCCATGCTGCGGTCGAGCGGGCGCAGGAACAGGCCGTCCTTCACCAGGTCCACGCCCGCGTTGGCGAGCTGGGTCTTTAGGCCCAGCACGTCGCCCCCGCCGCGGCGCCCGATCTGGTCGGCCGCGACGGCCTTGGCCCCGTCGGCGGCGGCGCTCCAGCCCGCGTCGGACTGGATGGCGGAGAGCTGGTGCTTCTTCAGCACGTGCGCGATCTCGTGGGCGAGGACGCCCGCGAGCTCCGCCTCGCTCGTCAGCCGCTTCACGAGGCCGTGCGAGACGACCACCGTGCCGCCCGGCATCGCGAAGGCGTTGATGACCTCGGTGTCGATCACGCCGAAGGTCCAGGGCAGGTCCGCCCGCTCCGTCTGCGAGGCGAGCCAGCGGCCGACGCGGTTCACGTAGCGCTGCAGGCGCTCGTCGGGATGCAGCCGGATGGCGCCGAGGAAGCCCGAGGCGATGCCCTCGCCGAGGGCGACCTCCTCCTCGGGGGTGTACTCCTTCGTCGCCTCCTGGATCTTGGGGGCGATCTCCACGGCCTTGCGGCCCAGGTCGATGATCCGGCCGATGTCCAGCTGCGCCTGGGCCGGAAGCGCCAGGGCGAGCGCCGCCGCCGCCAGGAGGGGCCTCACGACTTGTCTCCCGCGTAGGCGACGGCCACCGGCGCGAGCCTCGCCTCCTTCGCGAACCGCTCCGCCGACGCCTTGTCGGCGCGGTAGGACTGCATCTTGCGCAGGGCCGCGGGATCGGGCGCGGCGTTCTTGAAGTCCTCCGGCGTGAGGCCGCGGATGCCGAGGGTGGCGACCTTGGAGGTCTTCGGGGCCTCCTTGCCGCCGAAGCCGAAGATCGAGGTGATGCCGCTCCCCGCGCCGCCGCCCGAGGACGACTCCACGGTCGAGGGAAAGCGCAGGTGGAAGGCCCTCACCCAGCCGCGCTGGGCGCCGGCCTCGACCTGCGTCCACGCGCCCTGGCGGCCGAGCACCTTCACCGCGGTCTCGGCGGCGAGCGGGGAGAGGGTGCGCGAGTCCGCGGCCGGGCGCTCCTTCAGCTCCGTGGCGCGGTTGG
>CAZNWZ010000443.1:0-1245 GCA_964576455.1 uncultured Lysobacter sp.
GCCTCGACGACCGTGCGCCAGCCGATCCCCTCGCGCGTGCTCCTGCGCATGAGCGCGATGGGAAGGGTGGCGATCGTTCCCGCCAGGGCGCACAGCGGCGCGCTGTAGCTCATGGCCATCCCGGCCAGCACGACCAGGATCGGGATGAAGAGGTGGCCGCGCTCGCGCATCACCTGCGAGAGCCGCGGCAGCTCCGCGCGCGGCACGCCCTCCAGGCCCACGCGCTTGGCCTCGAAGTGCACCGCGAAGAAGAGCGCCACGTAGAAGAGCAGCGCCGGGATCCACGCCCAGACGGTCACCTGGAAGTAGCTCACCGCCAGGTACTCCGCCATCACGAAGGCGGCCGCCCCCATGATCGGCGGCATGATCTGCCCGCCCGTCGAGGCGCTGGCCTCCACCGCCGCGGCGAAGGGCGGGCGGAAGCCGGTCTTCTTCATGAGCGGGATGGTGATGGGCCCGTCGACCATCACGTTGGCCACGGCGCTGCCGGAGATGGTGCCGAAGAGGCTCGAGCTCACGATCGACACCTTGCCCGGGCCGCCGGCCGTGTGGCCGGTGAGCGAGAGCGCGAAGTCCATGAAGAGCCGCCCCGTGCCGCTCTTCTCCATGAAGGCGCCGAAGAGCACGAACACGATCACGTACGAGGCCGACACGCCGAGGGTCGAGCCGAAGATGCCGTCCGTGGAGAGGTACATCTGCTCGAGCAGCACCTGCATCTTCACGCCGGACCCGAAGACGGCGTACGCGAGGAACACCAGCGCCGTCACCGGCAGCGCCCAGCCGATGACGCGCCGCGAGGCGTCGAGGACCAGCACCACCAGCACCACGGCCATCGCCTGGTCCCAGGCCGTCAGGTCGTCGATGTAGATGATGCGGTTGACGATGTACTGGTAGTTGGCGAAGAGGTAGCCGATCGCCGCCGCGGAGGCGGCGATCAGCGCCATGTCCAGCCAGAGGAGCCGCCTCGAGCCGTCGCGGCTGGAGGCGGGGACGAGCAGGAAGACCAGCAGGAGCGCGAACAGCAGGTGCGTGCCGCGGAAGATCATCGCCTCGGGCGGCGCCGAGGCGGCGAACCACATGTGGTACAGCGACATCGCGATCGCGATGCCGCCGGCGGTCCAGCGGATGGCCTTGTCCACGAGCGCGCCCCGGATGCGCGCGCCGCTACATCGCCCCCGCTTCCTTGTAGAACTTCACCGCGCCCTTGTGGAAGGGCACGCCGATGTCCTCGGCCATCATCTTCGG
>CAZNWZ010000444.1:0-1243 GCA_964576455.1 uncultured Lysobacter sp.
GGGACGGGTACAGGAACCGTCCCCTTTTGGGATTGGAACCGTCCCCTTTCGGGATTCAGTCGCGGAAGTTCTGGAAGGACAGGGGGACCTCGGTGACGCCCTTGCGGACGAGGGCGATCGCCTCCTGGAGCGCGTCCTTCTTGGCGCCGGTGACGCGCACCACGTCGCCCTGGATCGCGGCCGTCACCTTGAGCTTCGCGTCCTTGAGCATCTTCACGATGCGCTTGGCGAGATCCGACTCCACGCCGTTCTTCACGGTGACCTTCTGCTTCACCTTGTCGCCGCCGATTCTCTCGGGCTTGTCGAGGTCGAGGAAGCGCAGGTCCACCCCGCGCTTGGCGAACTTGGCGTTGAGCACGTCGCGCACCTGCCCCAGCTTGAAGTCGTCGTCGGCGAAGACCGTGAGCTCGCGCTCCTTCTGCTCGATGCGCGCGTCGGAGCCCTTGAAGTCGAAGCGGTTGGCGATCTCCTTGTTGGCCTGCTCGACGGCGTTCTTCACCTCGACGGCGTTGGCCTCGCACACGATGTCGAATGAGGGCATGGGCGGCTCCCGGCGGATTTCAGGTCTCGACACGCCCGAGGAGCAGGTACTCCATGAGCGCCTTCTGGGCATGCAGCCGGTTCTCCGCCTCGTCCCAGACCACGCTCTGGGGCCCGTCGAGGACCTCGGCCGAAACCTCCTCGCCGCGGTGGGCGGGAAGGCAGTGCATGAAGAGGGCCTCCGGATGGGCGGCGGCCATCATCTCGGCGTCCACGGTGAAGGCGGCGAAGGCGTCCTTCCTCGCGTCGGCCTCCTCCTCCCATCCCATGCTGGTCCAGACGTCGGTCGTGACGAGGTCGGCGCCCCTCGCGGCCGCCAGGGGGTCGGAGAAGAGCTCGAGGTGCGTGCGCGCCACGCCCTGCGCGCGGGCCGGCTCCAGCTCGTAGCCCGGGGGGCTCGCGACGTTCAGCTTGAAGTCGAGCAGGCTCGCCGCCTGCAGCCACGTGTTGCACATGTTGTTGCTGTCGCCGATCCAGGCGACCGTCCTGCCGGCGATCGGCCCGCGGTGCTCGACGAAGGTGTAGATGTCGGCCAGCACCTGGCAGGGGTGGTACTCGTTGGTGAGCCCGTTGATGACCGGCACGCGCGAGTGCGCGGCGAAGCGCTCGATGATCGCCTGCTCGAAGGTGCGGATCATCACGATGTCCACCATGCGCGAGACCACGCGCGCCACGTCCTCGATGGGCTCGCCGCGGCCGAGCT
>CAZNWZ010000445.1:0-1239 GCA_964576455.1 uncultured Lysobacter sp.
GGTCGGCGTGTCCCCGCGCAGCACGCGCGACAGGTTCTCGCGGTTGGCCTCTGAGTAACCGTCTTCCGAGTCAAGTGCGGTGAAGCGAGTTTTCCCAGGGTTTGTTGGTGCGGACCATGGCGTTGAGGGTGGTCAGCAGCTTGCGCATGCAGGCAATCAGGGCGACCTTGGGCAGCTTGCCGGCAGCGATCAAGCGGTCGTAGAAGGCCTTGATGGTGGGGTTTCGTCGGCTGGCGGTCAGTGCTGCCATGTACAGCACGCGGCGTACGTCGAAGCGCCCGCCCTGGATGCGTCGTCGACCCTTGCTCGAGCCAGAGTCGTTGGCCATCGGAGCGATGCCCACCAGCGCGGCGATCTCGCGCCGGTTCAGCCTGCCCAGTTCTGGCAGCTCGGCGATCAGCGTGGCGCTGGCCACCGGACCGATGCCGCTGGCCGATTGCAGCAATCGGTCGAGTTCGCCGAAGTGCTTGCGCACGTGACCCACCATCTGCCCCTCGATGTCATCGAGCTGTGCCTTGATGGCCGCCACGATGGCCTCGATGCTCGGGTGCAGGCCCTTGGGCGTGATCTGCAAGCGCTGCCGTTCACTGAGCATCATGGCCAGCAACTGGCGCCGCCGCGTCACCAGGGCGGCCAGCCACTGCTGTTGCGGGTCTGCCAACGGACGCAGGAAGCGAGCGAGGTCCTCGCGGCGCAGCAGCACCGCGGCGAACTCAGCCAGCATGCGTGCGTCCACCGTGTCGGTCTTGGCCAGCCGGCCCATCGACTTGGCGAAGTCGCGTGCCTGGCGAGGGTTGACTACCGCCACCGCCAAGCCGGCGGCTTGCAGCGCGCAGGCCAGTTCCGTCTCGTAGCCGCCGGTGGCCTCCATCACCACCAACGCCACGTCCAGCGGCTTCAATGCCGCCGTCAGCGCCGAGTGTCCCTCGGCCTGGTTGTCGAACCGCTGGGCATCGAGCTTGGCGCCCAGCACCGAGACATCGACATGCGCCTTGGCCACGTCGATGCCCGCCACCACTGAGGAAGCAGACATGGTCTTCGGATCCCTTGCTTGTGCATGCGCGCTCGAAGGCGGCGCGCGTAACCGTTCGGGCTTCAGGAAGACCAGCACGGCGGCCGTGCGTTCTGTACTCAGAGACGGGCTCGATCACCCCAGCCGCTACCAAACTGCACGGGCCGGTCTGGCCGCCTCAACGGCGATCAGAGTCTACCGTGCTGATCTGGTCTGAACATACAAGC
>CAZNWZ010000446.1:0-1235 GCA_964576455.1 uncultured Lysobacter sp.
TCGCCTTCTTCCTGGGCATGTGCTCGTTCCTCGCCTGCTCGAAGAAGGTGGAGACCGCGCTGGGCCTGGGCGTGGCCGTCGTGTTCGTGCAGGTGCTCACCGTCCCGCTCAACAACCTGATCCTCGTGCACCTGCTCAAGGAAGGGGCGCTGGCGTGGATCTCGCCCGCGCTCGCGAAGGCGGACCTCACCTTCCTCGCCTTCATCCTCTTCATCGGCACGATCGCCGCGGCCGTGCAGGTGGTGGAGATGGCGGTCGAGAAGTTCGCGCCGGCCCTCTACACGACGCTGGGCGTCTTCCTGCCGCTCATCGCGGTGAACTGCGTGATCCTCGCGGGCTCGCTCTTCATGCAGGAGCGCGAGTACGGCTTCGCCGAGAGCGTGGTCTACGGCATCGGCTCCGGGCTGGGCTGGGCCATCGCCATCGTCGCCATGGCGGCGGTGCGCGAGAAGCTCTCCTATTCGAACCCGCCGGCGGGGCTGCGGGGCCTGGGCATCACCTTCGTCGTGGCCGGGCTCATGTCGGTGGCCTTCATGATGTTCTCCGGGATCCAGCTCTGAGGCGGCCATGACGGAAATCGTCCTCGGCGTCCTCATGTTCACCGTGGTGGTGCTGCTGCTCGTGGTCACCCTCATGGTGGCCCGCTCGAAGCTCGTGGCGAGCGGCGACGTCACCATCACCATCAACGAGGACCCGGACAAGGCGCTCAAGGTGCCCGCCGGCGGAACTCTCCTGGGGAGCCTCGCCGACAGCGGCATCTTCATCCCCTCGGCCTGCGGCGGCAAGGGCGCCTGCGGCGTGTGCGAGGTGGTCGTGAAGTCCGGCGGCGGGGACCTGCTGCCCACCGAGACGGGGTTCATCTCGCGCGGCGAGGCCAAGCGCGGCTGCCGCCTCGCCTGCCAGGTGAAGGTGAAGGGCGACATGGAGATCGAGATCGCCCCCGAGGTCTTCAGCGTGCGCAAGTGGAAGTGCCGCGTGGTCTCGAACCGCAACGTGGCCACCTTCATCAAGGAGCTCAAGCTCGCGCTCCCCGAGGGCGAGGAAGTGCCCTTCCGCGCCGGCGGCTACGTGCAGATCGAGTGCCCGCCGCACCACTTCTCGTTCAAGGACTTCGTGATCGAGGAGCCCTTCCGCGCCGACTGGGACAAGTTCGACCTGTGGCGCTTCAAGTCGGTGTGCACGGAGCCGGTGACGCGCGCCTACTCGATGGCCAACTACCCCCTCGAGAAGGGCAT
>CAZNWZ010000447.1:0-1220 GCA_964576455.1 uncultured Lysobacter sp.
GCGCTCGACGTCTCGATCATGCCGGGCAAGGCGTACTTCTTCGACACCGCCACGGGCAAGCGCCTGAAGGCATGACCACGGGGCCGCGCCGCCTCGAGGAGCTCACCCTCAACTCCTCCGCCCCGCCCGGGCAGCTGCTCTACGACGGCTGGCTGCTGCGCTTCTCGCCGGGGAAGGCCAAGCGCGCCCGCTCCGTGAACCCCGTCTATCCGTCGACGCTGCCCCTGGGCGAGAAGGTGGAGCACTGCGAACGCCTCTACGCCGCCATGGGGCTGCCCGCGATCTTCCGGCTCTCCGAGCCCACGCGCCCCGCGGACCTGGAGGACCTCCTCGCCGCGCGCGGCTACGAGCGTTTCGAGACCACGCAGGTCCGGCAGGCCGCGATCGACCCCGCCGGTCTCGCCGGCGGCGAGGTCGAGCATCCGCGCCTGGAGGAGTGGTTCGACATGGTGGGGAGCCTTCGCGGCTCGCCCATCGCGCAGCGCGCCGCCCACCTCGCGCGTCTCGCCGCGCTGCCGCTCCCGGTCCGCACGGCGGCCATCCTGGAGGCGGGCGTGCCGGTCGCCACCGGGCTCTCGATCCGGGAGGGTGGCCACGTCGGCCTCTTCGACGTGGTGACGCGGGAGGGTTGCCGGCGCCGCGGCTTCGCGCGCACGATCGTGAAGGCCCTGCTGCGCTGGGGCTGGGAGGGCGGCGCGAGGCACTCGTACCTGCAGGTGGAGGAGGGCAACGCCGCGGCGATCGCCCTGTACGAGCCGTTCGGATTCGTGCCCGCCTACCGCTACTGGTACCGCGGGCGCCCGGAGGAACCGGCATGAGCGACATCGACGAGCTATCGGCGCGCCTGGGGGAAGCCTGCCGGCGGGCGGGGCTGCTCGTGGCCACCGCGGAGTCCTGCACGGGCGGCGGCGTCGGGGAGGCCATCACCCGCACAGCCGGCAGCTCCGCCTGGTACGACCGCGGCTTCGTCACCTACTCGAACGAGGCCAAGGTGGACCTCCTCGGGGTGAAGCAGGAGACGATCGGCTCCCACGGCGCGGTCTCCGAGGCGGTGGCGCGCGAGATGGCGCTGGGCGCCCTGCACCAGAGCGTGGCCGACCTGGCGGTGGCGGTCACGGGAGTCGCGGGTCCCGACGGGGGCACGGCGGCGAAGCCCGTCGGGCTGGTCTGGTTCGCCTGGGCCGCCCTCGACGGCGAGGTGCGCGCGAAGTTCGAGGTCT
>CAZNWZ010000448.1:0-1206 GCA_964576455.1 uncultured Lysobacter sp.
TCGAGCTGGGCGATGGTGGTGAGCAGGCTCGCGTCCCCCGAGGTGGCCACGAGGCTGCCCTCGCTCCTCGTCTCCTTGCTCGCGATGCCCGCGATGGGCGCCCGGACGAGCGTGTAGCCGAGGTTGAGCTCCGCCTCCTTCACCTTGGCGCCCGCGGAGTCGACGGCCGCGGAGGCCGACTCGAACGCCGAGCGGGCGTCGTCGTAGTCCTTGCGGCTCACCGCGTTCTCCTTGAAGAGCGGCTCGATGCGCTCGAGGTCGTTCCTCGCGCGCGCGGCGGCCGCCTCCTGCTGCCGGAGCGCGCCCTTGGCCTGGTCCAGCGCCGCCTTGTAGGGCTCGGGATCGACCTGGAAGAGCGGGTCGCCCTCCTTCACCTCCTGCCCCTCGCGGTAGAGCCGCTTCAGGAGGATGCCCGACACGCGCGAGCGCACCTCCGTCTCGCGAAAGCCCGCCGCCTGGCCGACCTGCTCGTAGAAGTAGCGAAGGCTCCTCGGCTGCACCGTCACCACGGTCACTTCGGGAGGCGCGGCCTTCGGGGGCGGGGCCTTGTCGGTGCAGGCCGCGAGGGCCGCGGCGGCGGCGATGAGGAGGGCGGCGCGGGAATCGATGCGCATGGGAACTCCGCGTGGAGGAGGGGCGGGCATGACGCATGCCCCGCAGGGGACTGGTCTTCGCGCGAATGCTAACAGAAGCGTCCCGGCGGAGCCCTGCCGGATGATGGGACTTTCGTCCCCGATTACCCATTCCGGGTAGGCCGCCCGGGGGCGTTCAGCGCCGCCCCAGCAGGCCCCGGACGCGCTCCGCCAGCTCGACGAGGCCGGCCAGGGTCTCGCGGTCGAACTCCTTGAAGTGCCGCCCCACCTTCCTCGTCACCGCCAGGCCGCCGGCCGCGTCGCGGGAGACGAACCCCAGCTTCTCCAGCTTCGCCACCTTGCGGCGCACGGTCTCGCGCGGGATGCCGGAAGCCTCCGCGACCGACAGCATGTTGCAGCGGCGGATGCTCGCGGCGACCACCTCGTCCGTGGCGAGCGCGGCGGAGTCCTTCCCCGATCGCGGAAGGAGCTCCTTCATGAAGTGGCGCACGTTGTGCTGGGCGATCTCGCCCAGCACGATCGCGGCCGTGACGTCGCCTTCGAACTCGGCGTGGACCCGGCGCAGGTACGCCACCATGAACAGGCCCGCCTCGTAGGTGAGCTGCGGGTAGTG
>CAZNWZ010000449.1:0-1202 GCA_964576455.1 uncultured Lysobacter sp.
CTAGATAGCCTTCCTCTATCAAAGTGTGACATAGCCGCCACACCGTCGGCTGGGGCAGTCCAGTCAGTTTCGCGATATCTGAAGTGCCCAAGCTGAGCCGACCGGCGCCGAAGCAACGCAGTACCTGCAAGCCGCGTGCAAGCGCTGTTACATGCTGGCGATCCTTCTGCCTTTCGCCCTTTTCCTGTGCTGAATTTGGCAATCGAAGTCCTTTTCCTGGGTTTGAGTTGGATCAAAGATATTCGCCGCGCGAATCCGGTGGGTGAACCGGCATTCAGGATGGTTGCAAATTCGTCCGGATTCCGACAAAATACTCGCATAGCAAATATATTATTCGCTATGCGAGTATTAGGTGCAAGAGGTTTTTGGTCCGATACAGCCGGCCGCCGGGACCGCGGAAGACAGGGTCGTTGCAATTCGCTACTTGTCTTACAGGCCATATTGGCGCGGTAATCGATATGGGGCAAGTCGGCGCATGGATCCTTAGCTGGAGGTGCGGAGAATGAATGTCAGGTGGGATCACGTTGTAAATACCAATACGTTCCGGGCTTCGCGGCGCGTTCTCGATGCGGCTGCCGCTGCACCCGAAGTGGCGCGGGCGGGCGCTTCGGTCGAGCTACAGGTGTGGCTGTTCGGAATGATTGCCGGCTCCAAAGTAGCGAATCCGCTGCTGCTGCAGTTTTCGGGGGCTTGCGCGCTGTGCGATGTTTTCGACGAGCTTGGACGCCGACTCGGCCCCGAGTTTCTGCGCACACTTGTCGGCGAAAGCGGAGAGCTACTGAATACGTGTCGCGTGTTCTTGAACGGGGAGCCTGCCAAGGACAAGGCGACACCGATTTCAGGGGGGGCGGCGGCAACCGTGGAAATTATCCTGTTCCGAGAGATCGAGGGTGGTTAGAAAACAAGGAGCCACAATATGAATACAAGTACTCCTGAGTTCATGACGCAGCACGACGACACGTGGATACCGTCTAGCTGCGCACTGTGTTACGGCACCTGTTCAATTCTTGTGCACCGCGTTGACGGTACGGCCATCAAGATCGAAGGCAACCCGGACAGCGCCGTCGGCAAAGGACGCTTGTGCGGCAAGGGCGTCAGCGGCCTGATGTCACACTACGATCCGAACCGGCTGACGGTGCCGCTGCGGCGCACCAATCCTAAAAAGGGCATCAACGAGGACCCGGGCTGGAAGGAAATAAGCT
>CAZNWZ010000450.1:0-1200 GCA_964576455.1 uncultured Lysobacter sp.
CGGTCATGTAGAGGTTGTAGGCGCCAAGCAGGCGCCCGTTGTGCTCGAGCGGCACAACCACCATCGAACTGCATTCGCCGAAGTAAGGCTGCCGGGTGCGCTCGAAGCAGGGCTTGAGGTCGCGCGTCTGCCTGATCTCGTCGTTGCGCAAGGCAGCGCCGCAGATGCCGCAGTTGATATCGACCAGGCGCTCCTTCTCGACCAGTTCGGGGGGCAGGCCAAGGGAGGCGGCAAGCCGCAGATGGTGGCCATCGCTGGTCATCACGCGCACGACACCGGCGGAGGCGCCCGAGAGCCGCACCATCATCTCGAGAAAGCGGTTGAACAACGCCTCGAGATCGTATTCGGAGGCAAGCGTGGCCGTGACTTCGGACAGGACACGCAGGGCCTGCATCTTGCTGGCCTCCATGCCGCCCTGTTCCTTGCGTGATTCGCCGTCAGCCTGTTGCAGCGTGGGGCTGCATTGCGTCATGCCTCGTCTCCAGCCTGTCTGCCCGCTTTGCGCGAGTCCGGAAGGTCGATTTTACACGCCATCAGTATCCGCTGAAATACTAATCATTAACCTGCCTCGGCAATGGCCAGCGGCCATCGAGCACGCGCTCTGCCCAGAGCAGGCAGGCAACGCTCTTGCCGTCGGTGAGGCGGCCGTCGCGCACGGCTTCCATGGCCTCGTCCAGGTGGAGTTCGTGCACTTCGAGGAATTCACCTTCGTCGAGGGCATGCCCGACATGGGACAGCCCTTGCGCGAAAAAGATCTCGATGCGTTCATCGGAATAGCCGATGCAGGGATGGATCACGCCTAGATAATGCCAGTGCTCCGCCACATAGCCGGTTTCCTCCTGCAATTCACGACGGGCGGTAAGCAGGATGTCCTCGCCAGGATGGATCTTGCCGGCCGGCAGTTCAAGGAATACGCGATCGAGCGGATAGCGGAACTGGCGTTCGAAGAGCAGCTTGCCGCTGGGCAGTTCGGCGATCATGACGACCGCACCGGGATGGGTGACGAATTCGCGGGTGGCCTGCTTGCCGTCGGGCAGGCGCACCGTGTCGCACCTGACACGCAGCAGCCTGCCGGCAAAGACCTCCTCGCTGATCACCAGCGATTCTCGCAAGTGTTTGTCTTTAATTGGATTTTCTTGATCCGCCATGGATGGAACTTATTCCCGACTAATTTAGTCTATTATAAGCATTCTCTTATTA
>CAZNWZ010000451.1:0-1197 GCA_964576455.1 uncultured Lysobacter sp.
GCAGGATGGTGTCGAAGCGCTGCTGCACGTTCTTGATGAGCCAGCGCGCCTCCTGCAGCTGCCCCGCGAGGTTCCTGCCGCCGTTGTCGCGCGAGGCCTGCAGGAGGTCGGCGTACATCTTGTTGATGCGAAGGCGCGGCATCGCGTCGCGGTTGAGCTGCGCGATCCAGCGCCCGCCCGTCTTTCGCACGGTGACGTCGGGCACGACGTAGCGGACGTCGCCCTCGCCCCAGGCGCGGCCCGGCTTGGGGTCGAGCGTGAGGATGAGGGCGCGCACCTCCCGCAGCTCGTCCTCCGTGACGCCGAGCAGGCGGCGCAGCCTGTTGAAGTCGCGCGCGGCGAGCACGTCGAGGTGGCGCGTGACGAGCTCGATGGCGCAGTCGCGGTGGGGCGTGGCGGGGTCGAGCGCCCTGAGCTGGAGCGCGAGGCACTCCGCGAGGTCGCGGGCGCCGACGCCTGCGGGCTCCAGGTTCTGCACCTGGCGCAGGGCGATCGGGATCTCCTCGGCGTCGAGGTCGGCGATCTCCGCCGCGCCGATCGCGTGCAGCTCCTCGAGGCCGGCGGTGAGGTAGCCGTCGCCGTCCAGGTGGGCGATGACGAGCAGCGCCAGGCGCTTGTCGCGCTCGCTCAGCGCGGTGAGCTGCAGCTGGCGGATGAGGCTCTCCTGCAGCGTCGGCTCCGCCGCCGCGATCTGCATGAAGTCGTCGCGGTCCTCGTCGCCGCGGCGCGAGCCGCCCATGGGCTCCTCGCCGAAGGAGGGCAGGTCGTCGTTCGGGGCGGGCGCGTCGGCGTCGGAGGCCGGGGCGGACGCGGTGTCCGCGCCCGACGCGCCCGCGGGGGGCGGGGCCGCGGCGTCGTCCCCGGCGAAGTCGGCGCGCTCGAGCAGCGGGTTCTCGGCGAGGTAGCGCTCGAGCTCCTGGTTGAGCTCGACCGTCGACAGCTGGAGCAACCGTATCGATTGCTGCAGCTGCGGCGTGAGCGTCAGGTGCTGGGATAGCTTGAGCTGGAGGCTGTGCTTCATGTCGAAAGCCGCGGGGGCGGGCCGGTGATTGCCGCTAGAGGCGGAAATTCTCCCCGAGGTAGACCTTCCGTACGGCCTCATTATAGATGATCTCCTCCGGCTTCCCGAAGGCGAGGACCGAGCCCTGGTTGATGATGTAGGCGTGGTCGCAGATGCCGAGCGTCTCGCGCACGTTG
>CAZNWZ010000452.1:0-1190 GCA_964576455.1 uncultured Lysobacter sp.
AATCGCGCCTTCTCGCGCCACACCTGCCGGAACTTGCCGCTGACGGGATGGGCCGCGATTTCGCCGGTCTCGACGCGGATCGCGATGTGGGTGAGGCCCTGGCGCGCGAGGAATCTCGTCAGGCAATCCTTGACGCGGGCCGTCGGGTGGCGCGAACGCGAGGCGGGCTCCAGGCGAACGCGCAGCGCCGTGGGCCCGGTCTGGACGACCTGGAAGCGGTGCTCGCCCGCGCCCTCCTCCACCGCCGTGCACAGCGCCATCGGCATGATGGGCACGTCGTGCCCGCGCGCGTCGTCCAGGCGCAGGATCTCGTCGCGCCGGCCGTCGACGCGGATCACGGGGAAGGGGCGGCCGCAGCCGCAGGGCTTGGAGACGACCGTCACGCTGTCGCCCAGCTCGTAGCGCACGAGCGGCTGGACGTGGTTGGCGAGGTTGGTGAGCAGGACCGAGGCCGAGGCTGTGTCGGGCGGCACCGGCTCGTAGTTCTCGTCGACGGGCTCGAGCACGACCCAGTCGTCGTTGAGGTGCAGCGCGCCGCGCTCGCACTCGAAGGCGATGTTGAGGAACTCGGAGGCGCCGTAGTCGCCGGCCACACGGCAACCGAAGGCGCGCTGGATGTGGTCGCGCGCGATGGGTGCGAGCCACTCGCCGCCGTACCACAGCACGGAGGGCTGGATGGCCAGGCGCCCGGCGTCGCGCTCGTAGGCGAGCGCGCGCAGCACGGTTGCGTAGGAGGCCACGACGGTCGGCCGGAAGCGCTCCAGCTCGGCACAGGTCTCGCGGATGGGGGCGGTCACGGGGAAGACGCGGGCGTTGGCCTCGAACCACGGGTGCAGCGTGCGCAGCCGCTCCCAGCTCACGATGCCGGCGAAGTGGCCCTCGGTCGCGGCGATGAGCGCGTAGCGTTGTCCCGCGAGGGGCTCGCTCCAGTTCCAGGCCGGCGCGAGTGCCCCCATGCGGGTGGCGCCGAGCGCGTCGTAGACGGCGAGCGCGTCGGCGTCGTGCACGATGAGGCCGGGCACCCCCGTCGTGCCCGAGCTCGAGAACACGGCGTAGCGGCCCAGCATCGGCTGGCCGATGCGCGCGAGATCCGAGGCGAAGTGCTCGACGATCCTGCGGGTCACGGCCGCGTCGGTGACCCAGTCGTCGAAATGGGCCATGAGATCCGCCTTGTGGACGTGCGGCAGGTC
>CAZNWZ010000453.1:0-1186 GCA_964576455.1 uncultured Lysobacter sp.
GGCATTCTACCGTAATCAGATTACTTTCGGCCTTCGACCGAAAGTAATCTGATTACATGGTTAGTAGGCCCTTACACCAAACAGGAAGGGGTGGAGGAGGACGATGACGGCGTAGAGGGCCACCCCCACCCCGACCTTGACCGCCCCGATCTCCCCCACGGCAAAGCGGTTCCGCCCCTCGACGATGGCCGTGAAGGGCACGTTCGAGGTGACCGCCGCGAACCGGGCCCATTCCTCCCCCAGCGAATCGGCCTTGCGCGCGTCGATGAGGCGGGTGCCGGCCAGCGCCAGCACCACGAAGCTGCCGAAGAAGACGAGCGAGGCCGCATCCCCCCGCGCCAGGGCATGCACGCCGGCCCAGAGCGCGATCCCCCACATCACCGGGTGGCGGGTCACGCGGATGATCCCCCGCGCCGGCTCCTCCCGCTTGAGCGCCCCGGCCTGCCCCACGGCCGACGGGTTCTTCGTCATCACCCCCGCCGCCACCAGGACGAGCGCGAATGGCATCACCGCCAGCGGCCAGAGCTTCACGCCGGGGATCTGCCACAGCACCACGGAGGGCGTCCGACCGTAGGCCCACGCCATCCAGCCGATGGTGATGAAGGAGACGGCCGAGTAGGCGCCGAGGTAGGCCTTCTCCCCGATCGACTCCACCAGCGGCTTGCGAAGCGGCGTGCTGGTCACGAAGTGCGTGGCGAGGAAGACGAGCGAGGCGAGGGCGAGATGGGCGAGGGGGTCCATGGAGGAGCGCCTTTCAGCGCGCGTAGGGCGGCTGCTTCGAGAGGTCGATGTCGATGAACTGCCAGAAGTTGTTGCTCTGCACGAGGGGGCGCCGGTAGCCCACCACCCACGGGTGCCACATGTCCGTGAGGATGCGGTGCGTGTTCACCTTCCACGGCGCGTAGGCCACCATGAGCCGGGTGAGCTCCTGGTACATCTTCGTGCGCTCCGGCGAATCCGGCGTGATGCGCGCCTTCTCGTAGATGCGGTCGTAGGCGTCCAGGCGGAACCGCGCCCGGTTGCCCTTGAATCCCGAGTTCGGCCCGTAGAGCGTGGAGAGCCACGTGTCCGCGTCCGGCGAGGAGGCCGACCCGCCGAGCTGCCACATCATGAGCTTGCCCGCGTTCGATTCCTTGAGCAGGTCCGGCCACTTGGCCTTCTTGAAGGTCATCTTCAGGCCCACGTC
>CAZNWZ010000454.1:0-1180 GCA_964576455.1 uncultured Lysobacter sp.
CGCCCTGGTGCGCGACTTCGACGTCGACTACCGGCCGGGCCTCGTCGACGACGAGACGGCGCTCGCCGCCGCGCTGGCGGACGCCGACGGCTGGATCGTGCGCAACCGCACGCAGGTGCGCGGGGCCGCGCTCGCCGCGGCGAGGCGACTGCGCGTGGTGGGACGCCTCGGCGTGGGCCTGGACAACATCGACCTCGCGGCCTGCGCCGCGCGCGGCATCGAGGTCATCCCGGCCACGGGGGCCAATGCCGAGTCGGTGGCCGAATACGTGCTCGCGATGGCGATGGTGCTGCTGCGCGGCGCGGCCTACCTCTCGTCGGCCGCCGTGCTCGCGGGGCGATGGCCGCGCCAGATGCTCTCGCAGGGGCGCGAGGTGTCCGGCAAGACCCTCGGCCTGCTGGGCTTCGGCAGCATCGGGCGCGTCACCGCGCGCAAGGCGGGCGCGATGGGCCTGAAGGTGGTCGCCCACGATCCCGCGCTGCCCGCGGACTCGCCGGCCTGGGCCGAGCACGGCGTGGAGCCCCTGGCGCTGGAGGCGCTGCTCGCGCGTTCCGACATCGTGTCGCTGCACCTGCCGCTCACCGCGGCCACGCGCGGATTGCTCGACGAGGCGCGCCTCGCACGCATGAAGCCCGGCGCGATCCTGATCAACTCCGCGCGCGGCGGCATCGTGGACGAGGCGGCCCTCGCGAAGGCGCTCGCGGCGGGGCGGCTCGCCGGCGCGGCGCTCGACGTCTTCGACCGGGAGCCGCTCGCCGCCGGCAGCGTCCTGGCCGACGCGCCCAACCTGCTCCTCACGCCCCACATCGCGGGCGTCACCCTCGAGTCCAACGAGCGCGTGAGCGGGATCATCGCCCGGCGGGTGGCGGAGGTCCTCTCGCCCCCCGCCTGAGGCGCCGCTAGCGCCGCCACACCTGGATCAGGTTGTTGTAGTCGTCCGTCCAGAGGCGCCAGTCGGGCTGCGGCGCCACCGGCTCGGTGGCGGTGACGATCTCGGGGCGCAGGATCAGCGGCTTGTGCCGCGTGAGCAGGACCCAGTCGCTCGTGGTCGTCCCCTCGTCGCTCGTCTCGTGGACGAAGGCGTACTCCAGCCCGTGCCTCTCGGCGATGGCGAGGAGCACGGGCTTGAGGTCCAGGAAACGGTTGGAGACGTGGAAGGCGATGACGCCCTGCGGCTTCA
>CAZNWZ010000455.1:0-1169 GCA_964576455.1 uncultured Lysobacter sp.
CGATCCAGGCCTGGTTCTGGCCGTAGAAGGCGGTCGGGTGGCGGCCCTGCACGTGGCAGTCCTGGCACAGGTTCGGGACCTTCTCGTTCAGCAGCTTGTTGTGCGACGAGCCGTGCGGGGTGTGGCAGGACAGGCAGTTCTCCTCGACCGGCGGGTGCCCGAACATGTACGGGCCGCGCTTGTCGGCGTGGCAGGAGAAGCACTGCTGGTTCACGGACTCGTGCTTGACCATCGCGGGCGTGAGCGCGCCGTGCGGGTTGTGGCAGTCGGAGCACTTCACCTTGCCCTCGAGGATCGGGTGGTGCGAGGGCTTCATCGTGGCGTTGCGAACCTGCTTGTGGCACGTGCCGCAGGTGTCCGCCTCGATGGTGCGGGACGTGGTCGTGTAGGGCTGCGGCTGCGGGTTCTTCAGCTTGCCGTGGATGTTGTGGCAGCTGCCGCAGGAGACGTCGTTCGTGTTGTGCTTCCCGGCCTCCCAGAAGGAGAGCTGGCGGTTGCCGGCGTGGCACTCGAGGCACGCGCCGGACTTCTGCGCGGCCGTGTTCGCCTTGGCCTGCTTGTCGCCCACCACGGGCTTCTTGCCGCGCGAGGCGACGTGCTCCTTGGCGTCGCCGTGGCACGACTGGCATGCCTTGCCGTCGGCGTCGTTCTTCGCCCCGTGGGCGGTGCCCTTGATGGAGTCGTTCGACTCCTCGTGGCACTTGTTGCAGACCGGCTCCGCCCCCTGGGCGCTGGCCGGAGCCGACCACAGGAACGCGAGCGACAGCGCGCAGGCCGAAACCAGCTTTGCCGCAAGACGATGGTGCATATTGCCTCCCAATGCGCCCGGATCCGGGGCGCTCTGTTGACCCGGTCCGGCTCCCGGCTCTTCGCCGGGGGAGCGTCGCCCTTGGTTCAACCACCGGGGGAGGCGCTCGCCGGACTACCGATACAACGCGTGCGAACTGAAATTTTCCCTGGCTCGAATGACGGCTTTGTTGTCGAGGCGCCGCTTCGGACGCACTTCGCGCCAAGTATTTAGGGCGCAGCATACCCCCCTGCTCCCCCGCCCGGGTTTGACGCGGATCAATCGCCGGAGGGGGGCGGGATCAAGGAAAGCGCGGGGAGGGGGTGGGCCCGGCTGGATTCGAACCAGCGACCAAGGGATTATGAGTCCCCTGCTCTAACCG
>CAZNWZ010000456.1:0-1158 GCA_964576455.1 uncultured Lysobacter sp.
CGCTCCTCAAGGACCCGCCCATCCTCATCTTCGACGAGGCCACCTCCGCGCTCGATTCGGGCACGGAGAAGGCGATCCAGGCCGAGCTCGCGGAGATCTCGCGCGACCGCACCACGCTCATGATCGCGCACCGGCTCTCGACCATCGTGGAGGCCGACCAGATCCTGGTGATGGAGGGCGGAAGCATCGTCGAGCGCGGCAGCTTCCGCGAGCTCATGGCGCGGGGCGGCCGCTTCGCGGAGATGTGGCGGCTGCAGCAGCAGGAAGAGTCCGGGGCGCAGGATGCCGCCCCGGCCGGAAAGGGGGAGGCATGAGCAGTCGGAACCGGTTGCGGGCCCGCCGCGCGGCGGCGCTCGCTTTCGCGGCGGTGGCGGCCGGATGCGCCGCGCCGCCGGGCCAGGCGCCCGAGGGCACGGCGACCATCCGCAAGGTGGAGCGGGTCGCCTGGAACCGGGAGCCCGAGGACAGGCTCTTCCGCGTGAGCTTCGACGAGCGGCGCACGAGGCAGATCGCCTTCCGCCTCGGCCAGGCGCAGTTCCCGGCGGCCGAGAACCCGTTCGACAACGAGGTCCGGGAGTTGGAGGAGGAGGCGGGCCGGGAGCTGCGCGACAAGGGGCTGTGCCCCGGCAGCGCCCAGATGGCGGGGCCGGTCAGCCGCGACGCGGCCGGCGGCGTCTCGGCCATCTTCCAGTGCCGCCAGCCCGCCTTCTAGCTCGCGCCGTCCCCCGGGCGCCCGGCGGCCGCCCCGGCCAGCAGCGTCTGCCGGAGTTCGAGCCGCTTGATCTTGCCCATCGTGTTGCGGGGTAGCGCCTCGACGACGTGGAAGTGCACGCGCGGGAAGACGGAGAGGCTGGTCCGCGCGATGTCCGCGAGTGCCTCGCGCGCGACGGGCTTGCGCGACTCGATGGCCACGTGGACCTCGTCGCCGTCCGGGCCGCCGGGCGCCGCGAAGAGGCACGCGCCCGTGATGCCCAGCCCGTCCTGAAGCGCCCGCTCGAGGGGCCCGGTCGCGATCTTGTTGCCCAGGAGATTGATGACGTCGGTGGCGCGGCCCTGGAGGCACAGGCGGCCGTCCTCGCGCCGCACGCCCAGGTCGCCCGGATGGAACCAGCCGTCGTGGAAGAACTCCCGCGTGGCGGCCTCGTCGCCCAGGTAGCC
>CAZNWZ010000457.1:0-1154 GCA_964576455.1 uncultured Lysobacter sp.
GCTCGTCCTGCTCCCAGTAGAGGTCCGAGGAGAGCTCCGTGAGCGCGCGGAAGCGGGCCTCGCTCTCGGCGAGCGACTTCTCGGCGAGCTTGCGCGTGGTGATGTCGGCGTTGGTGCCGCTCGCGCGCAGGGCCCGCCCCGTGGCGTCGCGGGCGGTCACCATGCCGCGCGTGCGGATCCAGCGCCACACGCCGTCGGTCCCCCGGAAGCGGTACTCCGCGTCGAAGTGCTCCGCGGTGCCCTTGAGCAGCTCGATCCCGGCCCGGCGCACGCCCGCGAGGTCGTCGGGATGCAGCAGCGGGACGAGATCGGCCATCGTCGTGCGGGTCTCGGCCGGCCGCTCCCCGAGCATCTCCCGCCAGTTGGCGTTGAGCCACACGGCGTCGCTCGCGATGTCCCAGTCCCAGATCGTGAGCGAGGCGCCGTCGAGGGCGAGGTTCACGCGGTCGCTCTCGCGCGCGAGCGCGGCGTTGGCCCGCTCGAGCTCGACCTGTCGCCGGCGCAGCAGCACCAGGACCGTGCCCAGGAGCAGGGCCGCCAGCGGCAGGAGCGCGAGCAGGAACGCGTCGACGAGGCCGACGCCCAGGAGGGTCGAGCCGGGCTCAGCCATCGGACCGGTCCGGCGCCCCGAGCGCCGCCTTCAGGCGCGGGACGATCGCGTCGACGGCGGCGCGGTCGCCGCGGAGGGCGGCCGCCTCGAGCTCGGCGCCCAGGCGGCCGGCCTCGGCGTAGCCGAACGGCGCCGAGGAGCCCTTGAAGGCGTGGCCCACGGCGCGCGCGGTGGCGAGGTCGCCGGCGGCGAGCGCGGCGTCGAGGCGGGCGAGGTCCGCACGGCGGGACTGCAGGAAAAGGCCCGTCAGCTCGCGGATGTCGTCGGAGAGGTCGAACTTCGGGTCGTCGGGCTCGGGCATGGCACGCCTCTCGCGGGGGCCGTCAGTCCTGCGGGGCGGCCGCCTTCAGCTGCGGGAAGAGGATGACGTCGCGGATGGAAGGGCTGTCGGTGAAGAGCATGGCGAGCCGGTCGATGCCGATGCCCTCGCCCGCCGTCGGCGGCAGGCCGTACTCGAGCGCGCGGACGTAGTCGGCGTCGAAATGCATCGCTTCGTCGTCTCCCGCCTCCTTCTCCTGCACCTGCCGGCGAAAACGCTCGGCCT
>CAZNWZ010000458.1:0-1140 GCA_964576455.1 uncultured Lysobacter sp.
TCCCCCACCTGGATGATGGGCTGCAGGTCCGTGTAGTTGGGGATGTCCGCGGCAATCGCCGCCGCGTTCGGCCCGAAGGAATCCTGGAAGTCCTCCAGCGTGTCGAACAGGAAGTGCGCCACGACGCGGTAGGCGGGCTCCCCCGCCGGCATCACGCCCGCGATGCCCTGGTCCACGCCGAATCCCCGGCACGCGCCGCCCAGCAGCTCCATCACCATCGGGCAGTGCTTCTCGACGTAGTAGGCCAGGTCGAAGCGGATTCCGGGCTTGTTGGGATAGAGCACGGTGACTCGGATCATGGGTCCTCCCGTTCGGCTGCGGGCCCCGCCTTCGCGAAGGCCGCAGCGATGCGCGCCGCCGCCGCCGCGCCCCAGGCCGCATAGACGACCGGCCCCGGGTGGAAGCCGTCGGCCGCCATGTGCCCGGCGTCGAGCTCCCCCGCGAGCGCAAGGTACTCCGCTCCCCGGCCGTCGGGCAATTCAGCGGAAAGCGCCCGGTCGAGCTCCCAGGCGCGCGCGCCCAGGTACCAGCGAAGCGGCTGCGGCAACGCGGGAAAGCGCGCCATCGGCGGGATGCCCGTGGCGAGGATGAGCCGCGCGCCGAACTTCGCGCGCAGCAGCTCGTGAAGGCGCCTCTGCCGTTCGAGGAACTTCGCCACGCCCACGTCGCCGGTCACGTCGTTCACGCCCAGCGAGGTCACCACGGCATCGGTCGGGAAGGCATCCATGCGCTCGAGGAGGCGGATTGCCGCGCCCGTCGTCGTGCCCGTTCGCGCCACGAGGCGGTACTCGACGCGGAAGCGCCCGCGAAGCCCGTCCACGATGCGCCCGGTGAGCGCCTCGTCCTGCGAGGCGGCGCCCACGCCCGCGCCGGCGGAATCGCCGAGCACGAGGAGCCGGAGCGCCGGCCCCTCCCCCGCCACGCCCTCCCGCGCGCCTGGCGGCTCCGGCAGCTCGGGCGTCGTGCGCCGCACGCGCCGGCCTTGCGCCAGCAGCAGCGGCCCCAGCGTCCACTTCGCGACCGCGAGCTTCACCGGATCTCGGCGATGAGCCGCTCGACGAGCCGCGCCGACTGCTCCACGTAGCCGCCCGAGAAGAGGTTCGCGTGGTTGAGCACGTGGTAGAGGTTGTAGAAGTCGCG
>CAZNWZ010000459.1:0-1136 GCA_964576455.1 uncultured Lysobacter sp.
CCGAAGTGCGAGTTCTCGTTGGACGAGCCCATCGCGAACTCGTCCATGTTGGTCTTGCCCAGCAGCACGGCGCCGGCGCGGTCGAACTGCTCGACCACGTGGGCGTCGTAGGGCGCCACCCAGCCGGCCAGCATGCGCGAGCCGCAGGTCGTCTTCCAGCCGCGGGCGCAGAAGAGGTCCTTGTGGGCGATGGGAATGCCGGTGAGCGGCCCCGCCTCGCCGCGGGCGATGCGCGCGTCGGCGGCGCGCGCCTGGGCGAGCGCCTTCTCCGCGTCCACCGTGATGAAGGCGTTGAGGGCGGGATCGAGGCTCGCGATGCGCGCGAGGAAGAGGCGCGAAAGCTCCTCGCTCGAGACCTGGCGGTCGCGCAGCAGGGCGGCGAGCTCGGGGAGGGTGTGGTCGAACATGGGCAGGCGTGTCGGGGCGCGGCGACGCGCGCCGCCCCGCGGGAGCTACTCGATGACCTTCGGCACGAGGTAGAGCCCGTCCTCCACCTGGGGGGCGGCGGCCTGGAACAGAACGTGCTGGTCGGGCTCCGTGACGCGGTCCTCGCGCAGGCGCTGCGTCAGGTCGATCGCGTGCGCCATGGGCTCCACCCCGGCGGTATCCACGGCGCGCATCTGCTCGACCAGGCCGAGGATCCCGTTGAGGCTGTGCTGCACCGCCGCAACGCGGTCCTCGGGGACCTCGATGCGGGCGAGCTCGGCGATGCGCTGGACGTCGTCTCGGGACAGCATGCGAAAAGCGCTCTAAGGCCTTAATTCATCGTGATTTTGGGCTATTATAGGCGACCCCCGCGCCCCGGGGAAAGGCGGCCGCCCGAAATTCCTTACGGATCAAGATGTTCTCCTTCGTTTCCAAGTACTTTTCCACCGACCTCGCCATCGACCTCGGCACCGCCAACACGCTCATCTACGTGCGCGGCAAGGGCATCGTCCTCGACGAGCCCAGCGTCGTCGCCATCCGCCAGGAAGGCGGGCCCAACGGCAAGAAGACGATCCAGGCGGTGGGGCTCGCGGCCAAGCAGATGCTCGGGCGCACGCCCGGCAACATCACGGCCATCCGGCCGATGAAGGACGGCGTGATCGCGGACTTCACGATCACCGAGCAGATGCTCAAGTACTTCATCAAGAAGA
>CAZNWZ010000460.1:0-1126 GCA_964576455.1 uncultured Lysobacter sp.
TGGTGGAGTGGAAGGGGATCGAACCCTCGACCTTCGCATTGCGAACGCGACGCTCTCCCAGCTGAGCTACCACCCCACGGGGAAGCGCGAAATTATACACGGCCGGCGCCCCCTCCGCGACCCTGCGGGCCGGGCGGAGGCGGGCCGGCCGTGGGCCGCGCCGCGGGCGATTACTTCTTGGCCGGGGCGGCCGGCGCGGCCTTCTTCTCGGGGGCCTGGACGTTGATCGCGATGGCCTCGGCGTAGACGGCGTCCACGAAGTCGCCGGCCTTGAAGTTCTTGAGGACGGCGGGATCCTTCACCTTGAGGTCCACCGTGTGCTCGACGCCCTTGAGCGTGACGACGTTCGTCTTGGCGTCGATGGCCTCGATCTTCGCCGTGATGTTGACCTGGCGGGCCGCGACGACGCCGGGCTTCTGCCCCGGCTGGGCGGTCTTGGCGCCCTCGACGATCGTGCGGGAGGCCTGGGTCTTCGTGGACTTCTTCAGTTCGATGGCGAGCGCCTGGGCGTACTCGACGACCACCTGGTCGCCCTTCTTCACCTGGGCGAGGTTCTTCACCTCGGGGCCGGCCACGAAGGAAACGATGCCGCCCTTGGGGCCCTTGAGCGTGACTTCGCGGGTCTTCTGGTCGATGGCCTCGACCGTGGCGGTGATCTTGGCAGTCTCGCCGACGACGGCGACTTCCGCGGCCTTGGCGGCGGGCGCGGGAGCCGGGGCGGGCGCCTTCTTGTCCTGGGCGATGGCGGCGGTGGCAACGACGGCGGCGGCGAGCAGGGCGATTCTCTTCATGTGACTTTCCTTGACAGGGAGTTGGGGAGGCTACGGGGGCGGCAGTGTACTCCGCCGCGGCCCCCCCGTGTTGACGCGGATCAGCCCCCGCCGGCCGCGGGGAGATCCTCAGCTGCCGTCGGTCTGCACCCCGCGGATGCTCAGGGCCTGGGAGGTATAGGTGGTGTCCAGCAGCTTCGAGGCCTGGAAGATGGCCTTGATGGTCGGCACCGGGATCCCGGTGAGCTCGCCCAGCTCCACCACGGAGCCCACGAGGGCGTCGATCTCGATGGGCCGGCCCGCCTCCACGTCCTGCAGCATCGAGGTCTTGTGCTTGCCCACCTTGCGGGCGCCCT
>CAZNWZ010000461.1:0-1111 GCA_964576455.1 uncultured Lysobacter sp.
AGGACGGGCTCGCCGAGGTAGAGGAGGGCGCGGCACATGGGGCGCATTCTGGCACAGGGCCCCGGGGCCGCCGGGCGGCGCTTGACTCGGGTCAAGCCCAAACCCGTCCCGAGTTCAGTAGTCTAATGGCCTGATTCCGAAGCCCTTGCGCCCCGCGAGGGCATCCCATCCGGGCCGCCAGCCAAGCCGGCTTCGTGACGACAATGCCAGGGTCCGCCATGAACGACCGCGTCGCCATCCCGCTTTCGAAGATCCGCAAGGCCCGCCCGACCCCGAAGGGCCGCGCGGTCGATGCCGTCGCCCGCGAGGAGATCGCCGCCCTGCTGGGCGAGGCGCCGCGCGCGCCGGAGTACCTGATCGAGAACCTGCACAAGGTGCAGGACCGCTACGGCAGCCTTTCGGCCGCGCACCTCGCGGCGCTCGCGGAGGCGATGAAGCTCTCGCAGGCCGAGGTCTTCGAGGTCGCGACCTTCTACCACCACTTCGACGTCGTGAAGGAAGGCGAGGAGGCGCCGCCGAAGCTCACGGTGCGCGTGTGCGACACGCTCTCCTGCCGCATGGCCGGCGCCGAGGGCCTGCTCGAGCGGCTGAAGGTCACGCTGGGCCCCAACGCGCGCGTGGTGGCCGCCCCCTGCATCGGGCGCTGCGCCGAGGCGCCGGCGGTGTGCGTGGGCCAGAACGCCTTCGGCGACGCCACGGCCGAGAAGGTCGCGACGGTGGTGAAGGAGGGCGTCACGAAGGCCCCACGCACCTCCCACATCGGCTACGCGGAATACCGCAGGGCCAGCGGCTACGCGCTTTGGGCGGATTGCATCGCCGGCAAGCGCGACCTCGAGACCGTCCTCAAGACCATGGAGGACGCCGGGCTTCGCGGGCTGGGCGGCGCGGGATTTCCCACGGGCCGCAAGTGGCGCATCGTGCGCGCCGAGCCCGGCCCGCGCTACATGGCCGTGAACATCGACGAGGGCGAGCCGGGGACCTTCAAGGACCGCCACTACCTCGAGCGCGACCCGCACCGCTTCCTCGAGGGCATGCTGGTGGCGGCCTGGGCCGTGGGCATCGACCGCATCTGGATCTACCTGCGCGACGAGTACCACGCCTGCCGCGAGGC
>CAZNWZ010000462.1:0-1100 GCA_964576455.1 uncultured Lysobacter sp.
CGGCTAGAACCGCGCGCGTGTGATCCGCTTCGTGCCGGACTGCCCGTCCACCGTGTAGGTGAAGGTCGCGAAGCCTTCCTCGCCCGGCCGCTGCGTGAAGTCGATCGCCGCCTGGCCGGCCGGCTGGCGCGAGACCTGCGCGGGATCGAACGCGGGGGCGAAGAACGGCGGGCCGGAGACGCGGTAGACGGTGCCCGCCCAGTGCGTGGCGTCCGTCCAGCGGCCCCCCTCGACGGTGTACCAGTCCGGGCTGCCGGCGGCATCGTAGACGTACCAGGCCGCGAAGACGACGTGCGAGGAGCTCTGGTGGAACGACAGGCCCCAGCCCGACTCGGCCGGGCGGAACCACAGCCCCGACCAGTCCGTGAGCGGGCGCGGCGGCCGCGGGAAGACGAGGATCTCCGGGCGCTCGCGCACGGTGAAGGCGATGCGCTCGACGTGCGGCGTGAACGCCTCCGCGCTGGGGAACACCTGGACCTCGTAGCTCCCGGCGGGCAGCGACCCCAGCAGGATGTCGGCCACCCGCGGCTCGCCGGGCAGCAGGCACTGGTTCGGGCGGTGGATGACGCGGATCACGCCGCGGTCCGCCGAGACCGAGACGGTCTCCGGCGCGAAGGCGCAGGAATCCACGCTCATGCGCAGGTTGACGGGCTCGAACGCGTAGGGCTCCGCGGGCTCGACCCGGGAATTCGCGAGGACGGGGAGGGCGCCCAGCAGGCCGGCGAATGCCAGCCCCCAGGCATGGGGACGCGGTCTCATGGCGGAAGTCGGGGAAGGAACGGCGATGCGCGGATTATCCCGCGGAGCGGCGCGACGGTCGTTACCGTTCATGCCCCGGAAGGCGCGTTTCGTCGCACGGCCCGCGCTAGAATCGGGGTTGGCTCGGCTGCCCACGACGGGGAAGGCGCGTGTCGGAGATCGTTCTCGAGAAGGTGACCAAGCGCTTCGGCCGGGTGACGGCGGTCGACGGCGTGAGCTTCCGCGCCGAGAGCGGCAAGTTCGTGGTGCTGCTGGGCCCCTCGGGCTGCGGCAAGTCCACGCTGCTGCGGCTCATCGCCGGGCTGGAGGACGTGAGCGACGGCCGCATCCTCATCGACGGC
>CAZNWZ010000463.1:0-1099 GCA_964576455.1 uncultured Lysobacter sp.
GGTGGCCCCAGAACTGCAGCGCCCAGCCGGCGACGAAGAGGGCCGCGGCGAGCGCGAGCGAGCCGCCGTCGCCCAGGCGCGCCGTCGCCTCGCTCGCGAGCGCGCACATGGCGAAGAACGCGGCTGCCATCGTGGCGCCGAAGGCGGCGTCGAGCCGGAAGTAGTACGCCGCCGCCGCGACGCAGGCCACGGCCGCCGGCGTGACCGCGAGTCCCGCTACCGGGAAGGAGACCGTGGCGAGCGCGAGCACGACCGCGAACACGATGAGCGGAATGCCGACGAAGTGCGTCGCGATGTTGCGGCGGTCGCGGTGATAGGCCGCGTACTGCGTGAGGAGCTCTTCGATCGGCCTCATGGATTCGTCGCCGCGGGCGGGAGCCGGGGAAGCCCGTATTCTATCGCGCTTGAGGCGGGCGGCCGCCTGCGCGCAGAATGCGGCGCATGAACGACGCCTGGATCCGGCGGCTGGTCGCCGCCGCCATCGCGCTCCTCGTCATCCACCAGGTCGGCACGTGGGTGCACGCCGCCTTCGGCGCGGCCGCGGGCGTCGTCTCGGCGGTCGCGGTCGCGGCGGTGTCCTTCTTCAGCGCGCGGATGGCGCAGGTCGGGGCGGGCAACACGGCGTGGTTCCTCGTGCCGACGCTCCTCTTCACGGCCCTGCCGCTGGCCGCGAAGGCGTGGAACTTCCTGACGCTGGCGGGCGGCGCGTGGGACGCGCTGCTGGACCTGGTGCCGTTCGTGGTCGGATTCGCGGCGCCGGTCCTGCTGCTCCTCTGGGTGTACCTCGCGCTGCGCCGCCGCCCGGGCTAGAGGCGCGGCTCGGAGGGCTCCTCCGAGATCTTGAACTCGTCGAAGGACGGCCCGCCGGGCGACTTGCCGGGCACCGGGTGCTTCGCGCGCTCGGCCATCGCCGGCATGATGCCGGAATTGCCCAGGAGCAGGCCCAGGTTGGTGGCGGAGTCGGCGTTCGCGAGCGCCTCGTCGGTGGAGATCTTCCCCTGGCGCACCAGGCGGAAGAGGTCCTGCTCGAAGGTCTGCGAGCCGGGCGACATGCTCTTCTCCATCATCTCCTTCACCTCGCCCACCTCGCCCTTCTCGA
>CAZNWZ010000464.1:0-1085 GCA_964576455.1 uncultured Lysobacter sp.
CCGCGCATCGCGATCCTGCGCGAGCAGGGCGTGAACGGGCAGATGGAGATGGCCGCCGCCTTCGACCGCGCCGGGTTCGCCGCCTTCGACGTGCACATGAGCGACGTCATCTCGGGCCGCGTGAAGCTCTCCGATTACAAGGGATTCGCCGCCTGCGGCGGCTTCAGCTACGGCGACACGCTGGGCGCGGGCGAGGGCTGGGCCAAGTCGATCCTCTTCAACGCGCGAGCGCGCGACGAGTTCGAGGCCTTCTTCAACCGCCCCGACTCCTTCGCCCTCGGCGCCTGCAACGGCTGCCAGATGGTGTCGAACCTCAAGTCCATCATCCCGGGGGCGCAGGACTGGCCGCACTTCGAGAGGAACCTCTCGGAGCAGTACGAGGCGCGCTTCACGCTGGTGGAGGTGGCGAAGTCGCCCTCGATCCTCTTCGCCGGGATGGAGGGCAGCCGCATCCCGATCGTGACGGCGCACGGCGAGGGCAAGGCCACCTTCCGGGACGCGAAGACGCGGGAGGCCTGCCAGTACCTGGTGGCCGCGCGCTTCGTGGACAACCGCGGCAAGCCGACCGAGGTGTATCCGTACAACGCGAACGGCTCGCCGGGCGGCATCACGGCGGTGACCACGCCCGATGGCCGCTTCACGATCATGATGCCGCACCCCGAGCGCGTGTTCCGCACGGTGCTCATGTCCTGGCACCCGGACGGCTGGGGCGAGGACTCGCCGTGGATGCGCATGTTCCGCAACGCCCGTGCCTGGCTCGGCTGACCCTAATCAGATTACTTTTCTCGATCACGGAAGTACCCTCCCACTCGAAAGTAGTCTGATTAGGGACAGCCGCATGTATATCGTCATCTGGCGCTACAGGGTCGACCCGGCGCAGGAAGCGAAGTTCGTGAAGGCCTACGGGGCGAAGGGCGAGTGGGCGAAGTTCTTCTCGTCGTCGAAGGACCACCTCGGCACGGAGCTTCTTTCGGACGACGAGCGCCCGGGCGAGTACGTCACCATCGACCGCTGGACCAGCGAGGAGGCGTACAGCGCGTTCCTCGGCGAGCACGAGGCGGACTACGACCGCCTCGACCGGCGCT
>CAZNWZ010000465.1:0-1084 GCA_964576455.1 uncultured Lysobacter sp.
CGCTTCGACCTGCCGCTCGCGCCCCGCGGCACGCCGTTCCAGCGGCGCGTGTGGCAGGAGATCGCGAAGGTGCCGTACGGCGCCACGATCACCTATGCCGAGCTCGCGAGGCGCGCGGGCCGGCCAGGCTCCGCCCGTGCCGCGGGCGCGGCCACGGGACGCAACCCGCTCGCGATCGTCGTGCCCTGCCACCGCATCGTCGCCGCGGACGGATCGCTCACGGGCTACGCCGGGGGCCTCCGACGCAAGGCGCGCCTGCTCGGGCTCGAAGGCGCGCTCCAGGAAGCCGCCGCTTGAGACCGGCGGATATCGGCCGGCTGCTGCTCCTCGCCGCGATCTGGGGCGCATCCTACCTCTTCATGCGCATCGCGGTGCCGCATGTCGGCGCCGAATGGATGGTCGAGGGCAGGACGGTCGCCGGCGGCCTCGTGATGGCGGCCTTCCTCGCCGTCACCCGCACCTCGCCCGCCATCGCGACGCACTGGCGCGGCTACCTCGTGCTGGGCGTCGTGGCCGTGGCGCTGCCCTTCTGGCTCATCGGCACGGCGGTGAAGACGATCGACGCCTCGACGGCCGCCATCCTCAACGCCACCTCGCCCATCTTCTCGGCCCTCGCCGCCGCGATCTGGATCCGCGAGCGCCTGACCGTGGAGAAGGTGGCGGGCATCGGGCTGTCCATCGTTGGCATCGCCATCCTCGTGGGGTGGACGCCGAGGCCCATGACCGGCGCCGAGCTCTTCGCCTGCTCGCTCTCGCTCGCGGCCTGCGCGTGCTACGGCTTCTCGAGCGTGTACACGAAGATCCGGCTCTCCCGGGCCCCGCCGGCGGCGCTTTCCACGGCGAGCTGCGTGGTGGCCGCGGCCGCGATGGCGCCCCTCACGCCGTGGACGGGGCTCGCCTCTCCCGTGCCGGCCTCGGCCTGGGCCGCCGTCGCCGTGCTGGGCATCGTCTGCACCGGCTTCGCCTTCATCCTCTACTACCGGCTCATCGCCGACCTCGGCCCCGTGCGCGCGACGACGGTGACGCTGCTCATTCCCGTCTTCGGCATCGTCTGGGGCGTGATCTTCCTCGGCGAGCCCCTCAC
>CAZNWZ010000466.1:0-1081 GCA_964576455.1 uncultured Lysobacter sp.
ACGAAGTTGGTGGGGAAGAGCCGCTGCCTCACCTTCGCCGGGCTCCACGCGGTCTGCCGGGCCTCGCGCGACTCGCCGCGGCCCTCCAGGCTCACGATCTCGGCGGCGGGATCGGCGGCGAGCGCCGCGGAGGCGACCGCGGCGCAGGCCAGGAAGGCGCACAGGCGGGAACGCGGAAGTGGGCTCATGGGAATGTCGCGCGGGGCGCGCCTAGAAGGCGAATCTCGTGATGGGGACCTGCCGTCCGCCCGGCAGGGTCATGAGCCCTTCCTTCGGGCCGGTGAACGTGACGCTGAGCGGCCCCACGCTCGGATTGAGCATCGTGGCGGGCTGGTAGGCCCCGGTGAGCGTCTGGCCGTTGGCGTACTGCTGCCACGTGGCGGCGAGCAGCCGCGCGTTCGTCGTGGGCGTGGCGGCGAGGTACCACACCGGATGGCCGTCGGCCTCGTACATGTAGGCCGCGGCCGCGGCGATGCCGGCCTGCCATTCGACGAAGAAGGCCCTGCCGTCCTCGCCCGCATTCCACCACCAGCCGCTCTCGGGCTGGTTGGGCTGCGCCACCGCGTTCACCCCGCCGACGCCGTATTCCATGCGATAGATCGCCACCGTCCCGCCCGGCCACGTGAGCGTGCCGTGGTGGGCATCGCTGAAGGCGAGCGTGACCTGGCCGGCGATGGTGGGCGGGCGGTTGGGCGCGTGCCAGGCGCCGGTGAGGGTCTGGCCGCCCGTGTAGTACTCGAGGTTGCCGACGTAGAGCGAGCCGTCGAGCGAGGTGGGGCCGGCGGAGATGTACCAGGTCGCGCGCCCCGCCGCGTCGTAGAGGTAGGCGGCGAAGAACATGATGTTGCCGGAGGTCTCGATCGTGTAGCCGCGGCCGTTCTCGGCCTGGTTCCACCACCACCCGGTCTGCGGCGCCTGCGGCTGGCAGACCTCGGCGCCGGGCACGGTGACCACGCTGCGGTTGATGCCGCCGTTGATCATCGCGCTCGCGCTCGAGCCGTAGCCGACGTAGAAGGTGGCCCCGGTGATGTTCACGGTGGCCACGCCGTCGATCACCTTGACGGCCTGTCCCTGCGAGGAG
>CAZNWZ010000467.1:0-1080 GCA_964576455.1 uncultured Lysobacter sp.
GTGTGCGTGAACGCCCCGCCGGTGGCCGGCGCGTTGAGCGCGTAGGTGTCCGTGCCGTTGCCGGTGTTCGTGATCGTGTGGGGGTAGTACACCGTCTGGCCCGCGGCCGCCGTCCGCGCGCCCGGCGCGGCGAGAGTGAAGCTCTTGACCTGCGTCACGGTCGTCTGGACCAGGTTGGAGGTCGCGGTGCGCAGCGTGTTGGCGGCGTCGCGGTACTCCGCGCTCGCCTGGTTGCCGATCACGGTGCCGGCCGGGGGCGCGGCGCCCGCGAGGCCCGGCACTGCGACGACGAGCGCCCCGGCGAGCGCCGCGATCGCGGCGCGCCATCGCGCGCCCCGGCGACCGACTCGCGAGGAGGAGTCCGTCGAGGTCTCGCGGCGGCCCGGCGCGCTCATGACGGGCCGCCGATCACCCGGACGCGCAGGCTGAACGTGAGGGAATTTCCGCCGCCCAGCTCGCCGGCGACCCAGCGCAGGGCGCGGTACTCGCGAGGAGGCACCGGCTCCCGGACCGGCTGGCCGTTTCGCGTCACCGTGCGATGCAGCGGCAGGTCCGAGAACGCGCGGCCGTCGAGGCTCGCCTGCGCCGGTGCGGGGCGGGCCGAGCCGGGAATGAGCTCCGTCTCCGCCGGGATCGGCAGCGTCGCCTTCAGGCCGCGGATCGCCGCCTTGCCCGTGTTGCGGTAGGTGGCCACGTACTCGATCACGTCGCCGGGCCGCGCGCTTGCCGCGTCGAGGAGCGACTCCCGGCCCTCGCCGTCCACGACCCGGCGCGCGACGAGCTGCGACTCCAGCCCCCCGGACCCCGCCTGGGCGGCCGCCCACGGCGAGGCCGTCGCGGCGATCGCCAGCGCGGCAAGGGAGGTGGCGAGCAGGTGTCTCATCGAGGCGGTTACGGGGTCCAGCGCCATCCGGCGTCCGGAGGGATTCCGGGCGCAAGGGCGCCAACGGTGGAATTGTCGCGAGACGGGGCCCGGCCGCCGTGTGATATCCGCCACAAATCGGGGCATTCGCCGCTTACAGGCGAAACGGCCCCCATTAGCGGTGCAGCAATGCCGCAATCCGCTTTGCTTTCAAGCCA
>CAZNWZ010000468.1:0-1075 GCA_964576455.1 uncultured Lysobacter sp.
CCGCCACCGAATGATCGAGAAGCCAGCGCACCAGCGCTGGCTTCTTCGCTTCCAGGGCGTCCGCTGACTCCGGATCACACGATTGACCGCTAGTATCCGACTGGATACAATGCTCGTCCATGTTCACGGTCCGTCAAACTGAGGAATTCGTTGCCTGGCTTGACGGCCTGACGGACAAGCGCGCCCAGATCCGTATCGTTGCCCGCCTGCGCCGGATCGAGGCCGGAAATCTGGGAGATTGGCGCCCGGTGGAAGGCGCGATTTCCGAACTTCGAATCGACCACGGACCGGGCTACCGGCTCTACTTCACGCGGATCGGCACGGTGATCGTCGTGATCCTGAATGCCGGAGACAAGTCTACGCAGAAGCGCGACATCCGTCGCGCCCTCAAGATGGCATCGGAAATCGGAGAAGAGCCATGACCAGACCCAAATCGGCACGCAAGCTCGTCGCCTTCGATGCGGCGCGTTACCTCGACAACGACGAAGCCATCGCCGAGTACATGACCGCGGTGCTCGAGCAGAACGACACGGATCTGCTCATTCTCGCGCTGGCCGATGTGGCGCGAGCCAAGGGCATGGCACAGGTGGCCAAGGATGCGGGCCTGGGCCGGGAAAGCCTCTACAAAGCCTTGGCGCCCGGTGCGAAGCCCCGTTTCGACACCGTGATGAGGGTTGCCCGGGCCTTGGGCGTGAAGTTCACGGCCCACCCTGCGTGATAGTCCGCGCCGTACCCCCTGTGTTCATGCGCCGTGCCGGTGCTCCCGGCCGAACCCGGATATCCCTCGGATGCTGAGCTATCGCCACGGCTTTCATGCCGGCAACCACGCCGACGTCCTGAAGCACGTCGCGTTGGTCGCGCTGTTGCGCATCCTCACTCGCAAGGACAAGCCGCTCGTCGTGCTCGACACGCACGCTGGCGCCGGCATGTATTCGCTCGAGCAAGGCTTCGCGGTGAGGATCGCCGAATTCCGCGACGGCATCGCCAGGCTCTGGGAGCGCAACGATCTGCCGGCGCTCGTGGCCGATTATCTCGACCAGGTCCGCGCCGTGAACGCGGATGGCGTGCTGCGGCA
>CAZNWZ010000469.1:0-1060 GCA_964576455.1 uncultured Lysobacter sp.
GGCGGATTCAAGTACGAAGCGCAACACGGTTTAACGAGGCATGAAACACCTCGTGCGGGGTCTTGAATCCCAGCCGCTTTCTGGGCCGGTGATTCAATCTGTTTTCGATCATAGTCAACTCCTCATCGGTGACAGTTTCCATGCGCCGCTTCTTTGGGATGTACTGGCGTAGCAGTCCGTTGAAGTTCTCGTTGCTGCCGCGCTGCCAGCTGCAATACGGATCGGCAAAGTAGGTCTGGATGCCAAGGGTCTGATCGATGGCCTGGTGATCCGCAAACTCCTTGCCGTTGTCCACCGTCAGAGTCTTCACCCGTGAGCTCAAGGGCTTGAGCTTGGCTTCAATGGCCCGGCCCACCAAAGCAGCCGTCTTGTTGTTCACCTTGGCCAGCACAGCAAAGCCGCTTTTGCGCTCCACCAGTGTCACTATGGCTTGTTTGTGAGCTGCGCCAATGACGGTATCGCCCTCCCAGTGGCCCACCTGCTTGCGATCTTCGATGTGGCTGGGTCTGTCGCTGATCGGGCGGCGGTTGGGGATTTGCCCGCGTCTGTCACGCCCGCACAGGTGGCGTTTGCGCCGGGGCTTTTGGCTGCGCAGGTTCTTGTGTAAATCACCACCGGCGGCCTTGTTCGCATAGACATGCAAATACACGCTCTCATGGCTGATCGCCACCTTGCCTGCAATCTGCTCGGGGCTCCATTGAATGCCAAGGTAGAAGTCCACATCGGACCAGACCTTGTGATCGACACGGCGGGCATTACGGCTGCGCTGTGCTCGCTCAGACGCCTTGGCGCAGGCTTGTTCGGCGCGATAGCCACGCTGGCCACGGCCACGGCTGAGTTCGCGGCTGATGGTGCTGCGGCTCCTGCCCAGAAAGCGGGCGATCTCGCTGATGGTCTGTTTGGCTTTCAAGAGGCTGTGAATTTGGTATCGTTCTTCTCGGCTGAGGTGCTTGTACATCTGGCAACTTGGACTTGGCGGTTTGAGTGGCCATGATGCCTTGACATCCTCAGCCACCTATCACCGGGTTCATCTTTGTTGCACCTCGTACTTGAATCCGCC
>CAZNWZ010000470.1:0-1051 GCA_964576455.1 uncultured Lysobacter sp.
TTGGCGACGCCCTTGCCCGTGATGTCGAAGGCCGAGCCGTGGATGGGCTCGAACATCGAGGGGAACTCGCGCTCGGGGTTGAGGTTCGCCGTGGGGGCGATGCCCAGGCTCCCCGCGAGCGCGCCCGCGAGGTCCGAGAGGACGTCCGCGTGCAGGTTCGTGGCCACGATCGTGTCGAGCGAGCGCGGGTCCTGCACCATCACGGTGGTGGCCGCGTCCACCAGGAGCTTCCTCACGGTGACGTCGGGGAACTCGCCGGCGACTTCGCGCGCGATCTGGTCCCACATCACCATGCCGTGGCGCTGCGCGTTGGACTTGGTGATCACCGTGAGGTGCTTGCGGGGGCGCGACTGCGCCAGGCGGAAGGCGAAGCGCATCACGCGCTCGACGCCGACGCGGGTGAAGACGGACGTCTCCATCGCGACCTCGATGGGCAGGCCCGTGTGCACGCGCCCGCCCGCGCCCGAGTACTCGCCCTCGGTGTTCTCGCGCACGATGACCCAGTCGATGTCGCCGGGGCCGCGGCCCGCGAGCGGGCTGGGCACGCCGGGGAAGATGCGCGTGGGCCGGACGTTCGCGTACTGGTCGAATCCCTGGCAGATCTTGAGGCGAAGGCCCCACAACGTGAGGTGGTCCGGCAGTTCCGGGTCGCCCACCGCGCCGAAGAGGATCGCGGAGAAGGGCCGGAGCGTCTCGTTGCCGTCCTCCGGCATCATCACGCCGTGGCTGCGGTAGTAGTCCGATCCCCACGGGAAATGCGTGGGCTCGCAGTGGAACCCGCCGATCCTGCCCTCCACCGCCGCGAGGAGCCGCAGGCCCTCGGGCACCACCTCCTTGCCGATGCCGTCCCCGGGGACGACCGCGATCCGGTACCCGCGCATCAGTCGCCCGCCTTGATCCTGTTGTCCTTCACCACCTTGGCCCAGCGCTCGATCTCGCCCTTCACGAAGCGGTCGGCCTCCTCCGGGCTGCTGCCGACGATGTCCATGCCCTGCGCCGAGAGCTTCTCCGCGATGGCCGGCACCTTGAGCGCCTTGGCGATCTCCTCGTT
>CAZNWZ010000471.1:0-1041 GCA_964576455.1 uncultured Lysobacter sp.
GGGTTCTTCCAGAGGGCGATGTCGCGGTTCATGTTCACTTCCTGCGGCATCCAGTGGTTGGCGCAGCCCGCGAGGTACTTCTCCCAGGCCCACTTGTACTTGAAGGGGACGAGCTGGTTCACGTCCGTCTTCGCGTTGATGACTCGCTTGTCCTCCGCCCGCACGCGCGTGAACAGGCCGTTGGCGCCCATCTCCTGCTTCGGGGCGGGGGCGGCTTGCGGCTGCGGGGAGGGCCTCACCATCTGCAGGCCCAGGGCGGGCGTGATGGCGGGCGTGTCGTCTTCGAAACTCAGCATTCTCGTTCGTTCCTCTCGGCTCTGGCGCCTTGCGGCGCCACTTTTTGTTTGGTCATTTCACCCCCCGGACCGCGCCCCGGGGGGAGTAAGCCCCGGGGGCGGCGGGTGGTGATCACTTCACCTACAGCGCGGCTGGGAGAGAGGAAAAATGACCCTCACCCCCGACCCCTCTCCCAAGGGAGAGGGGAGAAAGTCTCAGGCGGCAAGAAGCGCCGCGGGAAGGCTGGTGCTGCGGGCGGCGGTGGCGCGCCAGTGCAGGGCCTGCAGGTTTTCCGGGTCGGTGGAGCCGTTCATGGACTTGGGCTCGATGAAGTCGAGCTCCCAGCCGAAGGGCGACTTGCGGTTGCCGTAGTCGGCCCAGCGGACCATGTTGCCCAGCCGGTCCTTCCGGAACTCCCACGCGTTGATGTGCTCACCCACCGGCGACGTGCGCGACCAGGCCGCGCGCTTCAGGTCTTCGAGAAGGGTCATGTGATTCGTCGACATGGCACGTCTCCCTTGGCCGCCGGTTCTACAACCCGTTGATTTTATTGTATTAATCTAGCCAGCTCCCCGCCGCTGCGCCGCGACGAGGGAGGCACCCGAACCGCGGCACAGGATGCAAGGGTTCGGGGGGCGTGTCAAGCGAAAAAACACAAGATCTAGGGTCGCGCCCCATGCAAAAGGCGTACCTCTAGTGGATCCGGTGGATTAGTTGTGGATAAGGTGGGATAAGTGGGTTAGTGGACCCTCACCCCCGGCCCCT
>CAZNWZ010000472.1:0-1041 GCA_964576455.1 uncultured Lysobacter sp.
TTCTTGGTGAGCACGATGCCGTCGAAGGGCGCGCGGATGAGCGTCTGCTCCACCGACACGCTGGCCGAGCGGACGTTGGCCTCCGCCACGCCGATGGCGGCCTTGAGGCTCGCGATCGAGGCCACGGCCTTTTCGTGGCGCGCCCGGGCCGTGTCGACGGCGGACTCCGCGACGAACTTCTTCTCGAAGAGCTCGCGCGCGCGCTTGAGGGCCACTTCCGCGTCGCGAAGCTCGGCCTCGCCCTGCTCGAGGTTGGCCTTCGCGGCGCCCAGCGCTGCCTGCGCCGAATCGCGCGCGGCAGCCACGTCGAGGCTCTCGAGGCGCGCGATCACCTCGCCCGCCTTCACGCGCGAGCCTTCCTGCACGCCCAGCCATTCGAGCCGGCCCGTGGCCTTGGTGGAGACGGCGGCCTTGCGCCAGGCGACCACGCGGCCGGTGGCGTTGAGCACCGTGAAGCTCTGCGAGGCGAAGGTGCTGGTCACGTTGGCGGTGTCGACCGTGACGGGGGCGGTGGCCGAGCGGAAGGCGGCCAGGACCGCGATGCCCACGGCCACCGCCGCGCCCGCCGTCCACTTGACCCACCGGGGGCGGCGCTTCGCGCCGAAGGCCTTCGCGCCACGGTCGATCTGGAGCTTGGAGAGGTCCTGCGCGCTCACGCCGAAAACCCTTGCGAATCAAAGAAATGAATTATACGGCGTGAAGAAGGGGACGGTTCCGAAATCGAGATGGGGACAGGTCTGTGGTCGCAGACCGAGACCTGTCCCCATCTCGATTTCGGAACCGTCCCCTTTTTCAGAAGAGGGCGAGGGTGGCGTCGTGCAGGGGCTGGCCGCGCTCGGCGAGCGCCTCCAGGACGCTGAAGTGGTGCAGGCCTGGCAGGACGAGCGGCCCGCGCGCCTGCGGCGCCCAGCGGTCGGCGAGGAGGCGCGACTGGCGGATGAACTCGCCACTCTCGTCGCCGCCCACCGCCACCACGAGCGGGGCGGCGATCGTCGGGCGCTTGTCGTGCAGGTCGAGCGCGCGGGCGGAGGCGGCGTCGAG
>CAZNWZ010000473.1:0-1033 GCA_964576455.1 uncultured Lysobacter sp.
TACTGGATGTTGGCCGTCGCGCTGGAGACCGTCGGCGTGATGCTCGAGGTCACCGTCATCTCGAAGATGGGCGCGCGCCTCGTCGCCGGGAGCGTGACGAAGGACGCCCGGAAGCTCCCGTCGAGCTCGAAGCTGCCCATGTCCACGTAGAGGCTGCCGGAAGACCCGCTCCAGCTTCCGCCGAACGATGAGCCGGCATCGCGGGCGCTGCCGACCGTGTACGTGCAGGTGCCGTTCGGGTTGCGCTGATCGACGATGTGGGAGTTGCGGATCATCATGCGGCCGCTCAGGTGGCCGGTGTTGGCGAGGTTCAGGCCCGACAGGACGAGCCTGTCGCTGTAAGTGTTCGAGTTGGAGCAGCCCGATTCCCGGTGCGTCACGGTGGCCGTTCCCGTGCACGGGTTCTCGCCCTGGCACGAGAACGACATGCTGGCGTTCGTCCCGCTTTCGGCGGGGGTCAGCGTGCCGGTGACGTGGGCGAGCCGGGTGACCAGGGCGGCGGCGCCGGAGATGCTGGCGCCGTCCGTGCCCGCGGACACGAGGTCCGTCCTCGTGCCGTCCCACGTGCCGGTGAACGGGGCGGTGAAGTCCTTCTGGGCGCTGGCGGGAAACTGGCACAAGCCCCTCAGGTTGTGGCGGACGCTCTGGTCGTCGAGCGCGGCCAGCGTGATCACCCCGGAGACGGGGCCCGGCTTCGACAGGTTGAGCCCCGTGACGGTGACGGTGTCCACGCGCCCGTACTCGTGGGCGCATCCCGTCGTCGGGAGCGCCGCCATGTACGTGCCGCGGCACGGGTTCTCGCCTTCGCAGTTGAACCAGACCTGCGCGGAACCGCCGTCGCTGGCCTGGATGGTGAACCGTCCCGTCAGGCGCGTGGCCTCGGCGGGCGCGCTGAAGCCGGCGAGGCAGGCCACCGCCCACAGCAGGGCAGTGGCGAGCCGGAAGCGGCGGGTGAGGTGCGCACTCATGGCCTTTCCTTCCCTTCGGTTGCGGGGGAAGGGGCGGGCCGCCCGGGCGCTGGCTGGACCAAGGG
>CAZNWZ010000474.1:0-1007 GCA_964576455.1 uncultured Lysobacter sp.
TGCGCCATGCCCGTCTCGCCGTAGTTCTCGTGGCGGCTGCCGACGAGGTAGGTGATGTTCACCGTGATCGTGGGCTTGGAGAGGTCCGGGAAGAGCAGGACCTTGAGGCCGTTCTCCAGGCGGTACTCGGTGATCCCCTCGACGGAGGTGACCTTCGTCACCCCCTGCGGCAGGGCCTGCGCGAGGGCGGGGCCGGCGAGGAAGGCGAGGCAAACGGCGATCAGGCGCAAGACACGCATTAGTTCACTCCATTCGCAGGGCACTCAATGGGGTCAGGTTACTTTGCACAAAATTTGTGCAAAGTAACCTGACCCCGTTTCGGGCTAGCTTCGGCGGCGCCGAACTTCGTAGAGACAGACACCGCTCGCCACGGAAACGTTCAGGCTCTCCACCGACCCCATCATGGGGATGGAGACCAGGCTGTCGCAGGTGTCGCGGGTAAGGCGCCGGAGCCCCTCCCCCTCCGCGCCCAGCACCAGGCCCAGGGCGCCGTCGAGCTTCGCCTTCCAGATCGTCTCGGGCGCGTCGTCGGCCGTGCCCACCATCCAGATGCCGCGGTCCTTGAGGTCGCGCATCGTGCGGGCGAGGTTGGTGACGACGATGTAGGGGACCGTCTCGGCCGCGCCCGAGGCGACCTTGGCCGCGCTGGCGGTGAGGCCGCAGGCGCGGTCCTTCGGGGCGATCACGGCGTGCGCCCCGGCCCCGTCGGCCACGCGCAGGCAGGCGCCGAGGTTGTGCGGGTCCTGCACGCCGTCGAGCAGCAGCAGCAGGGGCGGCTCCTCGAGGGTCTCCAGCACGTCCTCGATGAACTGGGGCATGCGCATTTCCTCGGCCATGGCGACCACGCCCTGGTGGCGCGCGCCGCCGGCCAGGCCGTCGAGGCGCTTGGTGTCCACCGCCATGAGCCGGACGCCCAGCTTGTCGGCGAGCGACTTGAGCTCCCGCATGCGCGCGTCGGTGCGGCCCGCGTCCACGTAGATCTCGCGCACGGAGTCCGCCTTCTGCTT
>CAZNWZ010000475.1:0-1006 GCA_964576455.1 uncultured Lysobacter sp.
ACCTGCCGCTCAACGTCTCGCGCGAGATCCTGCAGGAATCGAAGGACATCGAGGCCATCCGCGCCGGCTGCACCAAGAAGGTGCTGGGCCTCCTCGAGGGCCTCGCGGAAAACGACAAGGAGAAGTACGCCGCCTTCTGGAAGGCCTTCGGCCGCGTCCTCAAGGAAGGCGTGGGCGAGGACTTCGGCAACCAGGAGAGGATCGCCGGGCTGCTGCGCTTCGCCTCCACCCAAGCCGACACCGCGGACGAGACCGCGGGCCTCGCCGACTACGTGGCGCGCATGAAGGAGGGCCAGGAGGCGATCTACTACGTCACGGCCGACACCTTCAACGCGGCGAGGAACAGCCCTCACCTGGAGGTGTTCCGCAAGAAGGGCATCGAGGTGCTGCTCCTCTCGGACCGCGTGGACGAGTGGGTGGTGAGCCATCTCACGCAGTTCGGCGGCAAGCCGCTGGAATCCGTGGCCCGCGGCGGGCTCGACCTGGGCAAGCTCGAGGACGAGGCCGAGAAGAAGGCGATCGAGCAGGAGTCGGCCGAGCTCAAGGGGCTCACCGAGCGCATCAAGGCGAGCCTGGGCGAGCGCGTGAAGGAGGTGCGCGTCACGCACCGCCTCACGGAATCGCCCGCCTGCCTCGTGGCGGACGAGCACGACCCCAGCGGCAACCTCGCGCGCCTGCTCAAGGCGGCCGGGCAGGGCGTGCCGGCCTCGAAGCCGATCCTGGAGGTCAACCCGAGGCACCCCGTGATCGAGCGCCTCAAGGGCGAGGAGGCGAAGTTCGACGACTGGGCCTCGGTCCTCTTCGACCAGGCGCTGCTCGCCGAGGGAGGCCAGCTCGACGACCCGGCCGCGTTCGTCCGGCGCATCAACGGGCTCATGCTGGACCTGGGCGGGGGCTCGCGCATCGTCCTGCCGGGCTGACGCGGTCCGTCGGCACCGGCTGGCGCCGGCACGTTTCTTGAGCGCCCGCAAAGGCGCCGGGGCCCCGGGGACGGAAAATCGAATCG